>NZ_CABFLM010000001.1 GCF_901873365.1 uncultured Aggregatibacter sp.
ATACTAGCGTATTCAGCACCATATGTACCAAAATCAAGATGTTTACCTGCTATAATTTGATTACCTTTAATAAGGTAAAGATTTTCATTTATGATTGAACTAACAATAGTTGGAGTATGCGTAGTTAAAATAAATTTAGTATTTTTAAAGGTTCGTTCTAATTGAGAAATAACTTCTTCTTGCCATTGTGGATGTAAGTGAAGTTCTAATTCATCAATAATAACAATCGCTGGAGTATCAAGAGGATTTTCTTTATGTGGGTTTAAGATAAGCATACGTCTAGCAAGATCTCCCACTAAAGATATGATTGATTTTTCTCCTTGAGACAATTCTGACAAAGGAAATTGTGAACCATCTTGCTTTTTAACTATAAATGGATAGGAAAGATTTCTATCTATTTTTATATCTATGATATTTGGAATAAAAGTAATAATAATTTCTTTAATCTTCTGTAATTGTTTTCCTCTTTCTGTGTCTACTTCATTATTATTTTTTACGTTTTCTAGTTTAGAATAAATAGATGCTATTGAATTCATTTTTTTTAGTAATTCATTAGCTACATTCAATCCAGTTAACATATCGTTGTCATATGAATCCAGTTCATTAACTTTCCCTTCTATATTAGCTAATTCACTTTTAACACTTTCTAATGCATTTACTAGATCTTGATTCTTAGCATCATCTAAATACTTAAACCATAATAAAAAATCATTAAAATTTAATGTGCTTTTTAGTTTCTGTGGTATCGCATTTAATCTTTCTACTTTAGATATAAAATCTGCTTTATCAAATTTATCTTTAGTTTTTAACGATGAGCGATCTACTCCATAAAATAAATAAAGAGGTAAATCTAAATTATCTTTAGCTAGCATATAGCTATATAGCGCACCTAATTTTTTAGCCTGTATGAGCGTGCTAGAAATTGTCTTAGGAGAGCCATTAGGTGATCTTGCAACGATAACTTCAGTTAATTTAGTTTTAGCATATCCTAAATTTAACTCTATTAAAGCCGGTTGATATGGATCATTTTTCTTGTTTATATCTCTTTCTTCTATTACATCACCTGAATCAGTATTCTTATTATAAATAGCACTATTAATTTTACTTAATGATGTAGCAATAGCATCAGCGATAGTTGTTTTACCACTAGCATTAACGCCCACAAATAAAATTGGTTTTTTATTGTCTTCAAACTTAACTGATACTTTATCAGAAAATGCTTTGTAATTAACAATCTGAACATCAAGCAAACTAAATGGATTTTGAGAAACCAATTCCATTAGTTCATCTGGAGGGAGTGTTTCTCCATCCCAATTTTTATATAGTTCAAGAATGTCTTTATTTTTCATCTAAAATTCTCCTGATGATTTCTTTACCATATTT
>NZ_CABFLM010000002.1 GCF_901873365.1 uncultured Aggregatibacter sp.
ATACAATCTAGTAAAATCATTAGAATAACAACCTAAAAGAAACCCACCATATTCATTTGGATAATGATGAATTGCTTTTTTTGTCATAAGTTCAATGAGTTGGTATTCAAAACATAATCGAAGGTTTTTGTGTTTTCTCACAATCATTAAAACCTCTCAACCTTTAAATTGAGATTATCATCATATTGAATAGTAAAATTTTGATAATTATTCTCTTGAATCATTAAGTTAATTGTTTTTAATGATAGTTGAACCATAATGGCAATATCATTATACGATGCTTTAAAAGTTGGATTCCAACAGCCAATAGGATTATATAAATCCAAAGTATCATTCTCTAAAATATTATCAAACTGATGTCTAACAAAGCGGTAATGATTGGGTGAAACACCACATACCAATGCTTTTGCGTGATTTGTTATAGATAAATTCAATATAGTGCTGGTTAAATTTAACTTGCCTGTAAGATACATTAAATCATCATCAGTAGAACAATCAAATATATAATCAAATTCTGAAAATTTTGCTGATAAAAAATTAATATGCTCTGATGCAAGATCAAATTTAATATATTCCGTCACCAAATTACGAATGGGATTCAACTCAACAAAAGGAGAAATACTCCACAAAATACTTGCCAATTCATCTGCTTTATTTTCATAAGGCGGTATAAAATTATATTCCGACCGACAAATATTCTCTGGTTCTTTAATATCATAATCAGCAATGGTAATATTCTTACAACCACCACGCACAAGTGTCTTAGCAACTTGACTTCCAATCGCTCCTAGCCCAATAATAAGCACTTTTTTATCAGTTAGATTTGGATGAAACGCACCTCGTCCGAAAAAATAATGATAGGATGAATTTTTTGAAATAACCCAGTTTATTTTCTTATCGCAAAGTTCATATATTCCTTGCGTATTTTTAAAAAATTGGTCTTTCAAATCAATCATCGCAACTTGCCAGTGAATGTTTTGTTTTTTTGTATTATATCCAATAAAAATAGGTATATATTTTTGTTGAATAGAAAAAGTAATTTTCCAAATCTCACTTAACATTTCTTGGTTAAATAAGGATTTAAATTCTTGCCAATTTGAAAATGAAAATCTATCATAAATTGATGGTCTTTTACCAATAAAGACATAAATCCCTGATAAATTATTTTCCTTGTTTGAGTAAAACAATGACCATTGGCAATTTCTTTGAGTCATATTATGCGTAAAAGATTGCACTAAATAATGGTACATATCCTTATCTTTATATTTTGATTTTGTTAAGAAAGTGTTGGTAACAATACCAATCTCATTTTGAGAAAATAATTTATCAACATCAGTAAACTGAAAGGAAAAATATGCTCC
>NZ_CABFLM010000003.1 GCF_901873365.1 uncultured Aggregatibacter sp.
TTATATGCATATAAAAGTGATTAAAATAACAAACTTTAGATCTATTAAAGATGAGAGGATCTTATTAGAAAATGTTAATGTTTTTTATGGGCTTAATGATGTTGGTAAATCTAATATATTAAAAGCATTAAATTTGTTTTTCAATAATAAAATCAGCCATTATGAAGAATTTGATTTTTCAAAAGATTTTTGTAAATTTGCTACAGTAGCTCCCAAAAAGGCAAAAGAAATTCGTATAGAGCTAACCCTGTCTCCTCCTAGTAGTTATCAAGATAATAAAGAGTTTACTTGGACTAAAGTGTGGAGGAAAGAGGGTTTATATGAGGATTACTTCAACAAATCAACATCAAGTTCAAAAAAAATGCCAACTAAATATTCGTGGGCAAGGAAGATAAAGTATAGATATGTTCCTGCAATGAAGGATAATTTATATTTTGCTAACTTGTTAAGAGAATTATATAGTATTTTATCAGAGTCTATATCTGAAAGTTTATCTGATGCTTCGAATAAGTTTTTGAGTGTTATAAAAAAATCAACTAAAGATATGAGTGATGATTTATTTGAAAATTTAAAAATAAAAAGTGAGATAAGTTTTCCTGATGATTTAAGCTCATTGTTCTCTACTTTAGATTTTCAGACGGGAGATAGAAATAACTTAATTTCAATAAAAAATAGAGGAGATGGTGTAAAAATAAGGCATATTCCAAGTATATTACAGTTTTTTCATAAGGAAAATAATAGATTAAATAATAAAGGTAGTATAAGAACAGATACGATTTGGGGGTATGAGGAGCCTGAGAATAATTTAGAGGGGTTGGCATCTTTTAATAAATCTAAACAATTTTTAGATGTATCTGATCAAATCCAAATATTATTAACAACACACTCTCCTGCATTTTATTTAATGAAGAGGGAGTCAGAAAATTGTAATTTATTTCAAACTACACAGGAATGTGAGGAAGTGGGAACGAAATATGTTGTTAAAGATAGTATACCTAATGATATATATAATAATGATAAAGAGTTTTTGGCATTAATAGGTCCGTTTATTGCAAACGAAATTGAAAAAAATGCAAAGCTTAGAGCTAGAATAGAAGAGATTAATTCTAGAGTAAATAGTAATCTTCTTAATAAGAATATTATTTTTGTTGAGGGAAAAAGTGATCAAATAATTCTGCAGAAATATATTGAGTTGCTTGGTAAAGAGAATGAATATGAAGTTGTAGAGTGTGGCGGAGCTAGTCAGGTTTCAGAATACCTGCTATCTTGGTGTTTTAACCCAAATATAAATGATTCATATAAATATAAAGCATTAGGTATTGTTG
>NZ_CABFLM010000004.1 GCF_901873365.1 uncultured Aggregatibacter sp.
CTGTCTCTATTCTATGAGAATTTCTACCTAAAAACTGTTATCTTGATCAAAGATTTGAATATTACTTTCTTTTTTATTCGATTTTAGGGAGAATTTATCCGCCTTTTGGAAAAGTCGCTCACCGCTTTATCAAAACGCATCCAAAAAGCACCGCACTTTCAACGGGAACTTATGCTTGAAAGCTCGTTCTAAGTTGCACAACAATTTAACGAGATAAAAGGAATCACATGAAATTACTCAAATTATTTTTACTGGCTACATTACTTTATATTCCCGGTGTACAAGCTGCCGAAGCAACGGATTTGAACATCAAATACAGCTCCAATTATCTCATGCCTGCTTATGTGCATTTTCAGTCAGACGGTTTTGAGTACAGTATCAGAGCTAATATTAACGTACCGTTATACAACATTCAGTTCACCTCCAAAGGCGCACAAAGTAGCAATTTTTTCAATATGCTAAGTTATAAAGATACACGCAATAACAAACCTTATGCCGAAGCGAAAATTGCTAACCGTAAAATTGAATATGGTAAAGTGAAAGACGGCTTGAAAACCGAAGCGCTTACTTTGCCGACTTACGATTTATTTACCGTTGCTTTCCAGCTGAGTTATTACGATAAGTTGCCAACCAGTTTCCAAATCACCAACGGCAAAAAACTTTATCCAATGAAGAATGTGGTGTTGAACACGAACAAAAAACAAATTAAATATAAAAAACAGGATGTAACTGAAATTACCTATCAATTTAAAACAGGGAATAAAGACATTGTGGTGAAAAAACATGAAGGGGAAAAATTCCCGCGCTTTATTTCCTACAGTCGGGATGGTGATGAGTACGAGCTCACATTTAGCGATTTTGTCAAAAACTAATTTTCTCGCCAACAATAAAAGCCACCTAAGATGAGGTGGCTTTATTTTATCGGTCTAAACTTCGCATGACTACGTTGCAAGATCTGCAGTAAATTCTGCTGCTCTGATGTACCACATTGCTGTTTTAACTGTAACAAATTCATGCGCAAATGCTGTAATCGGTGAATATGCTTGGCGATGTCTTGAATATGCAGATCAAGTAATTGATTAATTTCTGTTTTTTGTTGTTCCGATGCAGTGTCCAAACTCAAGAGCAATTTGATTTCTTCTAGGGACATATCCAAAGATCGGCAATAACAAATAAATGACAAGCGCTGCAAATGTTCGTCTGTGTATAAACGAAAACCACCGGCAGAACGTGATGGGCGTTGGTCGGATAACCATTTATTTCCTCATCAAACGGTTGAATTGGCCGTTAAATTAAATCCAAAACGATTTATGCCAATTCAC
>NZ_CABFLM010000005.1 GCF_901873365.1 uncultured Aggregatibacter sp.
ATTTTTT
The DNA here is from genome assembly GCF_901873365.1 of uncultured Aggregatibacter sp. Classification (GTDB taxonomy): domain Bacteria; phylum Pseudomonadota; class Gammaproteobacteria; order Enterobacterales; family Pasteurellaceae; genus Aggregatibacter. The sequence continues at coordinate 8 of NZ_CABFLM010000005.1, forward strand.
TTTTTTGAATAATACGGTTTATCACAGTGATAAGCATTATTTATACAAAAGGAATCCCCCTATGAAAAAATTACTTTGGCTTATGCCAATGGGCGTTTGTCTTAGCCTAACAGCCTGCTCTGAGAAAGATGAAGCTTACTATCTTAAACACATTGATGAAGCGAAAACAAAATGGGCACAATGCGAAAAGGATGCTGAAGCAGCTATGCGTTCACGAGATAAATCAACATTAGAAACGCTGATGGCAGACGGATCAGAATGTAATCTTGCGAGAAATGCCATTAAAGAAGATAAGCGATTACAACGTGAAAAAGAAGAAAACGAACGTAAGGCTAAATTAGCGGCTGACATTGCTCAAGCGAAAGCACAATTAAAACAACAATATGATGCGCTACCTTGGCAGGAATTTGTGAAAGCCTACGTAAATTCAATATGCCCAAGTAGCTGGAAAACAACACCGGAATGTGAAGCAATGAAAGCCTTTTATCAAGAGAAAACCCTGCCTGTTATTACTGAACTGAGAACAAAAGGCTTAGCGAATTTACTTAAGGAAGAGCAAAATTATTGCAAGCAGGATAAACGTCAATATTCCACTTGTGACGTGTGGCAAACCGCCGTTAAAGAACAAGCTACCGAGGAATTCCAAGCGATGACCTTGGAGCAGTTAGATGCCCTGAAAGCCTATGATGACGATTATAAAAAAGCTCAACCAAGAGGCGCGTGGCGTGAGGTGTTCAAACAAAAAGAAGACGCTTATATTACGCAATTAGTGAGCAATTATGACCAATTAAAAACCATTTATAACAATTGCGTGGATCAAGTTAAATCCACCCAAAATTGGGAGAAGCAATATAAGATAACCTCATCTTATCCGTGCAAACAAGCCTCCCATGCCAGAATCAAATTACAGCTTCCTTCCGATAATTTTCAAACCCACATGGAATAAATAGGAGAACACCATGAGACTCATCATTGCCTTACTTTTACCTTGGCTAACCTTTTTCACTATCGGCCGTCCCTTTGCCGGTATTATCTGCCTTATTTTACAAATTACGCTTATCGGATGGATTCCGGCAACACTTTGGGCGGTTTATGCGTTATCTCAATACAAAACAGATAAAAAAATTGAAAAAGCGCTAAATCAACAAGCGAAGTAATTTCAGCGCAAAATAACAATCCGCACGTAAAACGTGCGGTTTTTACCCTATAAGGGCTTGGACTTCATAAGCCTCTCAAGGGGCTTGTGAAAGCTGGCAACCGTGTTTATTTTTTAGTAAATCGTAGCGTGCAACTTGTTGCACGAAATCATGAATG
>NZ_CABFLM010000006.1 GCF_901873365.1 uncultured Aggregatibacter sp.
AATATATACATCATTAATACTTCCCCTCCCCTCAGTTAAATGATTATGATAGTACCCACTATTAGCTTCATAGTAATATCCATTTGGATTATCTTCTTCATTTTCTACCACATCTACCGGTTTTTCATTATGCGCGCTACGTTCCTGAATAACTTCTTGATTCGTTTTCTTTTTTTCCGCTGACTTCGGGGCTTTCTTGTCTTCAGCTTTTGATGGCTGTTTTGGTGATGAGATATCACCTTGAGCTTGTTTCGATTGAGTCTTATTCTTCCTCGTTCCTTTCGGAAAATAAATTTTTTTACCCACCAAAGTCTCTAAAGGTGTGGCTTCATCCAAGCCATTTTCCCACATTAATGCATATCGGTTTACTCCAGCTTCCTTTTCTATACTTTCCCACGTATCTCCGCTTTTCACTATATGATAAGGGCGTTTATAAGTGGCTTTCTCATTATTCTCATTAGGAATTGTCCGTGGTGTGATTTCATAAATATTGTATGTTCTTAATCTCACCACTTTTTTACCTTTAATCCAAGTAAATTCAGATACTTCAGAACCGTAGCACGACATTCTATTTAATCGTGCATCAAGATGCACGCTACGGGATTTTTAAAAGTACAAAAAATAACTGCACATTGCAAACTGCGGTTAATAAATCATTTAATTTAAATCAACTGAATCAGCTTTAATCCACATATTAATTTCTTTTTTTCCTTTATAGTTAATAAAAAACCATTTTATTCCGTGCTCATCTATTCTCTCTTCTAAAATATGAACTCTATCCCCTTTAATTAAATACATATCACTTCTAACACCAATAGAAGAATATAAGTAGGATTTATTTATTACTCTACTTGTATTGCTTGCGCGCTTCGTTATAATTTTTTCTAAATAATTCTTTTCATTTATCAATTTTAATTTAGATAGCTCGTTAAGGATAATAGAATATTCTTTTTTTGTACTATCACTATAAGGATAAATTAATAGTAATTTTCTATAGCGCTCAATTCCATTAATAATATTTATATTATTCTCATTAAATCTTTTTATAAAATTATTTAGTGAATCTTCAAAAAAATAATCTAATTCACAATTGCTTCTAATATATTCATCTGATAAGTCATAGTTAGGTAGCTTGTCTTTAATATCAGGTATAGAAATATCTAAGTTAAGCTCATCAAATTTGCATATATATTTTTTAGAGTAATCCTCTAGGAATCCGCTCACTTCAGTATTAATCTTTTCAAGAATCCACTTTTTATTATTATATGCAATATAGTAACTATTTATAATAT
>NZ_CABFLM010000007.1 GCF_901873365.1 uncultured Aggregatibacter sp.
CCCTTATGCAAATGTTCCGTTTAGTATATTACTTAGTGAGGGGGAGCAAAAAGGGATTACTGATTTAGATGGATTAACTCCTATCTTTTATACACAAAATGAAGAAAACGTGAAATTTAGATTACATATTGACCATGAGGAAGATTGGGAATGGGAAACAAAGGAATAACAGAGGCTAAAACAACAAATAGCGAAAACTATCTTTTTGAGCAAAGGATTAGCCAAAAAATAATTGTGTTAGAAATAACGGGAGAAGAAACAGGCTATACAATACAGGCTTTAAAAGGAATAGACTATGTTTTCTCAGATCCGGCAGTTATTGTAAAAACATATAAAGTTAATGTGTTGATAAGACGATTAAATAGAGATAGGGTTAAAATATCTGATGAGATTGTAGATACGTTCAATGTGACAAGAGACTCTTGGTATTATTTAGGAAATCAAAAACAAGCTGATAGAGGTATTGTTAATAAAGAGCTTTTGCTTAATAGGGAGTTTGTTCCTGATGATTATGAGCGGAATCAATATACTGCATTATGGATACCTAATTTTCCTGCTGCTCGAGCACAACATATTTCTAGAGGTATAGCCAAATATGTTTCTATTAATGAGGCAGATGGTTTAAATGCTTTTAAATTAACTCGATTTGGTAGTGAAAAATTACCAGCAAAACCACTACAAACACAAACAAAGCTTGATGGTAGTAGCATCGATGAACCAAGAGCAAATCCTAATATAGCGACAAATGTATTAATTCATATAGGAGGGACATATAGTGTTTTGGGATATGATCATCTAGGCGGATCTTATGGATGCTTCGGTTATATACCAAAAGAAAATATCCATTCCACAGTATATAGAGCTAAGCAAGCCAGTATAAATGATGATTATGATGATCATCTTTCTAATTCAAGTTGGATAAAAATATGTAATAAGATAGTAAATTTAGCTTTTAAAGATAAGTTAAAAATAGAAATACATTTAAAACAGAAAAGTGGCGAGACATATGTTCCTAAAGAAATATTGGAAGAGTAATGTACTTTTTGTATTGTTTATATTTGGTTTTACATTTTTAGATGTGTATGGAGATAATTATTGGCTATCTGTAAATTCTGTTTTAACAAAGGGTTTATTGTGGTCTCATTTCTTTGTATATACGTTTATTTATTTGATTTTTACTTTTTTTATAGATCTCACTGTATTTTTATTTAGAAAATTAATAAGAAATAACACATAATTTCTTATGAAT
>NZ_CABFLM010000008.1 GCF_901873365.1 uncultured Aggregatibacter sp.
ATTAAAACCATAAAAACTAAAAATAGAATAAACAACTACGTTAGATAAAAGATAAGATATATAAACCCCAACAAACCCAATGCTTTTATTTTTCAAATACAAAAAAATAAAAAATAAAGAAAATAAAAAATACACAAAATAAAACAACTCAAAATTATTTACTGTAGAGTAAAAATTTAATATCTTAAAAACTACACATAATAATATAAACAAAACATATGATACTAAATAGCCCAAATGTCTTATATACGAAGAACTCATTTAGTTTTTAGCTCCCTTAGTTTATCTCCTAGTGATTTAGGAAATAAATAGCTTTCTAAATCTTTAAATATCCCATTTCCACCTGAAATAGCTTTACTAGTACATTTAGTACAGAATCCGGCAGTACAACCACCCTGCTCTTCAATATTCTGTAAAATCCTATCTGCTTCTTCATCACTAATATTAAATTTATGAGTATGAACACTAGGACCATCTGTTGAAGTTTGATATTTTATATAATCATCATAATTAAAATCGTTACTAATAAAAAAATCTCCAGACCCTCTAATATTATTTTTATAACTCCCGGCGGGATCATATAAAATAGACTTTGTAGGATCTGCAGTATCTATTATAGCTAATCCAGCATGATCTCCAATTATTGGAGTATTTTCATTTGTCATTACATACAAGACTTTTTGTAGCCCCAAAGGATCTACCCACCCTTGTGTATTATTCGCAAACCGATACAAATTCATCCCACCCATCAACCCAATCGGGTCTTGAGTAATAAACCGCCCAAGTGCGGGGTCATAATAACGCAAAAAGTTGTAATGCAAACCCGTTTCTTGGTCGAAGTACTGGTTCTGCAGGCGGAACGGTTGGTGAGCGTCCGCCATGAGGTTATGGCTGTTACGCAGTTTTTCTCAGCCGAGGCAATCAGCAGACCAACAAAAGTGCGGTCATTTTTACGACTGAAATTGTAAGGAAACTCAGATTTCAATGAACCATAAAAAGAGTTAACCGTTTCTTTTATCAACTATTCAAAAGTTCTAATTTATTGAGTGTAAACCGATCACAATAAATAGCAACCGGCTCCCAATGAGTTTTAAGCTTCTCACCATTTATATAAATAGATACCATGTTTTTGTTTTTTTCCAAATAGTTATTACAAGTAACCAAGTCAGGAATAAGGCCCCATTTATTTATATCG
>NZ_CABFLM010000009.1 GCF_901873365.1 uncultured Aggregatibacter sp.
ATTTTAGCTACCACGCCAGCGCCTACTGTACGGCCACCTTCACGGATAGCGAAACGTAAACCTTGGTCCATCGCAATTGGGTGGATTAGGGATACAGTCATTTTAATGTTGTCGCCAGGCATTACCATTTCCACGCCTTCCGGTAATTCGATAGTACCGGTTACGTCAGTTGTACGGAAATAGAATTGTGGACGGTAACCTTTGAAGAATGGAGTATGACGACCACCTTCTTCTTTGGATAATACGTACACTTCAGATTCGAAATCAGTGTGTGGAGTGATTGAACCCGGTTTCGCTAATACTTGACCACGTTCGATTTCTTCACGTTTTGTACCACGTAATAATGCACCGATGTTTTCACCTGCACGACCTTCGTCAAGTAATTTACGGAACATTTCAACACCGGTTACGGTTGTTTTCGCTGTTGGTTTGATACCTACGATTTCAACTTCATCACCAGTACGGATGATACCACGCTCTACACGACCGGTTACTACTGTACCACGACCGGAAATAGAGAACACGTCTTCAATTGGAAGAAGGAACGGTTGGTCGATTGCACGCTCAGGTTCAGGAATGTAAGTATCTAATGCTTGAGCTAATTCAAGGATTTTTTCTTCCCATTCTGCTACGCCGTTTAACGCTTGTAATGCAGAACCACGAATGATTGGAGTATCATCACCTGGGAAGTCATATTGAGAAAGAAGTTCACGAACTTCCATTTCTACTAATTCTAATAACTCTTCGTCATCTACCATGTCGCATTTGTTTAAGAATACGATGATGTAAGGTACACCTACTTGGCGGCCTAATAAGATGTGCTCACGAGTTTGTGGCATAGGACCATCTGTTGCTGCTACTACTAAGATAGCACCATCCATTTGCGCCGCACCGGTAATCATGTTTTTAACATAGTCGGCGTGCCCCGGACAGTCAACGTGTGCGTAGTGACGGGTTGGTGTGTCGTATTCAACGTGGGACGTGTTGATGGTGATACCACGCGCTTTTTCTTCCGGCGCGTTATCGATTTGGTCGAATGCACGAGCTGCACCACCATAGTGTTTTGCTAATACGGTGGTAATTGCTGCTGTTAAAGTGGTTTTACCATGGTCAACGTGGCCGATTGTACCCACGTTAACGTGCGGTTTTGTACGTTCAAATTTTTCTTTAGACA
>NZ_CABFLM010000010.1 GCF_901873365.1 uncultured Aggregatibacter sp.
GTTTAAGAGATTTGATATATGATAGAATGATGATTTTTTTTAATTTTATACAAACTGTAGTTAAGCTCTCTAAAGATTTAGTAAGTTTTAGGTTTCTGCTAACTATAAAGAAATCAACATGTGGATTAAAGCTGATTCTGCTGATCTAAATTAAATCATTAATTAACCGCACTTTGTAACGTGCGGTTATTTTTTTGTTCTTTTAAAAACTAATCATCAACCCGCCAAACCTTACGCGATTACACCTTCTTAAATCCGAATTACAATCTCGAACATCAACATCATTCCCAGACATCCGCGCTTACCGAGAGTGATATGTCTAAAAGTGCGGTCAATTCTGCGACCGTTTATGAAAAATACGACTATCCGGGGCGTTATAAGCAAGACGAACAAGGCAAGCCCTTTACCCGATACCGTTTAGAATCAGAGATGGCGTTATCTGAAACGGCGAATGCGGTGGGCGAGGATATGCGTGTTATCCCGGGCTATGGGTTTGCTTTGGAGGGACATCAGACACCTTCTCTTAATCAAGCTTGGCTGGTGGTACGGGTGGAACATCAAGGGTACCAAAGCGGTATTTTGGAGGAAGACGCCGTTGAGCGAAATTCAAGTGATAGCCATCCGGCGATAACCCAAGCCGCTCTCCAAGAAGGCAACCGCTATGAAAACCGACTCTTCCTTATTCCTCACCACCGCCCTTGGCGCAGTCCCTTAAAACCTCGTCCAATTATTCGCGGAACCCAAGTTGCCCACGTAACCGGCCCGGAAGGGGAAGAAATCTATTGTGACGAATGGGGCAGAATCAAACTCCAATTTCCTTGGGATAGATTAGGCCACTTTGACGAAAACAGTTCTTGCTGGGTGCGGGTATTACAAGATTTTGCCGGTGCACACTACGGCAGCCAAATGATACCGAGAGTCGGTGATGAAGTGCTGGTGAAATACCTCAATGGCGACCCGGACCAACCGATTGTGGTGGGGCGCACCTATCACAGCACCACCGAGCCCCCTTACGCGCTTCCCAAATATAAAACCCGCATGACGATAAAATCCAAAACCCATAAGGGCAATGGCTTTAATGAACTGCGTTTTGAAGATGAAAAAGGGCAAGAAGAAATCTTTCTTCATGCCGAAAAAGACCTTAACCACATCGTCAACCACGATGAAACCAG
>NZ_CABFLM010000011.1 GCF_901873365.1 uncultured Aggregatibacter sp.
AACTTGTTGCACGAAATCATGAATGCCCGAAAGCGTTAAATAACGTTCCGTGCGTAATTTAGTCGTGCATCAAGATGCACGCTACGAACTGGCTGATGGCGACGACGTGCTACTCATCAAAGATTTAAAACTTAAAGGCTCCTCTGAAGTATTAAAGAAAGGCACTAAATTTAAAGGCATCCGCCTTGCCCGAGGCGATCACAACGTGGATTGCGGCAAAATTATGCTGAAATCGGAGTTTTTGAAGAAGGCGTAGGTGAAAAAAGCCATCTGTCGTAAGCAGGTGGCTTTTGTCATTTTATTTTCTTCCGCCGAACTTATTTACAATACGTCTACCTAACCAACAGTATATCTTTGATACAGGAGAACTTTATGCAAGCAAAAACATGGTTGGCTTCGTTGGTAGGGTTGGCTGTTTCCGGTATGGCTATGGCGAACCCACCGCAAGGGAATGATCCGTTGGCGGATGCGCCGTATTTCAATAAAACGGACAGTGGCTATGATCTAAAATTCTCACCGAAAACTTACCGCACTTTAGAGGCGAAAGTGAATGGTGAGACGGTGAAATTCCGTGCGTTTGAAAAGATTGTGTATGTGCAAAACCCGGTTGAGCCGGATTATCAGACACTGAACATTTATGTGCCGGAAGCCTATTTTAATAATGGCAAAATCAATGGCTTTAATGCCAAGAGCGCGCCGATTTTCCTGCCGAATGCGGTGGGCGGTTATATGCCGGCAAAAGCGGCAACCTATGATGCAAAAGGCTTCGGCAGTGGTGATAAACCTAACGCAATTTTGACCGCACTTTCCAAGGGCTATGTGGTGGCAAGTGTGGGTGCGCGTGGACGGACGTTGGAGAAAGACGGCAAATATACCGGCAAGGCACCGGCAGCGATTATTGATTTGAAATCGGCGGTGCGTTATTTGCATTTTAACGATGAAGCAATGCCGGGTGATGCCAATAAGATCATTTCTAACGGCACCAGCGCAGGTGGAGCATTGTCCGCTTTGTTAGGCGCAAGCGGTGACAGCATGGATTATGTTGAGTATTTAAAACAAGTCGGCGCGGCAGAGGCGAGTGATGTCATTTTTGCGGTGTCCGCCTATTGCCCGATTACCAATTTGGAACACGCCGACAGCGCTTATGAGTGGGAATTTAACGGCTTGAACGATTATCGCCGAATGGACATGAGCCGTTTGAATGCACAAAGTTTTAATGATCGTTCTCAAGCTGCGGCAAAAGCCACAATTGAGGGCACGTTGACGGCTGCGGAAATTCAGGTGTCCGATCAACTAAAAGCCGAGTTCCCATCTTATTTAAATAGTCTGAAATTAGAAGATGAGAAAGGTAATGCCTTGACGTTAGATGCGCAAGGTAACGGTTCTTTTAAAGATTATGTGAAAAATGTCATTGTGCGCGCGGCAGATAAAGCCCGTAAAAGTGGCGTGACCTTTGAAGATAAACCTTGGGTGAAACTGAACAAGGAAGGCGTCAGCGACATTGATTGGGAGGGCTATATTCACTCAGAAAAACGCATGAAATCACCACCTGCCTTTGATGCGCTGAATTTGAGTTCCGGCGAAAATAACTTATTCGGTACGGAAAGCGTGAATAATCAGCATTTTACAGACTATTCCATGCAACATAGTACCGAGAAAGGGAAAATGGCAGATAAGCACGTCATTCAGTTAATGAACGCGATGAATTATGTGGATCATGGCAAAACCGCATATTGGCGCATTCGTGCAGGTACTTCTGATCGTGATACCTCGCACGCCATCAGTGCGATACTTGCAATAAAACTGCGTATGGCAGGCAAACAGGTGGATTATGAAACTCCGTGGGGCGTGCCGCATTCGGGTGATTATGATCTGGACGAGCTGTTCCAATGGATGGATAGTATCAGTAAATAATTGGTCATAGCCATAAAAGTGCGGTTAGTTTTGGTGACGTTTTATCTGAAAAACAGTCTGAAAACCGACCTCACTTTTCTCTCAAAAAAAACGGCGCTTTGTTAATCAAGCGCCGTTTTTGTTTTTTAAAGAGAAAGTGCGGTGGTTTTTCACCGCATTTTTACTTAACGAGAGTAGTAACCTGCCATTGAGCTGTAAACGGCATTTTCTGCCTGAATTACATTGAATTTGGCTTGCAAAATGGAAAGCTGGGAGGCTTTTTCTGTATTGGCCGCCGTCAACCATTCGCGCAATTCAGACACGCCTGCATTATAGCGGTTGCGGTAATATTGCGTGATGCGTTGGTTGTAATTGTACGTTTGTTGCACGTTGGCAAACTGGCTTTGCGCTTGAGTAAAAGCAAAGTAGTTGGTATCTACGTCATTTAACGCGGTGGTGATACTTTTTTCATAGTTTAAACGAGCTGTTTCGTAATCTGCTTCAGAGATTTTCACGTTCCATTTAACCGTATTCCAATTTAAGAACGGCAGTGTAATACCAACGTTGCCGGCACCAATAGAGGAGGATGTGGTTGTCCCGGTTTGATTGGTGGCATTGCGGCTTAAACTCCCGCCCAATGTGATTTCCGGGAACCAGCTTTTTTCTGTGGCTTTGGCATTTTTGAATGCGCTGCTTAAACGGGCTTGATAGCCTTTAACATCAGGACGATTGGCGATCACGGAAACCGGCACGTTTAAATTCACGCCCACAGTTTTCACGCTCAAAATATGCGGGAAGTTGATGTTTAATGCGTCATCCGGTTTTAAGTTTAGCAAATTGCGTAAGGTTTTTTCTGCGTTTTTATGGTTGGTTTGCAAAGTAATTAAATTATTACGCGCCGTTAATACCGCTTGCTGTGCCTGATCTACGCTAGCACTGTCTGCGACACCTTGCGCCAAGCGATTTTTCATGATGTTGCTGATGTCGGTGTAATACTTAATGCTTTCTTGTGTGGTGCTAATGGCATCGTTTAAATAGGCAATTTGGTAGTAGGTTGTCACCACCGAGTTGATTAAAGAAAGACGGGTAGATTCCATGTCTTCAATGGTGGCTTTATGCGACCATTCTGCTGCATCGGCGGTATCCGCTAAACGACGCCATAAATCCAACGTATAAGACACATTTAATGCGCCGGTGTGTGTGATCGCGGAATTGCCACCACGATTAATGTCTTTTTGAGCAGAGGATTTTGCCGCACCGCTAAAGGCTGGAATGAGGTTTGCCCCGGCAAGGTTGGCGCTATACAGCGCACGGTTGACGGAAACCGCTGCTTTGGCTAAGTCTTTGTTATTTGCAAGGGCTTGTTCGACCACACGGTTGAGTTGTGCATCGTTATAAAGCGACCACCAGTTGTCTTTAATGTTATATTGCTTGGTGATCTCTTCATATTGTTTGTAATTATCGAGGCTGGCTTGATAAGAATCGCCGATATTGGCACAGCCGGCAAGGGTTGTTGCCATCACCACTGCAAGGGTTAATTTTTTCATTTTTAACATTTTTTATCCTTCTTTAAGGTTCAAGGGGGCTATTTTATGCCTCAAAAGTGCGGTCGATTTTAACCGCATTTTTAGCTTTTACAAAATCTATTCACGGGCTAATGCCATAATCGGATCTAATTGTGCTGCACGTTTTGCCGGGGTGTAGCCGAACACTACGCCGATTAAGCTCGAAAAAGCGACGGCGGCAATAATCGAACCGCCGGAAAATGCCATGGTGAAATCGGTCATAAAGGTGTTAAACAGCACTCCAATCGCACCGGAAAGCAAAATGCCGGTGACGCCACCGATAAGACAAATCAACACGGCTTCAATTAAAAATTGTTGCAGGATGTTGGATTGTCTTGCGCCGATTGCCATGCGCACACCGATTTCTTTGGTGCGTTCGGTCACCGATACCAACATAATGTTCATCACGCCAATCCCGCCGACGATCAAGGAAATAAAGGCGATAGAGGAGATAAGTAATTTCATCGTGCCGGTGGTGCTTTCGATGGTTTGTTTAATAGTGTCGCTGTTCATGATGAAGAAGTCTTTTTTGCCGTGGCGTAGCGTCAGCAATTCCGTAATGCCTTTTTCTGCCGCTGTTGAGTTGATCTCTTCCGCCACTTTCACCGTAATCGAACCGATTTTTTTACTGCCTGAAATGCGGTTCATGACAGTGGTGTAGGGCGCATAAAGATTCAGTGAACTGCTCGCACCACCCATTTGTCGGTCGGACACAACACCAATAATACGCAACGGGCGTTTATTAAACATCACCACTTTGCCGAGCGGATCTTCATTGGGGAAAATGGCTTTTTTGGCACTTTCATCAATTAACGCCACTTGCGCGTTTTCTGCGACATCCTGCGCTGAGAGTAGGCGACCTTGTTTTAATTTTAAACCTTCCACATCAAAAGATTCTTCGCTCACACCTTTTAAGGACGTCGTCGAAAACGCTTTATTCGCATAAATCAAGGTGCCGCTTGAATAACTGTTCGGCGTAACGCTTTGCACATAGGTTTGTTGGCTTAATGTGTTGGCATCGCTAACTGTAAGATTTTGCATTTGTTCCGCACGGCGATCGCCAAAGCCGGTGCCGTTAAAAATGGTGATGGTGTTTGTGCCGATGCCGCGAATATTTTCTAAAATTTTTTGTTGCGAACCATTGCCTAACGCCACCACGGACACCACGGAGGTAATCCCAATAATGATGCCAAGCATGGTGAGTAGGGAACGCATTTTATGTGCCACAATGGCACTAACAGACATCCGAAAGGCTTCCATCAGCTGATCTTTGCTGAAGCCGAAACGTCCTTTAAAAACACCTGAATTTTTGACCGCACTTTTCACCGGCTGGGTTTGCGTGTCACTGATAATTTCGCCGTCTTTGATTTCAATCATCCGATTGGCGCTGGCAGCGATCTGTTTATCGTGGGTAACCATAATAATGGTATGCCCTTCTTGGTGCAGTTGACGTAGGATTTCCATCACATTTTCGCCACTTTGCGAATCCAACGCACCGGTGGGTTCATCGGCTAAAATGATTTCACCGCCGTTCATTAGGGCGCGGGCGATACTCACACGTTGTTGCTGCCCGCCGGAGAGTTGATTCGGCTTATTCTGCCATTTATCGCTTAACCCCAGTTTTTCCAATAATTGTTTGGCGCGTTCCAAACGTTGGTTGTGGGGCATGCCCGCATAAATTGCCGGTAATGCCACGTTTTCTGCTGCGGTGAGGCTGCTCAATAAATTGTAACGTTGGAAAATAAACCCGAATTTTTGGCTGCGTAAATCGGAGAGTTGATCGGCACTTAATTCAATGGTTTCTTTCTCATCGATTTTGTACGAACCGCTGGTCGCCGTATCGAGGCAACCGATAATGTTCATCAACGTGGATTTACCTGAACCCGATTGCCCGATAATGGCAACGAAATCGCCTTTTTCGATATTTAATGAAATGTCTTTCAGAATATGAACGCGATTTTCGCCGGCACCAAAGTAGCGGTTGATGTTTTTCATTTCAATAATATTCATTGGAAATTTCCACCGCACTTTAGAAGATTCGTGGCCCACGCATACTGCCGACGGCTTCGCCGGCAGCCACTTGTGACACAATGACTTTTTCGCCTTCAGCAACGCCGGATTTAATTTCTGTTTGGTAATCATTTTGTACACCGATTTCTACTTCACGTTGTTCCGGTTGGTTGTTGCTGTTTAATACCTTCACAAAGGTTTTACCGTTTTGCGTTTGAATTGCCATATTCGGCACGGATAGCACATTTTGCGCGTTGGCAATTTTGATGTTGTTTTCCGTGGTCATGCCGATGCGCAAAATATGGTTGGGATTTTCCACGATAATGTTGGCGTAATAATAAACTGCACTGTTACTGGTGCTTGACGTTGAAGTTGTGGTGCTGGACGTGGAGCTATTGCTAATCGTTGTTGTCGCCGGATCAACGGATTCAATTTTGGCGTGATAACGGGTTTTGCTGTCGGACAAAATACTAAAGGTCACCTCTTGTCCGGCTTTCACCTTCGTAATATCGCCTTCGGAAATTTCCGGTTTAATGCGCATTTTGCTTAAATCTGCCACTTTGACGATGGTCGGCGTGGTTTGATTAGAGTTTACCGTTTGGCCTTCAGAAACCGGTGTAGCAATCACTGTGCCGTCAATCGGTGAGGTGATTTTTGTATAGCTCACATTGGTTTCCGCGGTATTCACTTCAATTTCTGCTTGTTTGATGTTTTCCTGCACTACATTCATTTCTGCTTTGGCGCTATCTAAGGTCGCTTTTGCGCTGTTTAAGCTGTCCAAGGAGGTGCTTTTTTGCGCATACAATTTGGTTAAACGATTGTAATTAGAAAGCGCCACATCATAGGCAGTTTTACGCGCGACAAACTGGGCTTGGTAGCTTGCAAGCGCCGCTTTTCGGGTGTTTAACGTGTTGATTTGGGTGGTGGAATCAATCTCTGCAATTAAATCGCCTTTTTTCACTTGTTGACCTAAAGCCACGTAGAGTTTGGTGACTTTACCGGAAACCTGCACGCCCACATCAACGGTGTTGATACTTTCAATTGAGCCGGTCGCCACCACATTTTTTTCAATGTCGCCACGTTGCACGGTTTCCGTTAAATAAGTGGTTTTAGGCGTGGAATCACCCATAAAAAAATAACCGCCGGTGATCACCGCGGCAGCCAGTGCGGCCATTATCCAATATTTTTTTGTCATATTTTCTCAAGGGTTAAGGAAACAGTGAAAATAGAATACAGGAGAAAGATTAAGGAAATCTTAATTATTAATGAATGAACGTTCATTTAGTGGCGCATTTTAGTGATTCTTCTTCGGATATTCAAGTGAGAATCAAAAACGGAACTTGAATATTTATGTATTGTTATTAAAATGTAAGACAATTGTATTACATTAAGGAGACTAAAATGACTTCATATACTTTTCGATTAGATCCTGAATTAAAAGAGCAGGCCTTTTCTGTTTTCAGAAGCTACGGATTAAACCCGGCTCAGGCACTAAAAATGATTTTACAACAAGTGGTTTCGACAAAAACGATTCCGGTTCAGTTAGATTATCAACCGAATGAAACAACGATCCGTGCTATGGAAGATGCCTTAAGTGGAAAAGTGGAAAGCGTAGAAGCTGAGAACGTAGAGGAGCTGATTAAAAAAATGCAACGTGTCGCAAACGAGGCATAAATGAAAATTAGCTTTACTAAAGACTATAAACGCGATCTCAAACGATTAGCCAATCAACACCCATTCTGAAGTTTTTCGCTAATCGCTTTCAATAACAAACCGCCTTCTTCGCTTTTTGTGTCATAGCGTGTAGAATAGTGCGGTTATTTTTTTATGCGTTTTAATTGAGAAAATTATGAGTACAGAAACTATCTTAGAAACGACGGAAAATGCCCGTCCGCACAATTTTATTACCCAAATTATTGATGAAGATTTAGCGTCCGGTAAACACCAACGCGTTCACACCCGTTTTCCGCCTGAGCCGAACGGCTATTTGCACATCGGTCATGCCAAATCTATCTGTTTAAATTTCGGTTTAGCAAAAGAATATAACGGTTTATGTAACCTCCGTTTTGACGACACCAACCCGGTGAAAGAAGATGTGGAATATGTGGATTCCATCAAAGCCGATGTGGAATGGTTAGGTTTCAAATGGGAAGGTGAGCCGCGTTATGCTTCCGATTATTTTGATGCACTTTATGGTTACGCCATTGAACTTGTCAAAAAAGGGTTGGCATATGTGGATGAACTTTCGCCGGAAGAAATGCGTGAATATCGCGGCACCTTAACCGAACCGGGCAAAAACAGCCCGTATCGTGATCGTAGCGTGGAAGAAAACCTTGCCTTATTTGAAAAAATGAAAAACGGCGAATTTGCCGAGGGTAAAGCCAGCCTACGTGCAAAAATTGACATGGCGTCACCGTTTATGGTGATGCGCGATCCAGTACTTTATCGCATTAAATTTGCCAGCCATCACCAAACGGGCGACAAATGGTGCATTTATCCGATGTATGATTTCACCCATTGTATTTCTGATGCCCTTGAGCGTATTACGCACTCCTTATGTACCCTTGAGTTCCAAGATAACCGTCGTTTATATGATTGGGTGTTGGAAAATATCAGCATTGAGCGCCCATTGCCGCATCAATACGAGTTCTCCCGTTTAAATTTAGAAGGCACGTTAACCTCTAAACGTAAATTATTAAAACTGGTAAACGATGAAATTGTGGACGGTTGGAATGATCCGCGTATGCCGACGATTTCAGGTTTGCGCCGCCGCGGTTATACACCTGCCTCAATTCGTGAATTCTGTCGTCGTATTGGCGTGACAAAACAAGACAACGTGGTGGAATACAGCGCATTAGAATCTTGCATTCGTGATGATTTAAACCAAAATGCGCCGCGAGCCATGGCAGTGATCGATCCTGTTCGTGTGGTGATTGAAAATTTTGAAGGCGAAGAAATGTTAACTGCGCCGAATCACCCGAATCGTCCGGAATTAGGCGAACGTCAATTGCCATTCACCAAAGAAATTTACATCGATCGCGCAGATTTCCGTGAAGAAGCCAACAAACAATATAAACGCTTAGTGTTAGGCAAAGAAGTGCGTTTGCGCAACGCTTACGTGATTAAAGCCGAACGTGTGGAAAAAGATGCCAACGGTGAAATCACCACCATTTTCTGTACCTATGATCCGGAAACCTTAGGTAAAAACCCGGCAGATGGTCGCAAAGTGAAAGGCGTAATCCACTGGGTTTCCGCAACGCACAACCACCCGGCAGAATTCCGTTTATATGAACGCCTTTTCACCGTGCCAAACCCGGGTGTAGAAGAAAACATCGAAAGCGTGCTAAATCCAACATCCTTAGTGGTGAAACACGGTTTTGTCGAACAAAGCCTTGGCAATGCGGAAGCAGAAAAAGGCTACCAATTTGAACGTGAAGGCTATTTCTGTGCCGACAGCAAAGACAGCCACCCGGAACATTTGGTGTTTAACTTAACGGTGAGTTTGAAAGAAGGTTTCTAACCTCATCACTCATTAAAAAGTGCGGTGGATTTTTTAGGTGTTTTTTCCCCATAGACTTTTGTGTGAATTAAATCTTGCTATTTGGTGAGTAAGTGGCTATAATGCGCTCCATATTTCGGACGCGGGGTGGAGCAGCTTGGTAGCTCGTCGGGCTCATAACCCGAAGGTCGTTGGTTCAAATCCGGCCCCCGCAACCAATCACAAGTTCAGTAAAAAGAACCCCAATTTTGGGGTTTTTTTATACGATAAATTTGTTGTTTAACTATCAACGCATGATATGTAATTGGTTGATAATTATTGAAAAACTGGGCTGTAAGCCCTTTTTTTATGTCTGTCGTTTGAGGAGGCTGTTTTGGCAACTTTAGAACAAAAATTACAAGAATTATTACAAGGTTCGGTTGAAGGTCTTGGTTGTGAGCTTTGGGGCATTGAATGTCAACGTGTCGGTCGCTATTTAACTGTGCGTTTATTTATTGATAAAGAAGGTGGCGTAACCGTAGAAGATTGTGCTGATGTCAGCCGTCAAGTGAGCGCTGTGTTGGATGTGGAAGATCCGATTGCCGATAAATATAACCTAGAAGTGTCTTCACCGGGTTTAGATCGCCCATTATTTACCTTGGCGCAATATGCCCATTATATCGGTCAGGACATTGTCGTGCATTTGCGCATTCCGGTAGCGGATCGTCGTAAATGGCAAGGCGAATTAGCAAAAATTGAAAATGACATGATTACGCTGATTGTGGATAAACAAGAGCAAGTTTTAGCGTTTGGCAACATTCAAAAAGCCAACGTTGTTGCGAAATTTTAAATTTAAAGAAGGATAAAAAAGCATGAGTAAAGAAATTTTATTAGCGGCCGAAGCGGTATCCAATGAAAAATTATTGCCACGTGAAAAAATCTTTGAGGCCTTAGAAAGTGCGATTGCGCTTTCTACTAAGAAAAAATATGAATACGAAGTCGATGTGCGTGTTGCGATTAATCCGAAAACCGGAGAGTTTGATACCTTCCGCCGTTGGGTTGTCGTGGAAAATGTGATGAACCCGACCAAGGAAATTACATTAGAAGCGGCGCGTTTAGAAAATCCGGATATTCAATTAGGCGACTATGTGGAAGATCAAATTGAATCCATCGCCTTTGATCGTATTGCCATGCAAACTGCGCGTCAGGTTATTAGCACCAAAATTCGTGAAGCGGAACGCAGCAAAATTGTCGATCAATTCCGTGCAAAAGAGGGGCAAATTGTCACTGCAACAGTGAAGAAAAGTAACCGAGACAGCGTTATTTTAGATGTAAATGGTGAAGATGGTAATAAAGCCGAAGCCGTGATGTTGCGTGAAGATATGTTGCCACGTGAAAACTTCCGTCCGGGTGACCGAGTGCGTGGTGTGCTATATAAAGTGAGTCCGGAAAGCAAAGGCGCACAATTATTTGTAACACGCGCGAAGGCGGAAATGTTAGTGGAATTATTCCGTTTGGAAGTGCCTGAAATTGGCGAAGAATTAATTGAAATTAGAAGTGCCGCCCGTGATCCGGGTTCTCGTGCCAAAATTGCAGTAAAAAGCAACGACAAACGGATTGATCCGGTCGGTGCCTGTGTCGGTATGCGTGGTTCGCGCGTGCAGGCGATTACCAATGAATTAGGCGGTGAGCGTGTGGATATCGTCCTTTGGGATGACAATCCGGCACAATTTGTGATTAATGCAATGGCGCCGGCAGATGTAAGTTCTATCGTGGTTGATGAAGACAAGCACGCGATGGATATTGCGGTAGAAGATGCCAACTTGGCGCAAGCGATTGGACGTAACGGTCAAAACGTACGCTTGGCAACACAATTAACCGGTTGGACATTAAATGTGATGACCACCGAAGAATTAAGCGAAAAACATCAGGCGGAAGATAATAAAGTCTTAAATTTATTTATTGACGCATTAGAAATTGATGAAGAATTTGCTCAATTACTCATTGATGAAGGTTTCTCAACATTGGAGGAATTGGCTTATGTACCGGTTCGTGAGTTAACGGCAATTGACGGTTTGGAAGACGAAGATTTAGTCGAAGAGTTACAAACTCGTGCAAAAAATGCGATCACCGCAAAAGCGTTGGCAGAAGAAGAAGCCTTAAAACAAGCGAAAATTGAAGATCGTTTATTAAACCTTGACGGCATGAATCGTCATATCGCATTTAAATTGGCGGAAAAACACATTACGACATTGGAAGAATTAGCCGAGCAGGGCGTTGATGATTTAACCGATATTGAAGAACTCAGTGCCGAACAAGCGGCAGATTTAATTATGGCAGCCCGAAATATTTGTTGGTTCACTGAGTAATAAGGGAGTGAAAAGATGACTGAAGAATTAAAAACGAATGCACCCAAGAAATTAAGTTTAAAGCCACGTACAAAAACTACGGTGAGCACAACCAGTGCCTCCGGTAAAAGCAAGGAAGTTCAGGTTGAAGTGCGTAAGAAACGTACGGTTCCAACCGAAGCTGCATTGAAAGCAGAAGAGGCTGCAAAATTAAAAGCACAGCAGGAAGCTGAACAAAAAGCGGCTGAACAAAAGGCGGCGGAAGAGAAAGCTGCAAAAGAGAAAGCGGCTAAAGAAAAAGCAGCGAAGGAAAAAGAAGCTGCAGAGAAAGCGAAACAAACGCAAGTGAAACAAGCACAAAGTGCGGTTAATAATCCGCCTAAATCAGCTGATCCGGAAAAAGAAAAACGTAAAGCTGAAGAAGCGGAATTACGTCGTAAAGCGGAAGAGGTTGCTCGTCAAAAAGTGGAAGAACAGGCGCGTAAAGCGGCTGAGGAAGCGAAACGTTATGCTGAAGCTGATACGTCAAGCAATGAAAGCACCTCAGAAGATTATACCGATTACAATTTAAGCTCTCGTTATGCTTTAGAAGCAGAAGATGAAGAAGAACGTCGTAATGAAAATCGTGGTCGTGGTAAAAATAAAGTCGCTAAAGCGAAAAAAGGCGGACGTGATGATGAAAGCAATAAAAACGAGCGCGAGTCTAACCGCCGCAATCTAAAAGACGGTAAATTCGGCAAAGGTAAAAATGGTAAGAAAGGTGCTGCATTACAACAAGCCTTTACAAAACCTGTCCAGGCGGTGAAAACAGATGTTGTCATTGGTGAAACCATTACCGTTGCAGAATTAGCAAATAAGATGGCGACCAAAGCGACTGAAATCATCAAAGCAATGATGAAAATGGGCGAAATGGTGACTATTAACCAAGTGCTTGACCAAGAAACGGCGCAATTAGTGGCAGAAGAATTAGGTCACAAAGTCATTCTTCGTAACGAAAATGAGCTTGAAGAAGAAGTATTAGGCGATCGTGATGTTAATGCTGAAAAAGTGACGCGTGCGCCAGTGGTCACTATTATGGGACACGTTGACCACGGTAAAACATCTTTGCTTGACTATATTCGTAAAGCCAAAGTTGCTGCGGGCGAAGCTGGTGGGATTACCCAACATATCGGTGCTTATCATGTCGAAACCGATGATGGCAAAATGATCACTTTCTTAGATACACCGGGGCACGCAGCGTTTACCTCTATGCGTGCACGTGGTGCGAAAGCGACAGACATCGTGGTGCTCGTGGTTGCCGCGGATGACGGCGTGATGCCACAAACCATTGAAGCGATCCAACACGCGAAAGCAGCCGGTGCGCCTTTAGTGGTTGCGGTGAATAAAATTGATAAACCGGAAGCCAACCCGGATCGCGTAGAACAAGAATTGCTTCAACACGAAGTGATTTCTGAAAAATTCGGTGGTGATGTGCAATTCGTACCGGTTTCTGCGAAGAAAGGCATGGGTATCGATGATTTATTAGATGCCATCCTACTTCAATCAGAAGTACTTGAATTAACCGCGGTGAAAGATGGCATGGCAAGTGGTGTTGTGATCGAATCTTATCTTGATAAAGGTCGCGGTCCGGTGGCAACCATTCTTGTTCAATCTGGTACGTTACATAAAGGCGATATCGTACTTTGTGGTTTTGAGTATGGCCGTGTACGTGCAATGCGTGATGAAAATGGCAAAGAAATTAACGAAGCCGGTCCGGCGATTCCAGTGGAAGTGCTTGGTCTTTCCGGTGTGCCTGCTGCCGGTGATGAAGCGACCGTAGTGCGTGATGAGAAAAAAGCACGTGAAGTTGCCTTATACCGTCAAGGCAAATTCCGCGAAGTAAAACTTGCTCGTCAGCAAAAAGCCAAATTGGAAAATATGTTCAGCAATATGGCAGAAGGTGATGTGGCAGAACTCAATGTCATTGTGAAAGCTGACGTACAAGGTTCTGTGGAAGCTATCGTTCAATCCTTAATGGAGCTTTCAACGGATGAAGTGAAAGTGAAAGTGGTCGGTTCCGGCGTGGGCGGTATTACTGAAACAGATGCGACTTTAGCGGCAGCATCCAATGCGATCATTGTCGGTTTTAACGTGCGTGCGGATGGCTCTGCTCGCCGTATTATCGAAAATGAAAATATTGATTTACGTTATTATTCCATCATTTATGAATTGCTTAACGAAATCAAAGCGGCTATGAGCGGTATGCTACAACCTGAATTCAAACAAGAAATTATTGGTATGGCTGAAGTGCGTGATGTATTCCGTCATCCGAAGTTTGGTGCGATCGCCGGTTGTATGGTAACCGAAGGTATTGTGAAACGTAACAACCCAATTCGTGTCTTGCGCGACAACGTAGTGATCTTTGAAGGTGAACTAGAATCGCTTCGCCGCTTCAAAGATGACGTATCTGAAGTGCGTAACGGTATGGAATGTGGTATCGGCGTGAAGAATTACAATGACGTAAAAGTCGGCGACCAGATTGAAGTATTCGAAGTGGTTGAGGTTAAACGCTCAATTTAATTTTCAAAGAAAATGCGATCAAATGTGATCGCATTTTTTTTAGAAAAACGATTTAATTTATTCCCATTATTCGTGCAACAAGTTGCACGCTACGAAGCAAAACAGGCCTTAAAGCTACCGCAGTTGTAGCGTGTATCTTGATGCACGAAATCCATATTGTTTTAAATCCGATAACGATTAAAACACGTCTTAAAGCTACCGCAGTTGTAGCGTGCATCTTGATGCACGAAATTCGTATCGTTTTAAATCCGATAACGATCAAAACAGGTCTTAAAGTTACCGCACTTTTGAAATGAATGACGAGATTAAGTGCGTCTATTCGTGCAACAAGTTGCACGCTACGCAGGCTATCAAAACACGCCTTAAAGTTACCGCAGTTGTAGCGTGTATCTTGATGCACGAAATCTCTATTTTTGCATCTTGATGCGGGTTTAATGGCCGTACATGATCACTTGAATGATTAACAAAATGGATGAAATCACAAATTGGCAGCCAACAATCGGCATGACGAATTTAATCCATTTATTGAACGGAATATTCAGCATTTGTAAGGTTACCAGCACCAAACCTGTGGGCGCAAGGAAGAGCATGATGTATTGCCCCCAGTTGTAAGCTGAAACCACGATGTCTCTTGGAATGCCGACGGTATCGGCTAATGGTGCCATAATTGGCATGGACAGCACGGCAAGGCCGGAAGAGGAGGGCACGATGAGACCTAAGAAGATAAAAATCAGAAGTTGTCCGATAATAAAAACGCTACCGTGCATACCGCTTACCAAGTGCGACAGATAATCAAGAATTGTATCAGAGATCATGCCTTGTTCCAAAATGATGTTGACCGCACGAGCAAGGCCAATAATCAGTGTTACGCCCACGAGTTCGGAAGCGCCGTGTGTGAAGCCGTGGATGAGATCTTTTTCAGGTAATCCGCTGATAAACATAATGAGAATAGTGATTGCCAAGAAGGAGGCGGCCATTTGAGGAAACCACCAGCCGCCGAACATGACACCCCATACCATAAGTGGGAATGCGCAGCAGAATAAAATCAGAATGAGTTTTCTTTTAAAGGTGAAGTCAACGGTGGCGTTGGGATCGATATCTTTCATGTAGTGATCATAGAAGGCTTGACGATCTTCGTAGGTATAAGAGAATGCGGGATTGGCAGTCAGTTTTTTGCAATACCATCTCATATAAACAATGACGCAAATTCCACCTAATATCAGTCCGATGGCACGGAATCCGATGCCTTCAGTGAATGGAATGCCGGCGGCATTTGAGGCGATGACAACGGAGAACGGATTAATGGTGGAAAATGCGGTACCCATTGACGCCGCAAGGAAGATAGCGCCGACGCATACAATGGCATCGTACCCTAGTGCTAAAAACACCGGCACAAGAATCGGGTAAAACGCGACGGCTTCTTCCTCGATGCCGCAAGCTGTTCCTCCCAGTAGCATTAACACGCACACCGCAAACACCACAGAAAATTCATTGCCTTTTGTCTTTTTTGCCAGCGACATTAAGCCGGCATTAAATGCACCAGTTTTATTGATCACGCCAATCATGCCACCTAAGATAAAAATAAAGACCATAATATCTGCCACTTCAATGGTGCCATCCACCATGGCATGGAGCATATCGATGGCATTTTTTTCGTGTTGTGTAACGCGTTGATAAGTATCGGGAATGGCAATGGGTTTTTTGATTATGCCGTTGGTGAAATGGGAAAGCTGAATTTTAATATTAAATTGATTGAGGGTTTGTTCGGTTGCAGGATAGCGTTGATCAGGGTTTCCGTAGCTTTTGACAATGAACTGTTTCTCAGTGTTGTCGTAGGAAAGTTTGGAATAAGCGCCCGAGGGAATAAGCCAAGTTAAACCAATGGCCATTAGAAGAATGATAAAAAGAATGCTAAATGCGGAAGGAAAAGTCATCTTTTTCGTCGATGTTTTCATGATGAAACGCTCCTTGTGTTCGGATTAGTGAATAAACCGAGCGCGCATTCTACACAGACAACAGGGAAAAAGCAAAGATTAAATGGTTGTGATTTCCTGTAATAACAGGGTACGCAATCGTTTACCTAAGTTAAGCGGATTAAACCATGTCTGCGCTTAAAAGCGTAAGTAAAAAAGAAATAAAAAATCCACCGCACTTTGTATGGGGTGGATTGCGGATTATTGATTCATTGACATACACAACAACGTCAATGGATGGATACAGGTTACATTAGATGACATATCGATCTGCCATTTACAAGTTTGGCATTCTGAAATCACATAATCAAATCCACCTGCATTGATGTGATCAAATAGTGTTTTCCCGATAGCTTGAGACACTTCATAGTTTTCCGCCTTGAAACCGTATGTCCCGGCGATACCACAACATTGTGATGGCAACATCACCACTTCTAATCCCGGAATTTGTTTTAACACTTCCAAGGTGTACGGTGCCCAACCCGCTTTATCCACGTGACATGCGGTGTGATAAGCCACGCGTAATTTCAATGGTTTAAGTGGTAAGGTTTTACCTTCTTTAAAGAGCTGATACAAGAATGGTGTCACCATGTGAATATGCGGACGAACTTTCGCATTGTCGATACCTAAAATATGATGATACTCATCGCGTAAATTTAAGGCACAACTTGATGCTTCGCTGATCACATCCAAGCCATTTTCATCCACCATTTTGCCGATGTAATCGGTGTTAAATTGCGCAATTTTTTTCGCACGTTCTGGAAATTGGTTCACGCTTAATGGCAAGCCACAGCATTTTTCTTTTTCCAATAACACCACGCCAATATCCATGGCATTGAACACTTGAATAAATTCTTTACCCAATTGTGGGTTATTGTAGTTCACATAACAGCCATGATAATACGCCACTTTACGTTCGAATTTTTGTTGGTCTGCCAACATTTTCTTCATATACCAGCTGCGGAACGTACCAAAGGAATATTTTGGTAATGTACGATGACGGCTGATTTTCAATGCTTTTTCCAACACAAATTTTGTCGCTTTTAAGCCTGTGAGAGTGTTCACAATCGGCGCAAGCGGTGTGTTAAGTGTTCCCATAATATCGGTGTTACTTAAAATCGCATCACGTAATTTTTGCACCGCTGGCTTGTGTTGTTGAGCAAGGTATTTGTTTCTTGCGCGAACAATAATATCACCGATTTTTACATCAGACGGACACGCAATTTCACAACGTTTACAGTTAGTACAATATTTCAAGGCTTCATCATACAGCTCGGCTGATTTTAAGCGTAAACGCTCACCATCTGGGCCTGATTGTTTTGGACCTGGGTAGTTTGGATTTTGACGTGAAACAGGACATACCGCTGTGCACGCTGTACATTTAATGCAGCTCTCAAAACTTTCATCAAAGGCATGATGATGTTGTGGTGCATTAAGGGATTGTTTTGCATTTTCAATTAATTGTTGAATGTTCATAACGCCTCCTTAATGTGTGTTGTGAAGAATTTCATCCGCAACAGCAAGCGCTGTGACTACTGCCACGCCAGAACCACAACCGAGTTCTAGTGCATTGAAACCACCAATCACATTACCCACCGCATATAAATTCGTTAAAAATTGACCGCTCTTTTGCACTTGGCATTGCGCATTAATCGCCACGCCCGCAGATTGGTACGGTTGCGGATTTGAGAAACGATGATCTGTCCAAGTAAAACGATCGGTATCTTTAAAGCCTTCCACACCGATGATGTCAGAATAGAATACCGGTTCGTAGATTTTATCGAATTCAGAGACTAAACCTTTACTGAAGAAGCTGCCTGACGCTAAGACGAAATGCTCTGCCGTGATTTCTTCCTCTTCGTGCAAACGCGTTTGAATGGCGCGAACTTTGTTACCATCAAAATGCGCTTTTAATGCGCTGTCGCCATTCATCATCAAACCGCCCAATTTTTCAAAACGACGACGTAATTGAATACGTTGGCGCATACCTAATAAAGACGGTGGTAAAGTTGGTAATTCAAATAATGGTAAGCCAGTTGCTTTACGAAGTGACTCCATAAATTCTTGATTTTCTAGACCGAAACAAGCCGGTAAGAAAATCGCTTCTGTGCCTTTCGCAGCTTCTTTCATTTCAGCCACAAGATCATCGAATTTCAGTTTATATTCTAAAACTTGCGCAATGTTCACACTGCGGAATTCGCGCGAATTTGCACGTAACTGATCCAGTTCAGGAATATTTAAAAAGCCCGTTTTCACTTCACAATGAGCAAATTGTGGATTGAGCGTAAGGTTATCCGCCAATAATTCCGGTTGGAAATCGTGATAGCCTTCAATGCCTAAAACCGCAATTTTTTTATACGGGAATGGGGTTTCGCCTTGTACGGTTGGCACACTATTTGGTGAAAGCCATGCACCACGTAAACTCCCTAAACCCGTTACTCGAAGATGATTTTCTGCACTTGAGCCAATTAAATCTAAATTTAACGATTCCGCTAATTTTTCAAAAGCGTGCGCTTTCGCTAATACACGTTCAACACCCATAATGCTATAAGGGTGTTGTGGTAATTGAGCTGCAAGTGCGGTCAAATTTTCAGGAATATTTTTAACAAACGCACCATTTGGTAAACGGCTTAATAAATCTAATGAGCCGGATGCAAAATCAATCGCTGCTTGGCCGTTATTGATAATGACACAACGTTTGCCTTGTTCTTGTAGGGCGATGCCGCAAGTTAAACCTGCAAGGCCGCCACCAATAATCACTACATCAAAATTCATTGTTATCCGTCCCTTGCTGTTTGTCAGTTTCAAGCGGTTGAACATCATTTAAGCCCAACACACTGCCATACATCCATGAAGTAAATTCGGCTTCACGAATCGCTTCGCCCCATGCAATAGGCTCAATACCACGCCAACGTTCCTCCATGAAAGAGGTTAATTGTGTGGTAGATTGGCGAGGCGTTGCCACTTCAAAACGATGCATTAAACCTGCTGCACGGCATGCGCAAAGCTCAGCTTGGCAAGTCCCCATTCCCACACGAGTACGGCGACGTAAATCCACTAAGTTATTCACATTTAATTCATCAACAGCATAACGTACTTCACCCGCTGTCACGGCTTCACATTCACACACCATTGAACGATCAAGACGTTCTTTATCTAATAACCGAGTTGCACGAGAACCATGACGATACACCGCTGAATAACGAATCGGACTTGGAAGTGAAATGACTTTCTGATTGGTTTCTGCACGGCTTTCACTTGAACCCGGTAATGGACGCTCTGCAGTCGTACAACGTGCTGTTTTGTTGAGTTTTTTACAAATAAGATCCGTTGCCCATTCAGCCATTAAGCGATAAGTCATTAATTTACCACCAGTGATAGTGATAAAGCCGTCTAAGCCGTCACGTTCTGCGTGGTCAAGTAACACGATACCACGGCTTACGTTACGACCAGATGGGTCATCATCTGTCGCCACCAATGGACGCACACCGGCATAAGCACGTAATACACGAGTATGACGTAAGCTTGGCGCAAGTTTTTCCCCCTCACGGAATAAGATATCCACTTCTTCCGGGGTGACTTCCATGTTATCGATTTGATCGTAAGGAATACGGCTAGAGGTTGTACCGATAACACAAATGGTATCCCCTGGCACAAGAATGTCCGCATCCGCCGGTTTACGGCAACGGTTAATCACCATTTTGTTGATACGGTGACCCATGACAAGTAATGCACCTTTTGCTGGGAACATTTTGATTTTAAGATCCGCATATTCTGCTATGCCTTGTCCCCAAATACCACCTGCATTGACGACTAATGGCGCAAAGAATTTACGGTTTACACGATTTTTGTGATCGTAAACATCCACACCGATTACTTTGCCACCTTCGCGAATTAAGTTTTTCACTTCGCAATAAGTGAACATTTTCGCGCCATTTTCGGTGGCATCCATCACGTTGGAGGCGGTTAAACGAAAAGGATCGATTGAACCATCTGGCACAACTACTGCACCGACTAAATCTGGGTTTACTGATGGTTCCATAATTTTGGCAAGTTGAGGATCAATGGCAACGGCCTCAATACCGGATTTGGTACAACTTTCAATGAACGTTTTTTGATAATCAAGGGAATCTTCAGGTAAGGTGATAAATAAACCTTCTGTTTCATCCACACAGTGACGAGCGATATTGCGCAGAATTCGGTTTTCTTTAATACATTCTTCTGCGGATTCCTGATCGTTTACGGCATAACGCGCACCACTATGTAACAAACCATGATTACGGCCTGTTGCGCCTGTCGCAATATCACGACGCTCTAATAAAATACAGTCAATGCCACGCAATGCGCAGTCACGAGCAATTCCCGCACCTGTCGCACCACCACCAATGATAATCACATCCGTCGAAATCGGGGAAAAATCTCCCGCATCACGATACAGATTAGGCGATAATCCCATTGTTACCCCCAAGCCAAAATATGAATAAAAAGAAACGTAAAAACGGTTATAAACTGAGTAGCTATTGTAGGGAAGTGCGGTTAAATTCACAACATTTTGAGCGAAAAAGAAAGCTGTTTTGTGAGAGGGATCACATAATTTTCGAATTCGCTCATTTGTTAAAAAATATTTTGTGAAATGCATCACATTTTTGAATTATTTCCCTGTTTAATTTCTGTTTTTATTTTATCATGCACGCTATCCCCAACATGGGGGTGGACTCATAATTAAAATGATATTGGAGAGAAATTATGTTTGGACCATTTAAACCCGCACCGCATATTGCGGAACTTCCGGCGGAGAAAATTGATTCCACGTATAAACGCTTACGTTGGCAAGTGTTTGCAGGGATTTTCTTTGGTTATGCCGCATACTATTTTGTGCGTGCAAACTTCGACTTGGCACAACCGGGCTTAATTCAAGCCGGCTTGTACTCAAAAGCGGAATTAGGTGTTATCGGCTCAGCAGCTGGTCTTGCCTATGGTTTATCTAAATTCGTCATGGCGGGGATGTCTGACCGTTCGAACCCGCGTGTGTTCTTACCATTTGGTTTATTGCTTTCCGGTCTTTGTATGACCATGATGGGGTTATTCCCATGGGCTACTTCAGGCATTGCCATCATGTGGGTCATGATCTTCTTAAATGGTTGGTTCCAAGGGATGGGTTGGCCTCCATGTGGTCGTACAATGGTGCACTGGTGGTCTAAATCAGAACGTGGGACGATCGTATCTATCTGGAATACCGCGCACAACATCGGTGGTATGATGCCGGGTGCGATGGTGCTATTAGCCAGTGCGATCTTCTTCAGTACTCACGGTGTTGAAGCGCAAGCCAAAGATATTTGGCAACAATCCCTCTACTATCCGGGTATTGCAGCAATGCTTTGTGCGATTCCGGTGTATTTCGTGATGCGTGATACGCCACAATCTTGCGGTTTACCATCAATCGAAAAATGGCGTAATGACTATCCGGATGACTATAACGAAAAAACGTACGAAAACGATTTAAGCACAAAAGAAATCTTCGTCACTTATGTATTGAAAAACAAATTGTTATGGTACATCGCAATTGCTAACGTATTCGTATATTTAATCCGCTACGGCGTATTAAAATGGTCTCCGGTTTACTTGAGCGAAGTAAAACACTTCAACATCAAAGGTACCGCATGGGCATACACAATCTATGAATTAGCAGCGGTTCCAGGTACATTATTATGTGGTTGGGTATCCGATAAAGTCTTCAAAGGTAAACGTGGTTTAACCGGTTTCATCTTCATGATCTTAACTACCGCAGCAGTTGTAGCATACTGGATGAACCCAGCTACACCAGAAGCAGAGCTTGCAAACTACTCAGCATGGTATGAAAACCCATATCAATTAACCGACTTCATCTTAATGACCTTAATCGGTTTCTTAATCTACGGTCCGGTTATGCTTATCGGGTTACATGCGCTTGAACTTGCACCGAAAAAAGCGGCAGGTACGGCAGCAGGGTTCACTGGTTTATTCGGTTACTTAGGTGGTACAGTATCAGCATCTGCCGTTATCGGTTGGGCTGCACAACACTACGGTTGGGACGGCGGTTTCTACGTCATGATCGGCGGTGGTGTTCTCGCCGTGATCTTGCTCTTTATCGTCATGATTGAAGAAGGCAAACACAAAGCGAAATTAGGTGAACACTACGGTAAATAATCGTCAATGAGTTCAAAATTAAAGCGCCTTTCGGGGCGCTTTTTTTATGCGTAAACATTTTCGGAATTGCGATAAATTAGAGAAAGAGTAATCCGCACGTAAAACGTGCGGTTAATATGTTCTTTCGTTGATAAATTATCTTGAACCATGTAATCGTAGCGTGCAACTTGTTGCACGAAATCGTGAATGCCCGAAAGGGGTAAATAATACTCCGTGCGTGGTTTGGTCGTGCATCAAGATGCACGCTACGCACAAAATCGTGAATGCCCGAAAGGTTAAATAACGTTCCGTGTGTGGTTTGTTCGTGCAACAAGTTGCACGCTACGTACGAAATCGTGAATGCCCGAAAGGTTAAATAAAGACCTTTGCAAAATTCCCCAAAATCCCCACCAAGACATTTAGGGGATTTCTCATAAGCACCTTCTTCCAATAAACCGCACAAGCCATGATCGCCAAACACATCGACCGCTTCCCACTATTGAAGTTGGATCAAGTGATTGATTGGCACCCGATCGAGCAGTACCTGAATAGCCAAAGAACCCGTTATCTTAGAGACCATCGCGGCCATCCTGCCTATCCCCTGCTGTCCATGTTCAAAGCCGTCCTGCTCGGACAATGGCACAGCCTCTCCGATCCCGAACTCGAACACAGCCTCATTACCCGCATCGACTTCAACCTGTTTTGCCGTTTCGACGAACTGAGCATCCCCGATTACAGCACCTTATGCCGCTACCGTAACTGGCTGGCGCAAGACGACACCCTGTCCGAATTGCAGGAACTAATTAACCGCCAACTGACCGAAAAAGGCCTAAAAGTAGAGAAAGCATCCGCCGCCGTCATTGACGCCACCATTATTCAGACCGCCGGCAGCAAACAGCGTCAGGCCATAGAAGTCGATGAAGAAGGACAAGTCAGCGGTCAAACCACACCGAGCAAAGACAGCGATGCCCGCTGGACAAAGAAAAACGGCCTCTACAAACTCGGTTACAAACAACATACCCGCATCGATTCTGAAATCGCTTTCAGATGGCATTTCCGTATTAAGTGCGGTCGTTTTACAACCAGTTTTTTAGCAGCCCGCGAACAAATCGTTCAGCCCTTCGGCGATGGTCGGGTGGGTGAAGATTTGGTTTTTGACATAGCGGGCAGGGACGCGGAAATCGATTGCCATTTTAAACAGGTTGATGATTTCGTGCGCTTCGGCGCAGAACAGGGTTACGCCGAGGATTTCGCCGCTATGCGCGTCCACCACGGCTTTGAGCAGGCCGTCGGTTTGGTTGAGGATTTTGGCTTTCGGAATCGCGTCGGCTTTCAGTTTCAACACTTTCACCTCGCGCCCCGATTGCTGCGCGGCGGTTTCGGTTAAGCCGATATGGGCGAGCGGCGGCTCGGTAAAGGTGGCGGTCGGGAACGGGGTGCGGTCGGCGCGGTTGCGTTTGCCGTCGCCGAAAAGCTGTTCGCGCACGATGCGGTAGTCGTCGAGCGAGATGTAGGTGAACATCGGGCTGCCCGCCACGTCGCCCATCGCCCAAATGTGGTTTTTGCCTTGCACGCGCAGATGATCGTCAACGAGGATGAAGCCGCGTGGGTCGGTTTCGATGCCCGCGTTTGCCAAGCCCAATCCTTGCGTGTTCGGCACGCGGCCTACGCCCACCAGCACCGCGTCGGCGGTAAATTCGCCTTGCGAGGTGATGACGCTGGTGTCCGCCGTATTGTCGCGGAACGCTTCAATTTTCACGCCTTGCAACACCTTGATGCCTTTGCTGTTTAATACGCGCAGCATTTCTTCGGCGATGTCGCGATCTTCACGCGGCAGGAAGCGGTCGCCGCCGTCTAGAATCGTGATTTCGCTGCCGAAGGCGCGGAACATAAAGGCAAATTCCAAGCCGATGTAGCCGCCGCCGATGATGACGAGGCGGTCGGGGCGTTGGGTAAGCGAAAGCACGCCGGTGCTGTCCAGTACGCGCGGGCTGTCTTCGCCCGCCACGCCCAGGCGGCGCGGGGTGGCACCGGTGTTGATGAAAATGCGTTCGGCGGTAAGGGTTTGCTCGCCGCCGTCTGGGTCAGTCAGTTTGACCGTGCGATCGTCGAGAAACTCGGCGCGCGCGTTGAGCACGGTTACGCCGTCCAGATTGTCCAGTTTGGCGAAATTGGCGGCGCGCAATTTCGGAATCAGGGTGTTTTTCGCGTTCATCGCCGCCGCAAACACCGCCTCTTTGTTGGCGTTATGCCCGCGCTGCTCGCTCTCGACAATCAGTTTTTTGCTGGGAATACAGCCGATGTTGATGCAAGTGCCGCCGTACATCTGAGCCGACTGTTCCACCAGCACGACCTGTTGCCCGTGTTTCGCCAAATCCGCCGCCAGCGTTTTGCCCGCTTTGCCAAAGCCGATAATAAGATTTTGTGTGTGCATAATTTGTCTCCGTGAAATGATGGATTGCGCACCAATTATATACCTTATCGATTTGTTTTTACATGAGACCTTTGCAAAATCCCCCAAAATCCCACCAAGACATTTAGGGGATTTTGGGGGATTTTGCAAAGGTCTCAGGCCGTCTGAAACCCGGAATTAGGTTTTCAGACGGCCTTTTTTGTTTTTCAGGCAGCTTTTTTGGAATGGCCGGCGGCATCTCAGACGGCCTTCCCCCACGCTTCCCCCATCATATCCACCAACGCCCGCACTTTGGGCGAGAGCTGTTTGCGGCTGGGGTACACCGCCATCACGGGCACGGGTTTGGGTTGGAAATCGGATAAAACGCTTTTCAGGCTGCCTGCATCGAGGGCGGTTTGCACCAGATAATGCGGCAGCTGCACGATGCCGAATGCGGACAGCGCGAGTTCCAGCAGGGCTTCGCCGTTGTCGGTGCTGAAGCGTCCGCTGCCTTGGAAGGTGGTTTCTTTGCCTTTTTGCTGGAAACGCCAGCGGCTGACGCGGCCGCCGTGTAGGAAATGCAGGCATTGGTGGTGTGCCAAATCGTCGGGGCTTTGCGGCGTGCCGTGTTGAACGAGATAGCCTGGGGCGGCGCAGGTGAGCATTTGCTGGCTGCCGACGGTGCGGGCGATCAGGCTGTCGAATTGGGGCGGGTTGCCGTTGCGCAGAGCGAGATCGTAGCCGTCTGAAATCAGGTCGGCGTAGTCGTCGGTGAGTGAGAGTTCGACGCTGGTTTGCGGATAGCGGTGGAGAAAATCCGCCAACAGCGGCGGCAAGATGGTTTTGCCCAACACCAGCGGCGCGCTGATTTTCAGACGGCCTTGCGGCTCGATGCTGCGTTGGGCAAGGCATTGCTCGGCGTTTTCCAGCTCTTCCAACACGGCGGTGCAGCGTTCGTAAAACAGCCGCCCTTCGTCGGTGGGCGCAAGGTTGCGCGTATTGCGCTGCAAAAGGCGCACGTTCAACCGCGCTTCAAGGCGGACGATGCGTTTACCGATGGTGGAACGCGTGAGCCCGAGTTGTTTGGCGGCGGCGGTAAACGAGCCGCTTTTTACGCTGGCGACAAAGGCGGTCATATCGTTGAGATTGTTGAGTTCCATAAATTTTTCTTGCGCAGATCGGGCATTTATGCCCGACAAATACAGGTAAATTTAAAAACGTCGGGCATCAATGCCCGACCTACATTTGGTATTTTCTTGCCCGAGATTAGGGAAGCACATTCCCGAATAAAACAAATATACTTCATCCCGTGCAAAAACACATCACAAGGAGCAAAAAAATGACTGCGCTGAAATTACCCGAACGCCTGCAAAACCATCGCGGTTTCGCCCGCACTTTCCAACCGGGCAAACTCACATTGGGCCTGATTGCGCCATTCAAAGGCTATCCCGACAGCCCCGTGCCCGAAATGGACGACTTCGCCACCGTGATAAAAGCCGCCGACCAAAGCGGCATTGCCACGCTGTGGGTGCGCGATGTGCCGTTTTACGACCCGAGTTTTGGCGATGTCGCGCAGATTTACGACCCGTCGGTAACGCTGGGTTATCTCGCCGCGCTCACCCAAAACGTTGCGCTCGGCTCGGCGGGTTATGTTTCGCCCCTGCGCGAGCCGATTCTCACCGCCAAAGAAGCCGCATCGGTGGAACAAATCAGCGGCGGCCGCTTCCTGCTCGGCTTGGCCAGCGGCGACCGTCCCACCGAATACCCCGCCTTTGCCTCCGATTTCAACAACCGCGCCGAACGCTACCGCGAAGCGTGGCAAATCATCCGCCGCCTGACGCAGGAAAAATTCCCCGCGTTCAATAGCGAACACTACGGCAGATTCAGTGGCAATTTGGACTTGGTGCCCAAACCCGCACACGGTTTGCCGATGCTCGCCATTGGCCGCGCCCGCCAAGAGCTGGAATGGATTGCCCGAGAAAGCGACGCATGGATTTGGTACGGCATCGCCCCCGAAAAACTGGGCGACATCGTCAACACGCTCAAAGAATTGGGCGACGGCGAAACCTGGAAACCCTTTGGCGTGGCGAATTTCGTCGAACTCTTGGAAGACCCGAACGCCCCCGCCAAGTTCTACAACAACATCTACCTGCGCGGCGGCGCCAAAAGCATCGTCGAGTTTTGGCAGAAACAGCAGGCTGACGGCGTGGCACACATTACCGTGAACTTAAAACCCACACGGCGCGGCGCGCTGGAAACCATTCAGGATTTCGCCGAAAACGTGATGCCGCATTTTGCGGTGTGAGATTTGGGGGTTTCAGGCTGCCTGAAATGCTAAACGCCGTCTGAATCCATTTTTCAGACGGCTTTTTTGTGTTACGGCGATTTTTCTTTATAATACGAAAAATTTTTATGAATTAACAAAGGCAGGAATTATGGCGGTAGAAGCAGCTGACGGCGATTTATTGCACGTGGTGGAGTTATTGGGGGCGGCGGTAGTTGCCGTGCCGTTATTTAAACGTTTAGGTCTAGGCTCAATTCTGGGTTATTTGGCTGCGGGGCTGGTTATCGGACCCTTCGGATTAAAGCTCGTTACCGATTCCCACGCTATTTTGCATATTGCGGAATTCGGCGTGGTGATGTTTCTGTTTTTGATCGGGCTGGAAATGAAGCCGTCGCATTTATGGAAATTGCGTAATCAGATTTTCGGCTTGGGTACCCTGCAGGTGACTTTTTCCAGTCTGTTCCTTACCCAAATCGGGCTGGCTTACGGTTTTTCTTTAGTGATGTCGTTTATTTCGGCGGTAGGTTTTACACTCACCTCCACCGCAATGGTCATGCAGATTATGGACGAACGTCATGAAATCAGCACACCGCAAGGTCAGCGCATTGTCTCCATTTTGCTGTTTGAAGATTTGCTGATTGTGCCCATGCTGGCGATTGTAGCATTTCTAGCACCCGATAATCCCAATGCCGTTGCCGATGCCGTACCGCTATGGCAGAAAATCGGTGTTGCCGCGCTTTCTTTGGCAGCGTTGATTGCTACAGGTATTTGGCTGCTCAATCCGCTGTTTAAAATTCTGGCAAAATCCAAAGCACGCGAGGTGATGACTGCCGCCGCGCTGCTGGTGGTACTCGGTGCGGCTTATTTAATGGAGCTGGGCGGTCTGTCTATGGCGATGGGTGCGTTTCTGGCGGGAGTGCTGCTGTCGGAATCCGACTTCCGTCATCAGCTTGAAGCGGATATCGAACCGTTCCGAGGCCTTTTGCTCGGGCTGTTTTTCTTAGCTGTCGGGATGTCGCTGGATGTGGCAACGGTGCTCAATAACTGGAAGGTAATTCTTTCCGCCACTGTACTGATGATTATCTTGAAATGCCTTGCCATTTATGGAGTGGCGCGTTTTGCCAAAGCAAGCCATCACACCGCGATACACCGCGCCGTACTGATGTCGCAGGGCGGTGAATTCGCCTTCGTATTACTCGCCTCCGCTGCCGTACAACGGGCGATTAATGCGGAAGTGCTAGCGAATATGACGGCAATCGTGGTGCTCTCCATGATTATGACACCCTTCAGCGTTATGCTGTTCGACCGCTATTTCAAAGAATCCCGCGCAGCTGCGGCAGTGGACGATGTGGAAGAACATGCGGGCGAACTCAACGGCAACGTGCTGATTATCGGATTCGGGCGCATGGGGCAGGTGGTCAGCCAAATGCCGCTAGCCTACGGTGCCACCATTTCCATTCTGGACAACGATCCCGACATCATCAACGTCGCACGCGAATACGGTTTCAAAGTCTATTACGGCGAAGCCACCCGCGCCGACGTGCTGCATGCCTGCGGCGTAGAACACACCGACATCGTAGCGGTATGCGTGGACGACGGAGAAAGTGCGGTCAGAATTGTGGAAAATATTCATCATATCAACCCGAACGCCAAGGTGTTCGTGCGCGCCTGGGACAGACGCAATGCGCTGGCCCTAGTGAAAGCGGAAGCGGATTTCGTAGTGCGCGAAACCTTCTATTCTTCCATGAAAATGGGCGATGAAATCGTCAAGGCATTGGGTGCTAGCGTGCAGGAATTACGTGCCATACACGACAAAGTACGCGACGCCGACAAAGAACGCTTCGCTTTGGAAATTGCCGGCAAGGAATTTGAAGGGCGCAGATTACTATTGGGGAATATAAAGAAAAATTCGTAAAATAGACCGCACTTTTGTAGCTGCAAGCGATGGAATTTAAGCGAAAAATTGCAAAAATTCCACCGCACTTTTTACGCCCGTTCGGAACGCAGGCGGTGTTGGCGGATGTTTTTCAGCAGGCGGAACAGTTCCGCCCACGCGGAGCGTTTCGGCTGCGGGGTGTTGCCTGTGCCGATGAGCTTCATTTGATAAGCATACCAGTCCAGTTCGAGAAAGCCGCCGAGCTTGCGATCGATGAATCCCAAGCCTGTGCGGACGGCGGGCAATTCCGCTTTTGCCAATCCGCCCGATAACATCCGTTGCGGCAAATCGGGAATGAGTGCAAATAGTATTTCAGACGGCCTTTTAAGGTTTCTACATCTATATTTTAGTCGGCGAACTGTTTTTTCATTCGTTCGCGTCGCTCTTGCGCTTCTACGGACAATGGCACAGCCTCTCCGATCCCGAACTCGAACACAGCCTCATCACCCGCATCGATTTCAACCTGTTTTGCTGTTTTGACGAGTTGAGCATCCCCGATTACAGCACCTTATGCCGCTACCGCAACTGGCTGGCGCAAGACAACACCCTGTCCGAACTGCTGGAACTGATTAACCGACAACTGACCGAAAAAGGCCTAAAAGTAGAGAAAGCATCCGCCGCCGTCATTGACGCCACCATTATTCAAACTGCCGGCAGCAAACAGCGTCAGGCCATAGAAGTTGATGAGGAAGGACACGTCAGCGGCCAAACCACACCGAGCAAAGATAAAGATGCCCGTTGGACAAAGAAAAACGATTTATACAAACTCGGTTACAAACAACATACCCGCACCGATGCGGAAGGCTATATTGAGAAACTGCACATCACCCCCGCCAATACCCATGAGTGCAACCACCTGTCACCTTTGCTGGAAGGAATAGCCGAAGGTACGACCGTCTATGCCGATAAAGGCTATGACAGTAAGGAAAACCGGCAACATCTGAAAGAACATCAGTTGTTGGACGGCATTATGCGCAAAGCCCACCGTAACCGTCCGCTGACGGAAAATCAAACGAAGCGTAACCGGTATTTATCGAAAACCCGTTATGTGGTCGAACAAAGCTTCGGTACGCTGCACCGTAAATTCCGCTATGCCCGGGCAGCCTATTTCGGGTTGATTAAAGTGAGTGCGCAAAGCCATCTAAAGGCGATGTGTTTGAACCTGTTGAAAGCGGCTAACAGGCTAAGTGTGCCTGTTGCCGCCTAAAAGGCGGCCCGGATGCCTGATTATCGGGCGTCCGGGGAGGATTAAGGGGGTATTTGGGTAAAATCAGGAGGTATTGGGGGCGGAAACAGCCGAAAACCTGTGTTTGGGTTTCGGTTGTCGGAGGAAAGGCTTTTTTGCAAAGGTCTCAAATAACGTTCCGTGTGTGGTTTATTTGTGCAACAAGTTGCACGCTACGAGAGGAAAAATTGCGCTCCATACGCATAGCGTATGGTTTTTATAGCCACATTTTGGCAAGCTATAATAAAAAAGGCTTTCATTACGAAAGCCTTTTCTTTTGCACAAAAGTGCGGTGTGTTTTTCAAGCGTTTTATTGTGTTGCTTGAATTGCCGTTAATGCAATGGTGTACACAATGTCATCAACCAACGCACCACGGGACAAGTCGTTCACCGGTTTACGCATACCTTGGAGCATCGGGCCGATAGAAACAAGGTCGGCGGAACGTTGAACTGCTTTATAGGTGGTATTACCGGTATTCAGATCCGGGAAGATGAATACGGTGGCTTGACCGGCAACCGGAGAATTTGGCGCTTTAGAGCGTGCCACATCTTCCATCACCGCGGCATCGTATTGTAATGGACCATCGATGAGTAAATCAGGACGTTTTTCTTTCGCAATACGAGTCGCTTCTTTTACTTTTTCAACGTCTGCACCGCTACCGGAAGAGCCGGTAGAGTAGGAGATCATCGCCACTTTCGGTTCGATACCGAAGGATTTCGCCGATTCGGCAGATTGAATCGCAATTTCCGCGAGTTGTTCTGCGGTCGGATCCGGGTTCACCGCGCAGTCACCGTAAACTAACACTTGATCCGGTAACAACATGAAGAAGATAGAAGAAATAATGGAGCTGCCCGGTGCGGTTTTGATAATTTGCATCGGTGGACGAATGGTGTTGGCTGTGGTGTGAACTGCACCGGAGACCAAGCCATCCACTTCGTTGGCTTCTAACATCATGGTGCCAAGTACAACGTTGTCTTCCAATTGTTCACGCGCCATGGTTTCTGTCATGCCTTTGGCTTTACGTAATTCTACTAAACGCGCGACATAGTTCTCACGTACGCTTGCCGGGTCAACAACCGTAATACCTTTAACTAATTTCACACCTTGAGATTCAGTAACGCGTTTTACTTCTTCAGGGTTGGCCAACAAGATACATTCTGCGATACCGCGTTCAGCACATAAGATTGCCGCTTTGATTGTACGTGGTTCATCCCCTTCCGGTAAGACGATACGTTTATTCGCCGCACGGGCTAATTCCGTTAATTGGAAGCGGAATGCCGGTGGAGATAGACGACGTAAACGGCTTGAAGCTTCAACTAATCCGTTAACGAAGGCGGCATCTAATTTTTCGCTGGTGTAGCGTTTGATGTTTTCAATGCGCTCTTTATCGTCAACCGGTACTTCAAGGTTAAAGTTTTGTAGGCTTAAAGCGGTTTGCCAGGTGTTGCCTTCAATACGGAAAACCGGCAATTTTTTGTTTTCAAAAACATGTTGACAAAGTTTGTTGATTTGTGGATCTAATTTGTAACCGCCGGTTAATAATAAACCACCGATTTCAATACCGTTAGACACCGCAAGGGCCGCTGCCACGATTACATCAGGGCGGTCAGCAGAAACCACGAGTAAGCTTCCGGCACGGAAGTGTTCCACCATATTTGGCAAACTTCTTGCGCAGAAAGTGATACCGCGAATACGACGGTTGACATCGCCTTCATTAAGAATGGATGCACCTAAATGTTTAATTAAATCAATGGCACGGGTTGCGATAAGATCGGCAGACCATGGAATACAAGCCAATAAGTTGAGCTGGCTTTGTGCAAATAATTTTACCAACTCGGATTCGCTGTTGTGGCTGTGTTGGAAAGAATCGAAAATTTCGCTTAAATCTGGGCGGGTTCTGCCGGATTCATCTACTGGCGCATTGAATTTGTTCACGATCACGCCAAGAAGATTTTTATTGCCCTGACCACCGAACAGAGAAGCCGCTGCTTCTACACGTTCTTTTAATTGTGCCGGGGTTTCTGTGGCCGGTGCCGCAACTAACACGATTTCCGCATCAAGTGCTTGGGCGATTTCGTAGTTAATACTATTGGCGAAAGAATGTTTGCGGGTTGGAATCAAGCCTTCCACAATGACAATTTCATTGTTTTTAGCAAGACGTTGATGATTTTCAACGATTTTTTCTAATAAAACATCAGATTGATTTTGACCGATCAGGGATTCTGCCACGCTTAGCATAAACGGCTCAGCCGTTTCTAAACCGGTGCTGGTGCGTACGATAGCCGTTGTGCGGTCGATAATATCTTCACCGGTATTTGGTTGAGAAATAGGTTTCATGAAACCGACTTTGGCACCTTTTTGTTCAAGTGCGTTGATTAAACCAAGACTTACGCTGGTTAAACCCACGCCGGTGCTAATCGGAATTAAAATAATAGTACGAGACATAATTTACCTTCGATTGGAATAGAGGATTAAAAAGAAACTGCCGAATAAATCGGCAGTTTATAGATTACGTTTTAGATGCAAAGACGTGCGGTGTCTTGTGCGATCACTAATTCTTCATTGGTTGGAATTACCATGGCGATTGGTGTGTTATCAGCGGTAATCACGCCTTCTTTACCAAAACGGGCGGCCAAGTTTTTCTCATTATCCAATTTGTAACCGAATAATTTTAAGTGTGCTAAGGTGAGTTCGCGTACGTGCGCAGAGTTTTCACCAATACCGCCGGTAAAGACAATGGCATCCAAACGCTCACCGATAACGGCCATGTAAGAACCGATGTATTTAGCTAAACGGTAGCAATAAACATCTAATGCGCGTTTTGCCGGGATTTCTTTGTCGTAGTTGTCTTCGGCATAACGGCAGTCGCTAGTGACTTCGGTTAAACCAAGCAAACCGGATTTTTTCGTTAAGGTGGTGTTGATTTCTTCAACGGACATGCCGAGGGTGTCGTGCATGTAGAAAACGATAGCCGGGTCGATGTCACCACAACGGGTACCCATGACTAAACCTTCTAACGGGGTTAAACCCATAGAGGTATCGATACATTCGCCATGACGAATTGCGGATACGGAACCACCGTTACCTAAATGGCAAGTGATCACGTTGACTTTGTTTTCTGCAACGCCTAAACGTTTTGCTGCTTCACGACTGACATAATAGTGGCTTGTACCGTGTGCGCCGTAGCGACGAACACCGTGATCGCGATATAAAGAGTAAGGTAATGCGTATAAGTATGCTTCTTCCGGCATGGTTTGGTGGAATGCGGTATCAAATACCACCACGTTTTTCTCTTTCAAATGCGGGAAGAGTTTGAATGCTTCTTTGATACCGATTAAGTGTGCAGGGTTGTGTAATGGCGCAAATTGAATTGCATCTTCGATGCCTTTAACCACTTCATCGGTAACGATAACGGAAGAAGTGAATTTTTCGCCTCCGTGTACGATACGGTGACCGATAGCAACAACGCCTTTTTGTAATTCAGGATCAAGCGAGAAAATGTTATTAACAACAAAATTTAACGCTTCGGCGTGAGCGGCGCCGGCACCTAAATCAGCCTGTCCTTTTTCGCCGTGTAATTTCCATTTAATACGGGCTTCAGGTAAGTAAAACGCTTCGGCTAAGCCGGACAATTTTTCTTCGCCGGTGGCAGGATTCAAAATAGAAAATTTTAATGAAGAGCTACCACAATTGAGGATTAGGACTAATTTTTCAGACATAAGCGACCTATACGGGTTTGAGTTAAACAAAATCCGTTCAAATAGTGAACGAATAATAGAAAATTAAACCGCCATAGAATACACCCTTCACCTTTTAAAATAAATTCTTAACATCAAAAAATGCGACCTGAATCAAAAAAATTTAGCAATTTTTTTACATTTCGTAAGTGATTCATTTTTCCTGAAAAAAAGATTACTAAAGAAGAGGTATGAATATGGAAAATTAAAAAATCCGTCAGTTTATGTTATGTTGAGCAACCTGACGTTGAATTGACACAAAGGATAAGCATGACATGGGTTTTTATCGCACATTAAAAATAGGGCAAAAATATTTAAATAGTTGGCCTTTAGAGCCTAAATTAGGCGCTATCTTTCCCGAAAATCGCGTTATTAAAGCCACTTTATTTGCCCAGAAAATGATGCCGTTTCTCGCGGTATTATTTGTGGTGTGGCAGCAAATTTATGCACGAGGGGACAACATGGCGCTTGCTGTTGCGGTGTTAAGCGCTTTATTTGCGTTATGTTTGCCTTTGCAGGGATTTTATTGGTTAGGCAAACGTGCACAAACGGCATTGCCCCCTCAAAGTGCGGTCGGTTTTCAACGCGTTTTTGAAAAATTGAGAGAGACGCAGGATACCTTACCTTCTTTCCCCGACAAGCCCACCTATTTGGATTTGGCAAAGTTACTGAATCTTGCTCAGAAAAAATTACCCCGTGATTTTTGGCAGGAGCTTTAATTCCCCGATTTTTTCTATATTCCCAAACATAACAATGGTATAGTGACGCCCCTTTGCTTCTTTGTGCAAAAGGGCGTTTTTTTGTGCGTAAATTTTTGCGCAAACGGTTTCGTTTTTTGCTAGAATAACGCCCGTTGCAAATAGAAGTGTCTTTTTCAACACTTTAGAGATGATTTGATGATTGATTACATTATTATCGGTATTATTGTTTTTTCCGTTATTGTCAGCTTATTACGCGGTTTCGTCCGCGAAGTGATGTCACTAGCCAGTTGGATTGTGGCATTTTTTATTGCAAGCAATTTTTATGTGTATTTGGCGGGTTTGTTAACTTCCATTGAATCCTTGTATATTCGCAATGGTGTTGCCATTGCTATCTTATTTATTGCCTCATTGATTGTTGGCGCTATCGTGAATTATGTATTAGGTCAGCTAGTGGATCGTACCGGCTTAAGCGGGACGGATCGAGTACTTGGTGCTTGCTTCGGGCTATTACGTGGCGTGCTCATTGTGGCGGCAATGTTATTTTTCTTGGATACGTTCACCGCGTCAAATCAAAGTGATTGGTGGAAAGAGTCAAAATTAATACCGCACTTTCGTTTTGTGGTGGATTGGTTCTTCCAACAAATACAAGCCAATTCCAGTTTTTTAAATTCAACCTTGAATTTGGAGCAAGTGGCTACACCGGCTTCAAATCCAACCCCAACTTCAACGCAGAATCAGTAGAGGAACAACGTGTATGTGCGGTATTGTCGGTATTGTCAGCCAAACCCCGGTAAATCAAGCCATTTATGATGCCTTAACGGTATTACAACATCGTGGGCAGGATGCAGCGGGCATTGTCACCATTGATGACGAAAACCGCTTTCGTTTGCGTAAGGCGAACGGCTTGGTGAGTGATGTGTTTCAACAAGTGCATATGTTGCGCTTGGCGGGCAATACCGGTATCGGTCATGTACGCTATCCGACAGCAGGAAGTTCCAGTGTCTCTGAAGCCCAGCCGTTTTATGTAAACTCGCCTTATGGTTTAACCTTGGTACATAACGGCAATTTAACAAATTCTGTCGAATTGAAGGAAAAACTCTTCAACCTTGCCCGCCGTCATGTGAACACCAATTCCGACTCAGAACTTTTACTGAACATTCTTGCGTATCACCTCGATCAACCGCAAAAATACGCGTTAACACCGCAAGATATTTTTAATGCAGTGAAACAAACCCATAAAGATATTCGCGGTGCGTATGCCTGTATTGCCATGATCATCGATCACGGCATGGTGGCGTTTCGTGATCCTCATGGTATTCGTCCTTTGGTGTTAGGTAAACGTGAAGAGCATGGCAAAACCGAGTATATGTTCGCTTCGGAAAGCGTGGCGTTAGATGTTGTGGGATTTGAGTTTGTGCGTGATGTGGCGCCGGGAGAAGCCATTTTTATTACGTTTGATGGTGAGTTGTATGCTCAACAATGTGCTGACAATCCCGTGTTAACGCCGTGTATTTTTGAATATGTCTATTTTGCCCGTCCGGATTCCTGCATTGACGGCGTTTCCGTGTATGCCGCTCGTGTGCACATGGGACAACGTTTAGGGGAGAAAATCGCCCGTGAATGGCAAGACATGGATATTGATGTGGTGATTCCTGTACCGGAAACCTCAAATGATATTGCATTGCGTATTGCTAATGTGTTGAACAAACCTTATCGTCAAGGATTTGTAAAAAATCGTTATGTCGGCCGCACATTCATTATGCCGGGGCAAGCGCAGCGAGTGAGTTCTGTTCGTCGTAAATTGAATACTATTGCCTCTGAGTTTAAAGGCAAAAATGTCTTATTGGTGGATGACTCTATCGTGCGTGGAACTACTTCCGAACAAATCGTGGAGATGGCTCGTGCTGCCGGTGCGAAAAAAGTATATTTTGCTTCCGCCGCACCGGAAATTCGCTATCCGAATGTGTATGGCATTGATATGCCAACGCGCAGCGAATTAATCGCCTATGAACGTAATACCGATGAAATTGCCAAACTGATTGGCGTGGATAAATTGGTGTTCCAAGACTTAGCGGATTTAACCGGTTCCGTACAACAAGAAAATCCGGCTATTCAAGCATTTGATTGCTCGGTGTTTACCGGCTGTTATGTTACCGGCGATATTACAGAAGCTTATTTGGATAACATTGCTGAGCAACGTAACGATGCGGCAAAGAAAAAACGCGAAAAGGATTCCTCGAATCTTGAAATGCACAATGAGAGATAAAGAGGAAGTGGTTTAGATAAACTTGTCCAAGTTAGACGATACAAAAAACGCAGCGTTAAATCTGCGTTTTTTTGTATTGGGTGATGAGAATCATACTTTTTCGGAGGGAACTTCACAGAAAAAGCGATGTAATACATTGATCATCTCGACAACTTTCGGATCTTTAATGTAATACACGCGCTCCCGATGTTGAACCTCGCTTGCCACTAGTCCGGCTTTGCGCAAAAGGGCTAATTGGTTCGACATG
Organism: uncultured Aggregatibacter sp.; assembly: GCF_901873365.1. Lineage (GTDB taxonomy): Bacteria > Pseudomonadota > Gammaproteobacteria > Enterobacterales > Pasteurellaceae > Aggregatibacter. Next base: position 36,781 of record NZ_CABFLM010000011.1, read on the forward strand.
GCTGCTTGCGGCATATTCAATTTGACGGTTAACTCGGTGACGTTATAGCGTTGTTCGTGTAAACAACACAAAATCGCCAAGCGATTCGGATTGGCCAACAATTTTAAAAAGGTACTGGCTTCGTGACTTTTTTCGAAAATATCTTTCATCAGATCCTATTTCAGTATTTACACATTGTGGGAATGAGAGCGCTCATTTTACACGTCCTATCCGCTGAAACCAATAACTGATCCGTTTTTTTAGCAATCCCACGCGCGAATTGCTTAGCGTCGGTTCCATGGCATCAGAGAGAGAAGTTTTGCCATACCACAAAAACCGCTTATTCCGGCAAAGGTGAGACCGGCACCGACAAATGCGGGTAGCCAATAAAAATAAGGCGAAATCCACCATCCCAACAATGAGCCCAGTAAAATTAAGCTTCCTGCCACGATTTGGACTTGGCGCATAATCTCAATGGGTTGTGACGGATTAAATCGCGTAGCAAGCCCGGCGTTTTTCCAACCGGTTATTCCATCTTGAAGCAGATAAGCTTCACAATGATTTTCTTGTGCCAACTGTTTCAAAAAGTCAGCTTGACCGGCGGTTCTTGCCCCGGATTTACAGTGAAAAATAAGGCAACTGCCTTGTTTTAAGGTTTTGCTCAATCCTTGATGTTGTAATTCGGACAGCGGTTGTAGAATTGAACCGTCGATATGTTCGCGGTGATATTCTTCCGGTTGACGAATATCGATTAATATGGCGCCGGCAGCTAATTTGTCTTTTGCTTCCATGGCGGAAATGATGGAAATCATCATAGTATGTGTTTTTCTCAGAATAAATAAGCAAGTGGCATCATTACCAAGAGGAAATGATGCCTTAATGTGTTATTTTTTTAATGGGCAGGTGTTAATGCCAAGTAATGAATAAAGACCACAGCGTGAGAAGAGTCCTGTCAATAACGGCACAACACCAATCCATCCCCACCAACCGATGACGTTCGTTAACGTGAGTGCGATAAGAACGACCCCTAACAGGATGCGAATGACTTTATCTATACCACCAACGTTTTTGTTCATATTTGTCTCCTTAGTTTACAGTAATAATTAACAAAGATTTAACATATAAAAATTATATTATATGATGTAAAGAATTGTCAAACTTTTTTACGCATTGAGCTTATTTTTTATAACAACAAATGAGGATCGGCATGAGAAAGCTTCATTTGTCATATTAAAACAATAAAAAAACAGACCGCACTTTGATTGCTTCGTCAAGTGCGGTCTGTTTTTGGGTATTTTTACATTAAAGAGAAAACACAAGGTCATCTAAATTTAACGTTTTTTTCTCTCTTTCCAATTTATCTTCAGCAGATCCGATCATCAAGAAACCGATGATTTTATCTTGGCTTTGGCATTGGAAGGCTTTACGCAAATCGGTACCATCCAACCAAGGGCCGCTAACCCAAACGTTTTTAAAGCCTAAAGCGTTTGCTGCTAATTGAATGGCATAGGTCGCGCAACCTGCGCAAAGCAGTTGTTCCCATTCCGGAACTTTTTTAATATTCGGATCGATTTTGGCAACAACACCGATGATCATCGGGGCGCGGGTCGCTAGGTTTTCGGCTTTTTTCAAGCGTTCTTCACCAAGGTTCAGTTCATGTACGGCGCTTTTTAATAAACGGCTTAATTCCGTCATTTTATCTTGCTCAATGACAATAAAACGATAAGGTTGCAGCCTGCCATGATCAGGGCTGCGCAATGCCGCTTGAAACATTTGGGTTAATTGGTGTTTATCGGGGGCTGGGGCGCTCAGTTTTTTCTCCGAATAACGCTCGGTAAGCAATTTTAATGCATCCATGATTGTCCTTCATTTGTGGGTGAGACGAAAAGTGCGGTGGATTATAGCACAGTTTATTTTTTCCGCGTGTTTATTGCGCAGGCGGTTTGTGGTATTTTAAGCATCCTTTTGGATCGCTTTTTGAGGTGGTATGAACGTCATTTTATCTTGTATTAAGTTCGCTTGGCGAATATTAAATTTTATTCGTGATTTGGTCATGAATTTGGTGTTTCTTGTTTTCGTTTTGGTGCTTTTATCTGTTGCAACCTTGATGATTGGCGCAGATAAGTCGGAAAAAGCTGTGCTAAGAGGTGATCAAGGGGCGTTATTGCTCAATTTAGATGGCTATTTGGCCGATAATCGCGATGAGAAAAACGATTTCAAAACCCTTTTAAAAGAGCTGGATGGGCAGAATATTCCGCAACAATATTCGACATTTGATGTGGTGTATGCCATTGATTCCGCTTCACAAGACGACAATATTCGTGGTTTAGTACTGGATTTGAATTTTTTCCAAGGCGGTGATTTGCCGGCGCTGGAATATGTAGGCGAGGCGATTGAAAATTTCAAAGAAAGCGGCAAACAGGTGATTGCTTATGCGGATAACTATAATCAAGCGCAATATTTCCTTGCCAGTTATGCCGATGAAATTTATATGAACCCGATAGGTTCCGTGTCCATTGATGGTTTGTCACAGGAAACGCTGTATTTTAAAGATATGCTCGATAAACTCGAAGTGAACCCGCACGTCTTTCGCGTCGGTACCTACAAATCGGCAGTTGAACCGTATTTACGCAATGAGATGTCCGATGAAGCCAAGGCGAATTTACAACGTTGGTTAAATACCATGTGGAATCATTATAAGCAACGTGTGGCAGAGAATCGTGATATTCAGCAAAGTACCGTTGCCCCAGATGCGCATACGTTTTTAACCGAATTGAAAGCGTTAAAAGGCGATACCGCGGCCTATGTGAAGCAACGCAAGCTCGTAACCGGCGCAATAGATCGTTTAAATTTAGATAAAAAACTGACCGCACTTTTCGGTGAAGATAAGGATCATCAACCGAAAATGGTGGATTACGAGAGATATTTAGCCTCTTTGCCGGATCGTATGCATGGGGAAACCGACAACCAGATTGCGGTAGTGAATGTGGAAGGCGCTATTATTGATGGTGACAGCGACGAAGAAAATGTGGGTGGCGATACAGTTGCCAAATTGTTACGCCAAGCTTATGACGACGACAAAGTGAAAGGCGTGGTGTTGCGTGTCAATAGCCCCGGTGGCAGTGCGTTTGCTTCAGAGATCATTCGTCAAGAAGTGGCACATTTACAAAATGCCGGCAAACCTGTGGTGGTTTCCATGGGCGGTATGGCGGCTTCAGGTGGCTATTGGATTTCCTCTACAGCCGATTATATTGTCGCCGATAAAAATACGATTACCGGCTCAATCGGCATTTTTGCCATGTTGCCGACCTTTGAGAACTCCATTAAGAAAATGGGGATTACCGCAGATGGCGTGAAAACCTCTGATTTAAGGTTCAGTTCATTATTTTCACCTTTATCGCCAACCTTAAATGATGTTATTCAGTTGGAAATTGAACATGGCTACGATCAATTTTTAACGAAAGTCAGTGAGGGTCGCCATTTAACCAAGGCGCAAGTGGATAATATTGCGCAAGGTCAGGTTTGGCTAGGCTCTGAAGCGCTTGAACATAAATTGGTAGATGAGCTTGGGACATTAGATACGGCCATCGGTAAGACGATTGAATTAGTGAATGAAAAACGGGCAGAAAAAGATAAACTCGATGAAGCCTCATTCTCAGTGGAATGGATTGTGGATGAAGACAGCTCATTATTGAAAAAAATGTTACGTGACTTCAAAGGCGATGCGAAAACTTGGGCGCAAGGTTTCGTGCTTGAAAGCGTTGGGTTACCGAAAGCGTTCACACAATTAACCAAACCGCTTGGCACATTAACTCGCTTTAACGATCCAAAAGGGCAATATTTGTATTGTTTGACGTGTGGTTCAGTGAAGTAAAGTGCGGTCAATTTTTCAATCATTTTAAATCGGCGTGATATAGGGGTTCTGTAAAACAAACCGTTATCCCGCCTTATTTGAAACTGGTATAATGCCTCGCTATTTACTCGGAGAGTGAAGAATATGAGTCAATTTTTTTATATTCATCCCGAAAATCCGCAAGCCCGATTGATTAATCAGGCAGTTGAAATTCTGCGTAACGGTGGCGTCATCGTGTATCCGACTGACTCCGGTTACGCCTTGGGATGTATGATCGGCGATAAGCACGCCATGGATCGTATCGTGCAAATTCGCCAGTTGCCGGAAGGGCACAATTTTACGTTGGTATGTAGTGATTTGTCAGAATTGTCCAATTATTCGTTGGTGACCAATTCTGCCTATCGTTTAATTAAAAATAACACGCCCGGTCGTTATACGTTTATTTTAACGGCGACGAAAGAATTGCCACGTCGTTTAATGACATCGAAACGTAAAACCATCGGCATTCGTGTACCGGATAATCAAATTGCCTTGGATTTATTGAAAGCCTTGGGCGAACCGATTTTGTCTTGTTCTTTGATGTTGCCGAATGAAGAACATATCACGCAATCGGATCCGGAAGAAATCCGTGATCGTTTGGAACGTCAGGTGGATTTAATTATTCACGGTGGTTATTTAGGGCAAGAACCTACCACAGTGGTGGATTTAACCGAAAGTACACCGGTGATTTTACGCGAAGGCAGCGGCGCCATTACACCATTTATTTAATCGACAACAGACGCTTGGGAAAGCGACAACGAGGATTTATGAAAGCCACAACACAAAAACGCACGTCAAATCGACCGCACTTTTCAGCCAATAATAAAGAAAAAACGGTGGGAGCCAAACCCCGTCAATCTGCGCTGAAATCTGTCAATAAATCCATGGCAGCAGAGGGCGAAAAATTACAAAAAGTCTTAGCCCGTGCCGGACAAGGTTCCCGCCGTGAAATCGAAGCCATCATTGCAGAAAATCGTGTGAGCGTGGACGGCAAAATCGCCACCTTAGGCGACCGCATTAACGTACATTCAGGCGTGAAAGTGCGGATTGACGGCAATCTTATTAATCTCACACAAGCGCAAAAAGAAGTGTGTCGGGTGTTAATGTATTACAAACCGGAAGGGGAGCTTTGCACTCGCCATGATCCGGAAGGGCGCGCAACAGTATTTGATCGCTTGCCTCGTTTAAACGGTGCACGTTGGATTGCGGTCGGGCGTTTGGATATTAACACGTCAGGCTTGCTGTTATTTACGACTGATGGCGAACTGGCGAATCGCTTAATGCATCCAAGTCGTGAAGTGGAACGGGAATATTCTGTGCGTGTTTTCGGGCAAGTGGATGAAGCGATGTTAGCTCGCTTAAAAAAAGGTGTGCAATTAGAAGATGGCCCGGCAAATTTTAAAGAGATTAAATTTGTGGGTGGCGTGGGGATGAACCAGTGGTTTGATGTGACGTTGATGGAAGGGCGCAACCGTGAAGTTCGTCGTTTGTGGGAGTCTCAAGGCATTCAAGTCAGCCGCTTGATTCGCATTCGTTATGGCAATATTAAATTAATGAAAACCTTGCCGCGTGGCGGTTGGCAGGAAATGGCGTTAGATGAAGTGAATTATTTGCGCGATTTAGTGGGGCTACCACCGGAAACGGAAACGAAATTAGACGCGAATAAACAACGCCGTAAACCAAAAGCCGGACAGATTCGTAAAGCGGTCAAACGCTATTCGGAACTCAGTAAGCGTTACAAAAAATAGCCGTATTATTAACAAGAGGAATCCATGAAATTTCAGCAACTTCGCTATGTGGTTGAGATTGTGAATCAAAATTTTAATGTGACGGAAGCGGCAAATGCCCTGTTTACTTCACAGCCGGGGATCAGTAAGCAAGTTCGCTTATTAGAAAGCGAGCTTGGATTGGAAATTTTTGAGCGTAACGGCAAACATATTAAAGGGTTAACGCCTCCGGGAAAGCGCATTGTCGCCATTTCTCGAGAATTAATGATGAAAATGCAAGGCATTCGTTCAATTGCCGATGAATATACGAAGCCGGATCATGGGATGTTACGCATCGCCACAACGAATACGCAAGCACGTTATATGTTGCCATCGGTGGTTGAGCGTTTTTCTAAGCGTTATCCGAATGTGAGCCTGCATATTCACCAAGGTTCGCCTTCACAAATTTACGATGCGCTATTATCAGATGAAGTGGATTTGGCGATCACCACCGAAGCGCAGTATTTATTTGATGGGGTAGTCTTATTGCCTTGTTATTTATGGAATCGTTCCGTGATCGTAAGGCCTGATCATCCCTTAGCGAAATGCGAACAGCTGACCATTGAGGAATTAGGCAAATACCCACTGGTAACCTATACGTTCGGTTTCACCGGCGTATCGGATTTAGATTATGCCTTTAATAGCGCTGGGATTTTGCCAAATATCGTCTTTACGGCAACGGATGCCGATATTATTAAAACCTATGTACGCATGGGATTGGGCGTGGGTATCATGGCATCCATGGCGCATACTGCAGCAGATACGGATCTCATTGCCATTAAAGCGGATCATCTCTTCCGTCCAAGCATGACCCAAATCGCTTTTAAGAACAGTGCGTTCTTACGTAATTATATGTATGATTTTATTACTTATTTTTCACCGCACTTAACCCGTGAAAACGTAGAAAAAGCAGAACGTCTGCACGATAATAATGCGGTGAAAAAACTTTTTGATAACGTCACATTAGATGTTTTATAACGCTTATTTAACTCACATTGATATAGGAAAAAACATGTCAAATTTACAACAAATCATTGAAAATGCGTTTGAAAAACGCGTAGAAATTACACCGAAAACCGTTGATGCACAAACCCGTGCCGCTATTGAAGAAGTGATCGAAGGCTTAGATTGTGGCAAATACCGTGTCGCCGAAAAAATTAATGGCGAATGGGTCACTCACCAATGGTTGAAGAAAGCGGTGTTGCTCTCTTTCCGTATCAATGACAATCACATTATTGATGGCGCAGAAACCAAATACTACGACAAAGTGGCTTTAAAATTTGCCGATTATACAGAAGAACGTTTCCAACAAGAAGGTTTCCGTGTCGTGCCTTCTGCTACCGTACGCAAAGGCGCATACATTGCTAAAAACACAGTATTAATGCCATCTTACGTGAATATCGGGGCGTATGTGGGCGAAGGCACAATGGTGGATACTTGGGCAACAGTCGGCTCTTGCGCACAAATCGGTAAAAACGTGCACTTATCCGGTGGCGTAGGGATCGGTGGCGTGTTAGAACCCTTACAAGCCAATCCAACAATTATCGGCGATAACTGCTTTATCGGCGCACGTTCTGAAGTAGTAGAAGGGGTGATTGTTGAAGACGGTTGTGTGATTTCCATGGGTGTCTTTATCGGCCAATCTACCAAAATTTATGATCGCGAAACCGGCGAAATTCACTATGGTCGCGTGCCGGCAGGTTCCGTTGTAGTGTCCGGTAGCCTACCGTCAAAGTGCGGTAAATACAGCCTTTACTGTGCTGTTATCGTGAAAAAAGTAGATGCCAAGACTTTAGGCAAAGTCGGTATTAATGAATTATTGCGTTCTATTGAAGAATAGTTAAAACATAATAAAAAAAGACCGCACTTATACCATCAAGTGCGGTCGTTTATTTAAACGTTTTTAAATAATACTATAAGTGCGTAGCGTGCATCTTGATGCACGACCAAATCACGCACAGAACGTTATTTACCCCTTTCGGGTTTCACAATTTCGTGCAACAAGTTGCACGCTGTGATTCAATTAAAACACAGTAAAAAAAGACCGCACTTATATCATCAAGTGCGGTCATTTATTCAAAGGTTTTTAATAACACTATAGGCTTTTCGGTAAACGAATTTTTTGACCCGGGAAGATTTTATCTGCGTCTTTAATCACTTCTTTATTTGCCGTTACGATGGCAGCATATTTGTTGCCGTCGCCGTAATGTTTTTCAGCAATTTTCCAAAGGGTATCGCCTTTTTGGATAACATAAAATTCATCATCGCCGGCAAGGGTTTCACCGTTTTTCACGGTCACGTCATCAACATTCACGTTGCTGATACCGGCAATATTCCCTGCCATTAATACCGCTTTTTCTAAAGCACCGGCAGAACTTGCCACGCCTGAAATTTTAGCCACGCCGTTTTCGACTTTCACCGCTACATCCGCAACGCCTGGGTTGTCTTCGTTAATGTGTTGGGTTACTGCGGCGGAAGCCTCTTCTTCTTTGCTGAAGATTTTCTTACCGATATCGCCGATAAAATCAAATAATCCCATTTTCATCTCCTTGTTGATTGATTTAGGGAGCCACAACATACCCAATTCAGCCATATAAGTCTAGGAATAAAATGTTAGGCGGAAAAAAGGGTTCTAGATTAGAATAGCGCGAATTTAACTTAAAGATAGGAAAAAGTATGCGTTGGCAAGGTCGTAGAGAAAGTTCAAATGTGGAAGATAGACGTTCCTCGGGCGGTGGTTTCGGTGGCGGAAAACCGACCGGTGTTTTGGGGCTGATCATTATTTTGGTCGGCGCTTATTATGGCGTGGATTTATCAGACTTGGTTGGTGAGATGGAGGTGGGCACTACACAAAGTTCACCTTTGCAATCACAGCAAGAAGACCAATTATTTAAACTCTCCAAAGTGGTGCTAGGCGACACAGAAGAAGTGTGGTCCACATATTTTTCCAAAAATAATCGACAATATATAGAACCTCGCATGGTTATCTACAACGGCGTAACCCCGACAGCATGCGGCACCGGGCAATCTGCCATGGGACCATTTTATTGCCCAAATGATCAACGGGTCTATTTGGATTTATCCTTTTATAACGACATGAAAAATAAACTGGGGGCAGCCGGCGAATCTGCGTTTGCTTATGTGATTGCCCATGAAGTAGGGCATCATGTACAGAATTTATTCGGCACGTTGACACAAGTGCATCATCTGCAAAGTCGTTCATCCCGCACGGAAGCAAATCAACTTTCCGTGAAATTGGAACTTCAGGCGGATTGCTATGCCGGCGTGTGGGCATCACAAGCGGTAAAAAGCGGTTTATTTGAACGTGGCGATATTGAAAAAGCGTTTAATGCGGCGGAATCGGTAGGCGATGACCGTTTGCAAAAACGCAGCCAAGGTTATGTGGTTCCTGATAGTTTCACCCATGGTACGTCAGCCCAGCGTTTGCAATGGTTTAAACTGGGGCTAACCAGTGGCAATCCGGCACAATGTAATCCCTTTTAGCGATTGGAAGAAACAAAAGTGCGGTGGATGTTTGAGTCGTTTTTTAATGCAGAAAAACATGTTGAAAACCGACCGCACTTATTCATCAAAAAGGCTGATGTTGACGATATGTCAAAATCAGCCTTTGATTTATTCAAATAACAATCCGCACGTAAAGCGTGCGGTTTTTAGGCTCCCCTATAAGGGCCTATACTTCACAAAGCCCCTCAAGGGGCTTGTGAAAACTGGTCACCGTGTTTATTTTCATATTACTATTTTAGTGAATCGTAGCGTGCAACTTGTTGCACGAAATCATGAATGCCCGAAAGCGTTAAATAACGTTCTGTGCGTAATTTAGTCGTGCATCAAGATGCACGCTACGCATGAAATCGTGAATTACGCATCGAGGTTAATCATTCGTGCAACAAGTTGCACGCTACGAGGGGTTAAATAATTATCCTATATGTTGAATTTTGCTTGCCAGCCTTGTTCATTATATAGCGAGGATTTTTCTGTTCATCGCTTAAGCTATTTGTTGGCTCCATACCCCTGATGGCGCAAGCGTCCACGCTTGAGCCATTACAATCTATTATACCTAGATAGCGCGCGTCTCCTGACGCGTGCTTACATCTAGCTAAAAATAAATAAACTGAATGAAGTTAGTCATGAAAATAGTAAAAATCTGAATTAAATGAAATTGATGTTTTGGGCTCGCGTCAGGAGACGCGCGCTATCGAGGGGATGAAGAAGGGCGTTTGTCCCAGTTGAAAGGGTAGAGGAGAGAAAGTGCGGTCAACATTGACGATGTTTTTTAATTGAAAAAACACGCTGGATGTTGACCGCACTTTTATTTTTTTCACAAAGCAAACGTTTGCTTTTGGCTTGGCTAAGGATTAGAATTTGCCGATTTTTTTACTTTGAAAGGATACAAAAATGAGTTCTGAAAATTTTAGTTTGAAGCCCGTTCCACAACATGAACGTAAAGGTGCTGTGGCACTGACGTTTGTTATGCTGGGATTAACGTTTTTCTCTGCAAGTATGTGGACGGGCGGCACGCTGGGCACATCACTCACTTACCATGATTTCTGGTTAGCCGTGATCATCGGTAACTTAATGTTAGGGATTTACACGTCATTTCTTGGCTACATCGGTGCAAAAACCGGCTTAACAACCCATGTTTTGGCGCGTTATTCCTTCGGTGTGAAAGGCTCTTGGTTGCCATCTTTAATTTTAGGCGGCACCCAAGTGGGCTGGTTCGGTGTCGGGGTGGCGATGTTTGCTATTCCGGTTAATAAAGTTACCGGCATTGATGTGAACTATTTAATTTTAGGCTCAGGTTTATTAATGACCATCACGGTTTTCTTCGGTATCTCCGCACTAACCATTCTTTCCACTATCGCGGTGCCGGCAATTGCGGTGCTTGGTTCTTATTCGGTGTATTTGGCGGTAACAGATGCCGGTGGTTTATCTGTATTAGAAAATATCATGCCGAAAGATGACATTTCCTTACCGATGGCCATTACCTTGGTTGTGGGCTCTTTCATCAGCGCCGGTTCATTAACGGCTGACTTCGTGCGTTTCGGACGCAAAGCCAAACAAGCGATTTTAATCAGTATGATTGCGTTCTTCTTGGGCAACTCATTAATGTTCGTCTTTGGCGCCGCCGGGGCAGCGGTGACGGGGATGTCTGATATTTCTGATGTGATGGTTGCCCAAGGATTAATTCTGCCGGCGATTATTGTGCTTGGTTTAAATATTTGGACGACTAACGATAACGCGCTTTATGCCTCTGGTTTGGGTTTCGCCAACATTACGGGCTGGAGTAGCCGTCCATTATCGGTATTAAACGGTGTGATCGGTACGCTTTGCGCCTTGTGGTTATACAACAACTTTGTGGGCTGGTTAACGTTTTTATCTGCCGCGATTCCGCCGATTGGTGGCGTTATCATTGCCGACTATATTTTGCGTAATAAAGCCTATGCCAATTTTGAACAAGCAAAATTTGTCACCATCAACTGGACGGCAATTATCTCTGTAGCAATCGGGATTGCTTGCGGTAAATTCTTGCCGGGCATTATTCCGTTAAATGCCGTTATTGGCGGTGCCGTGGCTTATTTTGTGTTAACGCCGTTATTCGGTAAAAAATTGGCGTTTAAATAGGAGCGATAAATGTTAGTTAAAAATATTCATATTAACGGCCGTGAAGGCTTATGGCAGATTGTCATTGAAGACGGCAAGATTGCCCGTATTCTGCCTAACGAAGAACAGATTGATTTTTCCGGAGATATTTTAGACGGCGAACAGGGCATTGTGTATCCGCCGTTTGTTGAACCGCACATTCATTTGGATGCGACACAAACCGCAGGACAACCGAACTGGAACCAATCCGGTACCTTATTTGAAGGGATTGAACGTTGGGCTGAGCGAAAATCTTTATTGAGCCATGAGGATGTGAAATCCCGCGCGTGGAAAACCTTAAAATGGCAAATCGCAAATGGCGTGCAACATGTGCGTACCCATGTGGATGTGTCCGACCCAACGTTAACCGCACTTAAAGCCATGCTCGAAGTGAAAAAAGAAGTGGCTCCTTGGGTGGATCTTCAAATTGTGGCATTTCCACAAGAGGGAATTTTGTCTTATCCGAACGGCGAAGCCTTGTTGGATCAAGCGATGGCAATGGGCGCAGATGTGGTGGGCGGCATACCGCACTTTGAATTCACCCGTGAATACGGTGTGGAATCTATGCACATTGCCTTCAATATTGCGCGCAAATACAACAAACAAATCGATATTCACTGTGATGAAATTGATGATGAACAATCCCGCTTTGTGGAAACGGTTGCTGCGTTAGCGTTGAAATATGAAATGGGCGACAAAGTGACGGCGAGCCATACTACTGCAATGCATTCGTACAATAACGCCTATGCCTCTCGTCTTTTCCGTTTGTTGAAATTATCCAAAATTCATTTTGTGGCTAATCCGCTTGTCAACATTCATTTGCAAGGTCGATTCGATACTTATCCAAAACGCCGTGGCGTGACGCGCGTGAAAGAAATGCTGAAAAACAATATCAATGTGTGTTTCGGCCATGATGACGTATTTGACCCTTGGTATCCGTTGGGAACCGCAAATATGTTACAGGTGTTACACATGGGGTTACACGTTTGCCAACTCATGGGTTACGGACAAATTAACGACGGCTTAAAATTAGTGACTGAAAACAGTGCAAAAGCGCTAGGGTTGCAAGATTATGGCGTGGAAGAGGGGAATGCCGCTAACTTTATTATTTTACCGGCAGAAAATGGCTTTGATGCAGTACGACGTCAAGTGCCGACGCGTTATTCTATTCGCCACGGCAAGGTCATTGCAGAAACCAAATTGGCTGAAACGACCATTCATTTAAACGATAACGAACGCGTCACCTATCGTTAATCTGTTATTTTTAAGGATAAGTGCGGTCAATATCCGATGTGTTTTTTCTGTTGAAAAACATCGTCAATATTGACCGCACTTTTTTGTTTTTCTAAACCTCTCTTTCAGTATTTGTCACAGGCTGCGTTCCTCTCTATAATTTCCGCTTTTAAAACCAAACCGGTAAATAATCCTATGCAATTAGAACCTGATTTCTGGCGACACAAAAACCTGCTTGATATGAATGATGACGAATGGGAGGCATTATGCGATGGTTGCGGCAAGTGTTGTTATCGTAAATACATTGATGGCGAGGGGAAATATGAGCGTTTGTATTACACCCGTATCGCGTGCAATTTATTGGATTTAGAAACAGGAAAGTGCGGTAATTATTTGAAACGTTTTGAGTTGGAAGAGGATTGCACCAAACTGACCAAAGACAATTTGCCCGAATTCGGTTGGTTGCCGACGACTTGCGCTTATCGTTTGCTTTATGAAGGTAAGCCGTTGCCGTCATGGCACCCGTTAATCAGTGGCGATCCTGAGAGTGTGAGAAAAGCCGATATCTTGATTCGATATGGCATTCATGAACGTGATGTGATTGATTGGTTTGACTTTATTTTAGATGAGGATGATGAGGCGTAAGAGGTACCGTGTATAGACAATAAACCCGTCGCAGTCTTTCTGATCTTTTGCTAGAATCAGCGGGAAAAACACCTTTCTTATAACCTTGTTTTTCATCGTTTTTATTTTGTCTCTGATTGGAAATTACAATGGAAAATCAATCTTTTCTACAACAATTCTTTAAATTAAAAGAAAAAGGAACCTCATCCAAAACTGAAATTATTGCCGGTATTACCACCTTTTTTACCATGGTGTATATCGTTTTCGTGAACCCGTCTGTGTTGGGGGATGCGGGCATGGATAAGCAAGTTGTCTTTGTGACCACTTGTTTAATCGCAGGCTTCGGTACGATTGCCATGGGGTTATTCAGTAACTTGCCTATCGCATTGGCGCCGGCAATGGGCTTGAATGCGTTTTTTGCGTATGTGGTTGTCGGTAAACTTGGCTATTCTTGGCAAGTGGGTATGGGTACTATTTTTTGGGGCTCTGTCGGCTTGTTGCTATTGACTATTTTCCAAATCCGTTATTGGCTGATGGCATCCATTCCGCTTAGTTTGCGGGTAGGTATTGGTGCCGGTATCGGTTTCTTTATCGCCTTAATTGGTTTCAAAAATATGGGCTTGGTGGTTGCCAATCCGGCAACCTTAGTGGCGTTAGGCGATCTACACAGCCCACAAGTGTTATTGGGCATCCTTGGCTTCTTTATTATCGTGGTGTTGGCAGCACGCAATATTTATTCCGGCGTGCTAATTTCTATCGCAACGGTGACCGCACTTGCATTGTATTTTGACGAAAGCGTGATGTTCCACGGCATCGTTTCCATGCCGCCGGCATTAACTCAAGTGGTTGGCCAAGTGGATATTGCCGGTGCATTGGATACGGCACTTGTTGGTATCACCTTCTCTTTCTTACTAGTGAACTTATTTGATTCGTCCGGTACCTTGCTTGGTGTCACCGACAAAGCAGGTTTTAGCGATGAAAAAGGGTGTTTCCCGAAAATGAAACAAGCTTTATATGTTGATAGCGCAAGCGCCGTTGTTGGTTCTTATATCGGTACTTCTGCGATCAGTACTTATATTGAAAGTGGCGCAGGCGTATCGGTCGGTGGGCGTACCGGTATGACGGCGGTTGTTGTCGGGTTATTGTTTTTACTGACGATCTTCTTCTCGCCATTGGCCGGCATGGTGCCTGCTTATGCTACCGCGGGCGCATTGGTTTATGTGGGTATTTTGATGGCATCCAGCTTAATTAAAGTGCAATGGGACGACTTAACAGAAGCGACTCCTGCCTTTATTACTGCTGCGATGATGCCATTTACATACTCCATCACCGAAGGAATCGCGTTTGGTTTCGTCAGCTATTGTGTGATGAAAGTCGGAACGGGGCGTTGGCGCGAAGTGAATGCACCGGTTTGGGTGGTTTCTTTATTATTCTTAATTAAATTTATCTGGGTAGGTTAATGATGCAAAAACTTCTTTTTATTTTAAATGAATCGCCATACGGCACAGAAAAAAGCTTCAACGCATTGCGTTTAGCCGTGAATTTGCAGGAAGAACATGGCAAGGAAGTAGAAATTAAAGTGTTCTGTTTTGGTGATTCTGTGTTAAGTGGCATTGCCGGTCAGCACCCAAATGAAGGGTCTAACGTACAACAAGTGATGGAAATCTTGGTGGCACAAGGCGCAGAAGTTAAACTTTGCACAAGCTGCACCAAAGCACGCGGTTTATTTGAATCCAAACTGATTGACGGCGTGACTCGCGGCACCTTAGACGATGTTTCCAAATGGACGTTATGGGCAGATAAAGTCGTTAATTTCTAGCGAGAGTATTGGGCGGATTCGGTTCCGCCCTTATTTTATTCAATATTTTTCATTCTTTTAATCTTAACCATGCAACAACTCAATCCGATTTCTATCCCGTTAAATGCTGTTAGTCTAATTGAAGCCTCTGCCGGTACGGGCAAAACCTATACCATGGGTTCCCTTTATTTGCGCCTATTATTGCAGGCAGGGGAAAATACCTTTCCCTATGCGTTGAATGTCGAGCAAATTTTGGTGGTGACCTTTACTGAAATGGCGACAGAGGAGCTGAAACGCAAAATTCGCGAGCGTATTTACGATGCCAAACAAAAATTGACGGCTTATCAGCAGACACAGGATTCTGCGGTGTTTGGACAGGATGATTTTTTACGCGAATTAGTTGCGACAATCAGTAATTTACCGCTTGCCATTCAACGCCTGACCTTGGCGGAACAAAACATGGATTTGGCGGCGATCTATACCATTCATGGTTTCTGTCGCCGAATGCTGATGCAATACGCCTTCAATTCAGGCGTTCATTTCAATCTAGAATTGACTGGCGAAGAAGACGAGCTGTTGTTGCACTTAGCACAAAAAATTTGGCGTGAGCATTTTTATTCACAGCCTTATGGGGTTGCCGAGTTTATTCAAAAGAATTTGGTTTCCCCAAGCAATATTTTGACAAAAATCAAAAAATTTACCGGAATCGAATTAAAACTTCCGGAAAAACGACCGCACTTTTTTGAGGGGACTTTCGAGGAATTTCTTTCAAAACTTACTGATTACTCGCAAGCATTAATCGCGCAAACTCACGAATTAAAGCAAAAATGGTTAGAAAAAGAGGTGGAAATTACGGAGTTGATTGAAACAGAAATCAACACCAAATATAAGAATGCGAAAGAACAAAAATTAAACCGCCGCAGTTTCACATCTGCCAATCGCCCGAAATGGCTTGCTGCCATGAAGCATTGGGCGGAAAACGAAAAAGCAGATTTCCCGGATTGTTTTTACCGCTTCGGGCAAACGGCAATGGATGAACAGAAAGGCGAGGATGCACAGAAAGCGTTGAGTCACCCGCTTTTCATCAAAATTGATGAGTTGTTAGCATTTTCCGAACAACAGGCTTTACTGTCTCAAGCGCTTTGGTTTCATTATTTAGAAATGCTAAATGCGCAGTTGGCTGAATACAAACTCAATCATAGCGAAAAAAGTTTTTATGATTTATTGCGCTTGTTAAAAGAAGCTTTATGTCATCCGAATAATACAGAATTTGCTCAGTTGATTCGTTATCAATACCCGTTTGCTATGATTGATGAATTTCAAGATACGGATGCGGTGCAATATCAGATTTTTTCTAAGGTTTATGTAGAGCCGCAGCGATTAGAATCAGTGTCTGATAACGGCTTTATTATGATTGGCGACCCAAAACAGGCGATTTATAAATTCCGTGGCGCCGACATTTTTACTTACTTTAAAGCGGCTGATGAAGCACAGCACCGTTTCAATCTAGGAAAAAATTACCGCTCTCACCAAGATGTTGTGCAATGTGTCAATCACTTGTTTGATTTTCACGAACCGCCTCCATTTTTATATGACAAGATTCCATTCTTACCGGTCGAATCTAAAGACGATCATCCGCAATTTTGGTTAAACGGTGAAGTGGAACCTGCCGTACGGTTTTATGTGGATGAAGCCTCCGTAAAAGAGAATATGGCGAAAGTCTGTGCCATTTCTATTCAACATTGGTTGCAAAGTGCGGTGGAAAATACCGCCGATTTTCGTTCCGATGAAAAAGGTATCGAAAAAAACTTAAAACCGGAAAGTATTGCCGTATTGGTGCGTAGTCGCAAAGAAGCTGATTTGGTGAAAAACGAATTACGTCGTCTTGGCATTGCCTCCGTGTTTTTGTCAGAAAATAGCAATGTGTTTGATAGTAAAGCAGCAAAGGATCTGTTGTTGATTTTACGAGCCTGTCTTAATCCATTTTCCGAACGCAATATTTTAAATGCTGTTGCAACGGCGATTTTTGCGCAAACGGCAGCAGATATTCAGCGTATTCGTTTAGATGAAAACCGTTGGGAATATTGGGTCGAAAAATTTATTCATTATCAAAGAACGTGGCAAAAACAAGGTGTATTGGTGATGTTACACCAGTTATTCCTACAAGAAAAAATCACTGAAAAATTGTATCCCACTGTGGATGGTAAACGCCTGGTGACGGATTTATTGCATTTAGCGGAATTATTGCAAGAAGCAGCAACGTTGAACGAAAGTGAAGCGGCATTGTTACGTTGGTTTGAAAAGCAAATTCAAGGGGAAGATCGACAAAATGAACAACAAGTGCGGTTGGAAAGTGAATTGCAGTTGGTCAAAATTGTCACGATTCATAAATCCAAAGGGTTGGAGTACGATTTAGTTTGGTTGCCGTTTATTGGTTATGCCTCCAAATTTAGGCCTGAACACATTTCTACTTATTACGACCAAGATCGGGACGATGTGCTGTGGGATATTGATGGTTCTCATGAGAAGGATATAAAGCAAGAGGATTTTGCTGAACAACTTCGTTTACTCTATGTGGCGCTGACCCGAGCGAAATATCAGTTGAACATCGGTGTGCCGAAAACCTTTGAGGAAAAGTGGAGTGCCTTGTTATATGTGCTCACTCAAGGGGAAATTCAAACAAATGAGAAGCCGACAGCCTACGATAGCTTACCGTTATTGAAAAAGTTGGTTCATGATGCCCCAGAGGGGAGTATTCAGATTTCTGAAACCACGGCATTAAAAGCGCTAGATGCACCAATGCAGTCGGAGACTCAAGCGCCATTAAACGCGGCAACATTTACCGGTCATATTGAACAAAACTGGACGGTGACCAGTTTCAGCGCCATTGAGGCAATTCATCAAAATAAAAAATACTATAAAGAACAACTGGCGGCAGAAAGTGCGGTCGCTTTTGAACCTGTTTTTGATGGCGGCAAAGATTACGATTTTAATGAACAAGCAACAGAAACCATGCCTGAAAGCGCTAGTCATGAATCTGCCTATCCTTTCGGCTATTCGCCTTTTGATTTCCCGCACGGGATTAAAATCGGTACAGCGTTGCACCGTTTCTTGGAAAAATATGATTTTAGTCAGCCGTTAAATGAAGACAAAGTGCAAAAACTCTGCCAATGGTTACAGTTAGAGGAAACCTGGTTGCCATCCTTACAACAATGGATGAAGGCGATTTTAGATACGCCGTTAAGTGCAGATGATCCAACGTTGAAACTGAACAATTTATCTCGCCATCAATGCGTGAAAGAAATGCAGTTTTATTTGAAACTTAATCGCGTATTTGATGTGTCGGCATTTAATCGCGCGTTGCAAAAACATCACCATTTACCATCAGAAGCGCTGCAATTTGATGCGATTAAAGGCATGTTACGCGGTTTTATGGATTTGGTTTTCTGCCATAACGGAAAATATTATTTGGTGGATTACAAATCGAATTTTCTCGGTGTCGAGCCACAAAACTATGTTGGCAAAAGCCTTGAGCAAGCCATGCTGGCAAACCATTACGACTGGCAATATTTATTTTACACGCTGGCATTGCACCGTTATTTGCAACAACGTGACGCAAACTATCACTACGAAACCCATTTTGGCGGCGTGTTTTATTGTTTCTTGCGCGGCATGAACGGGGAAAATCAGGACGGTGTGTTTTTTGATAAACCGGATTACGCGTTAATTCAAGCCTTGGAGAATTTGTTCTGATGTTAACTTTATTATCTCAACTCAAAGAAAAAGGCATTATTAACACCGCCGACTATTATTTTGCCGAGTTTATTCACCGTAAACAGCAACCATTCAATTATGCGCCCTCTGTGCAAAACTTGGCGGTAATGATGGCGGCATTGTGTAATTTCAATTATCGTCAAGGCAACACCTGTCTTTTGTTGAACCAAGCCACTGAACAGGATTTATTCGGTTTACAGGATTATTTTAACGAACGTATTTATTTGACAGAAATTCAGCAAAAAATTGATTATTTGCCGATTTCACAATGGCAATCTACCTTGCAAAAGGTACAACACATCGCCTTTACCGATTCGCCATTACAGCAAATCGCGCCTTTGGTGTTGCAGTTTAATTGCTTGTATTTTTATCGCGTGTGGCAAGACGAATTTCGGATTGCCGATTACTTCAAAAGTGCGGTCTGTTTTGAGCCTGTTTTTTCAACCGAGCAATTCTCACAAATTGCCTCGATTCTCGATCGCTATTTTCAGGAAGAACAGGGGATTGATTGGCAAAAAATCGCCGTTGCCATGGCATTACGTCAGCGTTTTTGTTTAATTACCGGCGGACCGGGAACGGGGAAAACAACAACCGTAACCAAGTTGCTTTTAACCTTGCAAGAACTGCATCAAAACGGCTTACGTATTAAATTGGTTGCGCCAACAGGTAAAGCGGCAGCGCGTTTAACGGAATCCATTGTGGATGCGGTGGAACGTTTAAAACAGACATTTGTACAGGAGCCAAATAAGCGAGAAATCATCGAAAATCTGCACATTCCGATGAACGCAGAAACGATCCATCGTTTGCTTGGTGTGCGTTTTTTCAGTGAAGAAACCCGTTATCACGCGGACAATCCATTGCCGTTGGATGTGTTGGTGGTGGATGAGGCGTCCATGATCGATCTCACTTTAATGGCTAAATTGCTTAATGCACTCAAACCGGAAACTAAACTGATTTTGTTGGGAGATAAAGACCAACTTGCTTCCGTAGAAGCCGGTGCTATTTTGGGCGAATTAGGGCGTTTTGTGAATGCGGCAAAACCGACATACAGCTCGCCCATGGCGCAATATTTACAGGCAACAACAGGGATGATATTGCCATCAGAAGAGAAGATGAACGCCATTAGCGACAGTATTTGTTATTTACAAGTCAGTCGCCGTTTTGGGGCGAATCCGGAAGTGGGTGAGTTGGCAACGACCGTGAATTTAGGTAATGCGTCCAAGAGTTGGCAGTTATTGCAACAATATCAGCAACATCAAGATAAACATTGTGGTGTGTACTTAACGGACTTTGCGCATTATTTGAGTAATAAAGACGACATGCAACAGCGTAAAGCTTGTGTGAAATTGATTGTCGATCGTGCTGCGGAAGAATACGCGCGCTATTTGCAACAAATTCCGTCCGATGGCGTTCTTCAGGAAGATAAAGTGCGGTCAATTTTTGCTGCGTTTAATCACATACGTTTTTTAACCGCATTACGCGTAGGCGAGTTTGGGGTCGAACAGCTAAATTTGGCTATTGCAGAAAAATTGCGTCAAAAACGGTTGTTACAATTTCATCAGGAACGGGAGTGGTATATCGGCAAGCCGATTATGGTGACGCAAAATGACAGCGGAGTCGGCTTGTACAACGGCGACATCGGTATTTATTTAGGCCATGGACGCGTGTGGTTCGAACAGGGACAAAATAGCTACAAAAAGGTGTTGGCTAGTCGCGTACCGAATCATGAAACGGCATTTGTGATGACCGTACATAAATCTCAAGGTTCCGAATTTCCACATACGTTCCTGATTTTACCGTTAGAAAATAGCCCGGTCTTATCCAAAGAGCTGGTTTACACGGGAATCACCCGCACCAAGGATTTCCTCACGGTGTTTGCGTTACAAAGTGTGTGGGAAAGTGCGGTGAAAAATCCGGTACAACGCCAGAGCGGATTAGGGCAGTTATTAGCAAAATAAAAGGGGAATATATGACAAAATGGGATGAGCGTTATCAAACGGAAGAATACATTTTCGGCACGGAACCCAATGAGTTTATCGCCAGAATTCAGCCTTACTTGCCAACCTCGGGAAGAGCCTTAGATCTTGCCACGGGAGAAGGGCGTAATGGCATCTTTTTAGCCCGTCACGGATTAGAAACGGAGGGCGTGGATCTCTCTCAAGTGGGATTGCGAAAAGCGCAAGCATTAGCACATCAGTATCAGGTGCCATTCACAACGAGATTGGCGAATATTGCCGAAATGGCGATGCCAACAGCGCATTATGCGGTGATTACGTCCGTCTTTTGTCATTTTATGGAACCGGAACGGACTCAAATCATGCAACGTATTGTGAATGCCTTGCAACCGGGCGGCTTGTTTGCCGGTGTGTTTTATCATCCCGATCAACTTCATTATGGCACCGGTGGGCCGAGTCACGTTGAAATGCTCGGCACCTTAGCGGAGATGCAACAAGCATTATTGGGGCTGGAATGGCTATTGGCAGAGCATGATGTGCGAGAAATGAATGAAGGTCGTCGTCATGTCGGCACCAGTTCTGTGATTTGCCTGTTAGGACGCAAACCCTAGATTTTTTATTTGACAGTGACGAATAAAAAGACAAAGTGCGGTCAATATTTATCGTATTTTCCCTATAAAACCGTTAGCTTTTCGGTGAAATTTTCTGTATAATCGCCCGACCCTGTGAATGTTGCGGATTCCCACCGCACATTATTTTGTCGAGATCGCACTCGAAGGGGTGAAGATTAAGATAACTGGTTGTGCTTTTTTAAGCACTGGGTATTAATATTATTATATTGGTAATTAATTAATGAAAACTTTTGTAGCAAAACCAGAAACGGTTAAACGCGACTGGTATGTAGTAGATGCGACAGGTAAAACTTTAGGTCGTTTGGCGACTGAATTAGCGCGTCGTCTTCGTGGTAAACATAAAGCTGAGTACACTCCGCACGTTGACACAGGTGATTACATCATCGTTATCAACGCGGACAAAGTTGCTGTAACCGGTAACAAAGACAGCGATAAAATTTACTACTGGCACACAGGCTATGTAGGCGGTATCAAACAAGCGACTTTCAAAGAAATGATCGCACGCCGTCCTGAAGCAGTGATTGAAATTGCGGTTAAAGGTATGTTGCCAAAAGGTCCATTAGGCCGTGCAATGTTCCGTAAATTAAAAGTGTACGCAGGTGCTGAACACCAACACGCTGCACAACAACCACAAGTATTAGATATTTAATCACGAGGTTTTAGGATATGGCAGAGAATCAAAACTACGGCACAGGTCGCCGCAAAAGCTCTTCAGCTCGTGTATTTATCAAACCGGGCAATGGTAAGATCACCATCAACCAACGCGAATTAGACGTTTATTTCGGTCGCGAAACTGCTCGCATGGTAGTTCGTCAACCGTTAGAATTGGTTGAATTAACTGATAAATTAGACCTATACATCACTGTTAAAGGTGGTGGTATTTCCGGTCAAGCGGGTGCAATCCGTCATGGTATTACCCGTGCATTGATGGAATACGATGAAACCTTACGCCCAGCACTTCGTGCAGCAGGCTTCGTTACTCGTGACGCACGTCGCGTTGAACGTAAAAAAGTGGGTTTACACAAAGCACGTCGTCGTCCACAATACTCCAAACGTTAATTTTTATACGTTTTTCCAAAAGCAGAGAGCAATCTCTGCTTTTTTTATGTGTGAAATTCAGCAAAAGTGCGGTGGGTTTTTAGAATGTTTTTGAGATCCGCCAAGCCTTGTTATAATGCACGCCGTTTTAAGTAAAATCAGGACAGAACATGAAAATTGCATTAGGTGTGGAATACGACGGAAAACAGTATTTCGGTTGGCAGAAACAAGAAAAAGTCGCCAGCGTACAGGCTGAACTGGAACGGGCGATTTCCACCGTTGCCGATGAAGAAATCAGTATTTTCTGCGCAGGCCGTACGGATTCCGGTGTACATGCCACAGGGCAGGTGATTCACTTTGAAACGACAGCTAATCGTCCTGAGAAGGCCTGGAGTTTCGGTGTCAACGCCAATTTGCCTGATGATATTGCCGTGCGATGGGCGAAAGTGGTTGATGATGATTTTCATGCCCGTTTTAGTGCCACCGCCCGTCGTTATCGTTACATTTTATATTGTAATAAACTGCGTTCAGCCATTTTGCCGCAAGGCGTGACGCATTGCCATTTGGAACTCGATCATCAATTAATGCACCAAGCAGGGCAAGCATTGCTCGGAGAAAATGATTTTAGTTCTTTCCGCGCCGCTCAATGCCAATCCAACACGCCGTGGCGCAATGTACATCATTTAAACGTGAGCCGTCTGGGGCAATATATCATCGTGGATATTCAAGCAAACGCCTTTGTGCATCACATGGTGCGTAATATTGTGGGGAGCTTGATTGAAGTGGGTTGCTGCAATCAACCGGTGGAATGGTTAGCTTGGTTGTTAGCGCAAAAAGATCGTACTCTTGCCGCACCGACAGCGAAACCGGAAGGGTTATATTTGGTGGATGTGCTTTATCCCGACCGATTTGCGTTACCGAAAATGCCAATGGGACCGTTATTTTTTGCTGATTAAGCTTAAAAATACTGAAAAAAGTGATCGCACTTTATGTTGAGTAAAGTGCGGTTATTTTTTATAAGAATTTTAGGTGGCTATAAAGCTCAATGGGGTTTTACCACCAACCTAATAGCTTCATCCATAACCCACCGACACCAAACCAGATAATGAGGGATACGATGGAGTCCTTTCTCAAGGAATATAATATGCCTGTTGAACTAAAAAGCACAATAATGATGTGGAAATTAATGTCTTTTATTTTGAGAGCTAAGTTGGCGTAAAATGATGTTATCAAAGTAATAAGAGGAACATGGAATGGCTGAGTTAACCCAACAAGTTTTCGAGTATGTCTTCACCCAATATGGCACTCAGCCGGAATATTTGTGGAAGACCCATCCAGATTATGCCGTATTGCGTCATGGCGATAATCGAAAATGGTATGCCATTGTGATGAATGTCGAAAAATCGTCATTGGGGCTAAAGGGCACAGGAAAATTGCCTGTGATGAACGTGAAATGTTCCCCTGAAATGCTGAGTTTATTTTTACCTCAATCGGGATTCTTACCAGCCTATCACATGAACAAAAATCACTGGTTAACGGTGTTGCTAGACGGCTCTGTTGAGAAAGATACCATACTGTTTTTATTAAATGCCAGTTTTGATCTCACCGCTACCCGACAAGTGAAAAAACAGCTTGGGATCGCCCGTTATACGGAATGGATCGTGCCGGCCAACCCGAAATATTACGATGTGGAGAAAGACTTGCGCGAAGGTGGAGAAATTTACTGGAAGCAAAGTAACAATATTGCGGTAGATGATATTGTGTATATGTACGTCACTGAACCTACGGGAGCCATTCGTTACAAATGTGTGGTGTTGGAGGTAAACATTCCATATCACCAAAAACGTACGGATAATTTACAGGTGAAGCGGGTGATGAAAATTCGTTGTCTGAAAGAATACGATAAGCGTCTTATTCCCCGCGCGAAAATGGCGCAATTCGGAGTCACTTCGGTACGCGGGCCTCGGCATATGCCGTATGCGTTAAAACAGGAAATCGCGCTGTTGAGCGAAGAGTGAGTCGAAAAGTAAAAACACATTAAAAATAAACCGCACTTTTTTGAAGGGATAAAATCAAAGTGCGGTTTGTTTTTAGACTGGAAATGAAAAGATTAATACATGCCTTCGCGTTCTTCACGGGTGCTGATAAAGATATTTTTCACCTGTGTATAAGCGGCAAGCATCATTTTATGAGTTTCACGACCGATACCGGAAGTTTTATAACCACCGAATGGTGCGCCGGCCGGTAAACGGTTATAGCAGTTCACCCAAACACGACCGGTTTCAAGTGCGCGTGCAACCCGTAGCGCACGGTTAATGTTATACGTCCACACTGCGCCGCCCAGGCCATAATCGCTGTCATTTGCCATTTGGATCACATCTGCTTCATCTTTAAACTTGATCACCACGGCAACCGGCCCAAAAATTTCTTCTTGTGCCACGCGTTTTTTGTTGTCCTGCGCCAAAATTAAAGTCGGTTGGAAAAATTCGCCGCGAGCCAATGCAGGATCGGTTGATTTGCCCCCACCAAGGATGATTTGGCAACCTTCTTCTTTGGCAATATCCACGTATTTACTGATCACTTTAATCTGATTTCCGTTGACTTGTGCACCCATTTGCGTGTCATCTTCCCAAGGCAAGCCAACTTTAACTTTCTTAAATTCTTCTTTTAATGCCGCGATGAATTTATCGTAAATGCTTTCTTGTACGAAGATCCGTGAACCGGCACAACACACTTGCCCTTGGTTGAAGAGAATCCCTTTTTGTGCGCCTTCCAATGCTTTATCAAATGGCATATCGTCAAAGAAAATATTGGCGGATTTGCCACCTAATTCCAAGGTCGATGGAATCAACATTTCAGCCGCAGCCATACCGATTTTTCGACCGATTTCGGTGGAGCCGGTGAACGCCAGTTTGCTGAATCCAGGATGACGCAGCATATATTCGCCGGATTTGGAACCCTTGCCGGTAATGACATTAAAAACGCCTTTCGGCAACAAATGATTAATCTTTTGCGCCAAGGAAAGCAGACTCAATGATGTAGAGGATGACGGGTGAATCACAACGGTACAACCTGCAGCCAATGCCGGCGCAATTTTCCATGCGGCCATTAAGAACGGGAAGTTCCACGGAATAATTTGACCAACAACGCCAATCGGCTCGCGTAAAATCAACGACAAGTCTTCGTTATCTAGTTGGTTGGCAACGCCTTCTTCAGAACGAATCACACTGGCAAAATAGCGGAAATGATCGGATGCCAACGGAATATCTGCAGCGCGCGTTTCGCGAATCGGCTTACCGTTATCCAGCGTTTCTTGCAAGGCAAATAACTCGGTATTTTCGTCAATAATGTCTGCGATTTTATTTAAAATCGTGGCACGTTCTGTCGCACTGGTATTTTTCCAGGTTTTAAAGGCTTCTTTGGCGGCATTTACGGCAGCATCCACATCCGCATCGGTGGCGTCAATAAAAGTGGCTAATGCTTCACCGTTTGCCGGATTATGGGCTGTTAAGGTGT
Source organism: uncultured Aggregatibacter sp. (assembly GCF_901873365.1). Lineage (GTDB taxonomy): Bacteria > Pseudomonadota > Gammaproteobacteria > Enterobacterales > Pasteurellaceae > Aggregatibacter. The sequence goes on from NZ_CABFLM010000011.1 coordinate 62,649, forward strand.
TGCCTTCTGAGCCATCCGTCCATTCGCCATTGATCAATAAACCGTAGTGTTTGTCAAAGACATTAAGATCTTTTGCCATCTGTTTTCTCCTTTTTTCTATGTTGTGAATCAAAGTGATACCTGATTTTTTATCGTCAGGTCTTTAACATTTGTCCGTAAAAGAGGACTGTTGTTCAATTTGAACACAAGACAAGACTTGAAACTGCGAGATAGATCACATTTTGGTGGTGATGAGGAAAGGTAAGAAAAATTGATTTGATAGATGGACAAAGTGGACTAAAGAGAAAACTCTTTGAAAAGAGACCGCACTTTGAAGGCGAAAATCAAAGTGCGGTCATTTTTTCTATTTTATTTTGGGTAACTTCCTTTAGAAATTACGTTCGACAGACACAAACCACTCTCCGCTGGTGCGTGAATAAAATTCAGGAATATTACTGTCAATTTTACGGTAACGATAATTTAACTTAGGAATAAAGCCTTTCCATTGCAGTTTGTTATGCCATAGGCTGGCGTTAAAATCATATTCCTTGTCTTGTCGTTTTTTCGTTGGAAAATAGAAGTTTTTTGCCCGAAAGTCACGTTTAACATACCGAATGCTTAAGCGTGTCGCGAAATCCTTGATTTGCCAGACGGTGCCGAGATTGACACCACGACGAAGCGAGGATTCCGCGTTGTCTTTACTGCGATCTAGGCTGCCTTCCATACCGCCGAAAAGTAACCAATTCGGCTTTGCCTGATAACTTAATGCCAGCGTTGTGCCATTGATATAGCCGTTGTGACGGCGTGCAACGTTGGTATCCGCATAGCGTTTTTGCGTGTGGGAAAGCGTGCCGGAGAGCGACCAAAGTGCGGTCAATTCACGGCGTAAATCTGCGGTAATGCCATAATTTTGGCTATAGCGTGGTGCGCCTAACCAATTTTGCTCAAAAAACGGCGTCAATCCTAAAGATTGTAAGGCGGAACGATGGCGATAGCCCAATGCAGCGTAAAGTGATTTTTCACTATAATCTTGATTATCCCAGTAATGCACGCCGCCAAAACGGCTGTTTAATGTCACAAAATGATTACCGGCGACATTGATTTCACGACTTAACCCCAGTCCGTAACGAAAACCATGTGCTTTTTGCGGCAAAGATTCTTTGTCTTTTTTAAAGCGCAATTTACCTAACAAAATATCTTGTTGGGATGACGCGTTATTCACGTTGTCGGTTTGGGTATATTGCCATTCTATGTCGGCTTTCCAGTCTTGGCGTTCCTTCATTGCCTCCAAGTAACGCTGAGTAAATTGTTGCATGGCTGGGGATAATGCCGGTGTAGCACGCTCGAGTTCTGCCTTGGCTTGGCGATATTGTTTATTTTCAAATAACATCACGCCTAAATCGAAACGGGGATAGGCAAGTTCCGGCTTTTCATCAACAATCTGCTGATAAAGACGAATCGCTTGCTTATGGTTGCGTTCTGCCCGCAACATTGCCCCTAGGGCATAACGATATAGCGTGACATCGTGTTGAGGTTGCGATTGATAAAGCGGCAACGTTTGTTTCAATATCCCCCATTGTTGTTTTACCACACTATAATTGATCAGTTTTTCCAGTTTAGTTTGGGCGCTGTCATCTTGATTGAATGTCACTGGCGCTGAAAGTGCGGTAGATTTTTCCGGCGTTTTTATCTGTGGATCTTCCGTTTTCGGCACGATATTCTTTCCAAAGAAAATAGGCTGTGGTGCTTGGAAGGTTTCAGCTTGAGTAACTAAGGGAAGTAGAATGATAAAATAGGGAAGTTTTTTCATAGTCGATTAGAAAGTAATGCCGTTTAAACCGAGGTTCAAACGGCATTTTTACATTAAAGGAAAAGTTTATTTTTGGATTTCGCCACGTGTACCGCCAAAGCCGACTGTATCTTTTCCATCAAAGGAGACTTTACCGCCAATTTCTTCCGCATTCTTACCGAAGAAATCTAAAGAGTAATGTCCTGGTTGACTACCATCTTGTTTTACAGTAGATGAAATCCCTGTACCTAAGATATCACCCTGTTCTAATGAGATTTGATCTCCAAAACCGAGAATCTTTCCTGAACCTGTTTTAGCAGCAAAGTTTACGGTGTAGGTCAAAATACCTGTGTGTTTATTAATTTCCTTAATAGGATTTGATTCTTTTGGTAATGTATTGTCTATATTTCCTTGAAAAGCTCTTCCTGAATAGGTTGCAGATCCTTCGGTTGGAATATTTGCAACTTGAGTTTTCAGCCCTTGAGTACGAATATTTGATATTATAGGGTTGAAATCCATAAGAAAACCTGCTGTTTTGTTATAACTTTCTTCAACGTAATAATCTGCGATAGTTGCAGAATATTTTTGG
>NZ_CABFLM010000012.1 GCF_901873365.1 uncultured Aggregatibacter sp.
GTTCAGAAAGCTCATTAAGCGCAATAGAAATCATGTCTTCTTTTAAGAAAAAACGTATCTTTTCAAACTGTAAATAATGTCTTTCTCGTATATCAATTACTGATGTTAACCGAGTATTAATTTGTTTTAATACAGATAAAAATCCTTCAGCTAAATAAATCTCATCAAAATTATTATCTGCTTGATGTTGAACCGCACTTTGCTCGCTTGAATAAAGAGGGATGTCTTCAAAAAGCCACTCAGAAACAGTTTCAGTTAAGAATGGTTCACCATTTTGGAACTTCGCTAAGTGAAATGTTGGAAATTTTTCAACAAATTGTTTTGTTACAATTTTGATAGATCTGGCAGCTTCTTGAAATTTTAATATTTCACAGCATTTAGCAGACAAGTAACTTCCTTCAATCCAATATGGGCTAGTTGTTAAAGTTTTCTCTATTCGAACTAATAATTCAATGCTTGGAGATGAAATCATTTGCTCCCGATAATCACTTACCTTATCAATAGGAACAGCTTGCATGGTTGTAATACCTTGTGCACTCATCTCTGGTAGCTGAACAATACTATGCCACAATCCAAAGCGCCGACTGGTGTAACCTAGAGTGGATGATGGTTGTAATTCACAAGTGACATCTGCCACTTGTAAGTAAAATTGTTTTAACTGTCTTGCGTTTGTAAGATCAAATTTATTTATCTCTGGGATATTAGAAGAAACTTTAGGTTCTGTAGGTTTACTTAAAGAATTTGGTTTATCTCCTAAAATAGGATTTCCTGTTAATTCATTTCTATTATTAAGTGTAATATTCTCACTAAAATCTGACCGCTCTTTTACAAAATGGCATAATCTTAATAAAGTAGATTTGGCACTCAGAACATATTCAGATAATTGAAGTAAAATTTCTTCTGTTAGATGCTTAACTTTTTCATTTTCACTTGCAGTAAATTTGATTTCCTGATTATTAGATAAAGCATTATCTATACGTTCAAGGATAAGTAAAATTGCTTTCTCTTTAAATC
>NZ_CABFLM010000013.1 GCF_901873365.1 uncultured Aggregatibacter sp.
CGATACGCTTATCCATTTTATGTAAAGTATCAATTATTTCTTTCCTATTAATGTACTCTGTAACTAGTTTATCTGAGGTTAAGCTTGAGAAAGCGGAAAAATGTATTTATATAAACTCAAATATTAATAGACTAGCTTGTTTTGATGAAATATTTAATACGCCAATTAGAAAACAAATTGTTGATGAACGAGCCTTGAACAATTTTTTACCTAAACTAATAGGAGATATTTTTACATTAGCAAGAGAAACTTCTCAAAATACGCCTATTGAAAATAATCTAGAACTAGCCTTATTAAGTAATGATGAACATGCTTCAATATATATTGCTTGTAAGGATAATATCACTCGTTTCCAAATAGCATTAGATAAACCAGTAAAAAATAATGTATTAGATATACATATTGTTAATAATGAAACAAATCAAGTAGCCTCTAGAATTAATTGGCAAAGTGCTGAGCGAGGTTATTTACTTGATGCAGGTAGAGGTCTTTATGCAATACAGCAATTAAAATCAATTCTGTATATTGATACTTTCTCTGTATCTATTGCTCAAGAAAATAGAAAGTACATTTTCAAAAATAATGGACTTGCATCTCTCGTAGCACCAATAAGAAAGGAATGTGGTTGGTAATATGAAATATCATAATATCTTAGACGATATTGTAGGAGAGTATTTTCCTGCTGGTTATCCTGATGAAGAATGTCCTACTTTCTTAGCTATTGATGAACAGATCATGAAATTTGGATCTCTACAGCATGATACCATTGATTGGGACAGTCTTACTTTAAACTGCCATCGGTATCTAGCAGAAGTTTGTAAAGATTATAAAGTCCTACAATATTTAAGCTACGCTCTATTTTATAAAGAATTTAAGTCTAATTTAATTGATTTCTTATCATTATTTTCAGGATTTAATAGGAAATTTCTTTTTAATGCTTATCCTAAACCATCAGCGAATAATACAATTAATCGATTTAAAGAG
>NZ_CABFLM010000014.1 GCF_901873365.1 uncultured Aggregatibacter sp.
TCGAAACGTACTCTCAACAGTTCGCTTAGGCATGGAAGTTTTGCGGCATTCTGGCTACACAATAACAAGGGAAGACTTACTCGTGGCTGCAACCCTACTAGCTCAAAATTTATTCACACATGGTTACGCTTTGGGGAAATTATGAGGGGATCTCTCAGTGCATTGCCTCCAATTCCCATAATTTATTACGCCGATAATAACTTGGTGTAACCTTAAAAATGTACTTAAATCGACGTGTAAAAGATTGTTGGGAATCAAATTGATATTTTAATGCGATCTCAAGGATAGTTTTTTTCGTCAACCTCAACTCAACAGCCGCTTTCGTCAAACGACGAGCACGAATATAGCTAGCCAGTGTGACCCCTGTTACTTTTTTGAACAGCCGCTGAAAATACCACTTGGTATAACCCGCTTTATTCGCCACATCATCAAGCAGTAAAGACTGATCTAAATTATGTTCAATCCATAATAGAACATCTTTGATAACCGTTGTATGAAACTGCTTATCATCATATCTTAATTGGATGTTATTAGCTTTATTTTGATAGCGAGAATGCTGTTCAATATACATAAAATAACCTAAATGTTCTTAAGATTGTCACGACCACATCATCATGATACCATAAACATACTGACGGTATGTTATTTTAAATCTATCATGGAAAATAAAAATCATCAACAAGAAAATTTTAAGAGTACCTATCAATCACTGGTTAACTCAGCACGAATATTGTTTGTTGAAAAAGGCTATCAAGCTGTTTCAATAGATGAGATCTCGGGAAAAGCGTTGGTGACCAAAGGTGCCTTTTATCATCACTTTAAAAATAAAAAACAATTACTCAGTGCCTGTTATAAGCAGCAATTAATTATGATTGATGCCTACATCACAACAAAAACTGATTTAACAAATGGTTGGTCTGCCTTAGAAAGTATATTTGAACATTATCTTGATTATATTATTTATAATAATAAAAACCTTATCC
>NZ_CABFLM010000015.1 GCF_901873365.1 uncultured Aggregatibacter sp.
TATTGATCCAATGCGTTAATCAAGCGTTGCCCCAAACGGGTGAAAAACTTCGCATTATCCACGCTGCGGCGTGCCCCCACGGTTTCTCCTTGGCTTGGATACGTAAAAATCAAATCAATGTCGGAAGAAAAATTCAGCTCAAAACCGCCCAGTTTGCCCATGCCGAGAATATATAACTGCTGCGTGTTGCCCCGCGCATCCATCGGCGTGCCCATTTCTTCACAAGCCCGCGCATAAAGCCAATCGCGCGCACCAATAATCAGACTTTCCGCCAGTTGCGACAAGCGAATAAAAACCTGTTCCACCGTGGCGAAATTGAGACTTTGGCAAACACTCAGCTTCACCATTTCACGGGCGCGAAACAGACGTAATTCCCGATAAAGCTGTTCTTCCGTTTGCACATGCTGTAACACCTCATCCAACCGCTTGGCGTACTGGTCAGAGACCTCAAAGTGCGGTAGTTTTTCCCAACATTTTGCTAAAAACGCCGGCTGTTTCTGCCACGCCTCCGCCACAAAATCCGACATCGCCACCGCCACAGCCATTTGCCCGATATTTGTTGTTGGATCTTCTCTTTGTTGTTCGATTTGTTCAAACAAGGTGGAATCGAATTTTTCCGGAAAAGAGTGAATTAAAACCTCGGCGAGAGAACGGAGCTTATCGGCAAATTGAGCAACAAAAGACATGGTGAATCCTTATGAAAAATGATGCGTAAACTTTAGCATGAAATGGGGAAAATTTCAGGGGAGAAAAAGTGTGATTGGGGTCTCAGAATGAAAGAGATCTGTTAGCTGATATTCAATATTTTTGATACGCTCTGACTACAAGTAAGTGTGATGTTATGTTTCTAAAAAATCTAAATTTATTCTTAAAGAAACCACGTCTTATTTATTAAATAAAAATGATGGTGTATTAAACCTTAGGA
>NZ_CABFLM010000016.1 GCF_901873365.1 uncultured Aggregatibacter sp.
TGTAATGTGCTATATCATTATTATTTGAATAATATTTGCTAACTAAATAAGATGACTTGTTTTTATTAAAATAACAATATATTTTTTTATTATCTATAAAATATTGTTTTTTAGAATCAGGAATGTTTAAGCTTTTTAAAAATTCTACTCCTCTATTGATAGAGGGTATGGTATAAAGTTGAGAAGCAGGTATTTCATCAGTCTTATTAACCTCAAAAATAACAATCATTTCATTTGTCTCTATAAAAGTTCTCAAAAATATATTATTACTATTTCTAGGGAAAATGTCATCATACCATGAAAAGGTCTTCGAATTTAAAAAATCGTCAGGAGTGCTGTAGTTGTAGTCATTATAGCTAGTATTTCCAAACAAAAATATCAACAATACTATAAATATAATTGCAGATAGAACGCCTATACTAAACTTCAAAATTAATTTAATAAATCTACTCATAGATATCCTTTTTCCTTTAATATTTTTTTTGTTTTATGAGCGTTAGGATCTAAATATTTTTCACATCGTTGAGCACATGTTTGATTCGAGGGACATTTAAATCCATATCTATTAACCTCCATATCTTTATTCATATCTTCTAACATTTCTGAATTGGTTAACTTTTCTCTACCATATTTGCCCACTAAGTTTTGAAGAAAGTCTATTCCCTCTTTCATCCCTCCAAGCATTAAAGCCAGCCCTTTATCCGGTGAATTTGACTTAGAGACTCTACAAAATGCAGTGCAATGAAAAAATTGATCAGCATTTACTAGGTCAAGTCTTTTCATATCATCCAAAGTGCTAGAAAGTATTTGCCAAGTAGAATTTCCATTTGCTACTGCAGCAGAAGCACCATAATAATCCCCAAACTGATCAACATTATTATTTGGCGATAATCCTAATGGATCAACATAAGAAATCGCATTTC
>NZ_CABFLM010000017.1 GCF_901873365.1 uncultured Aggregatibacter sp.
ATTTACGCACAAGGTTACCTAAGCCATCGGTCACCTCAATTAAATCCCCATCGGCATTGTAGCGATAAGACACTAACTGACGTCCAATCGGCGCCGTTTCCTGACTGTCGGTGCCTGTGGTAGTGGAAAGTGCGGTCGGTTTTCAAAACGTTTTTAACCATAACGGCCACATACAACGTGACCGTTCCTTATTTTTTCAAAGTTTATCAGGAAGCGTTGGAATTTACGCACTATCTCAAGAATTAAGCCGGTTGGTTTGCCATATCTTTTTCCAAAAAATCAATAAACCCGTTTAATTCATCTATATTAGAGTACACAAAAATTTGATCTTGTTTCTCTAAACGAAGATATTTCATCCAAGAAAGCAAGTTAGATTTATCCTCTTGATCGAGTATCTTAACAAAATCTTCAAATCCATTGAAAATTGTGAAAAAACTAAATAATTCATCTAAACGCTCATCTATAGTTTCAGAATAGTGATATAACCATTCCCGCTGAAGATAGGGAAGTAAATATGCCCATCCTTCCCAACTAATATCACTAGAAGACCCTCGAAATTGAGAAAAATCGATCTTCACCCCTTCTTTTAATGAAGCTAAATAATCGTACTCTTTGATGTCCTCAGGCCGAGCGATAGCCACATGCTCTCTTTCATAAATGAAAAAATGTTGAGGGAATTTTTTTAATTTCAATAAGTGTTTCATGGTGTTACCTCATATATCTCATACATTTATTAATTCTATTTCCAATATCTGTAATTTGTTTTTGATGTCCTGAATTTCCTCCATCCCAACAGGTATCTTCTCTTTCAATACGCGCGCTCCTTTCTGCATTTGCGGCGTCAATCCTTAATTGTAGCTCAGAATTTGTCATTGTGACTAAACATCTACCCAAACTTGAT
>NZ_CABFLM010000018.1 GCF_901873365.1 uncultured Aggregatibacter sp.
AATATTGATAAAAAAATTTTAACATTACAATATTTAGAGGATTTTTTATGGGACGTAAAAGTAAAGCTCGATATCAAGGGGAAGCGTTGGGCCTTCTAGTGAGTTTTGGAATTATTCTAGCTATCATTGCTTTTGTTATTTCACTTGTATTTTCTGCAGTCTTTTATGTAGGAGGTGCTATTGCTATAGCAATTGCAATAGGTATTCCTTTGTTTTTATTGTTATCTATTCCTTACTATTTAGTTGGAATGAATAAGATTAAAGTAGAAGTTAAAAAATCAATTTCGGATTATTGGTTATCTAGAGAGGAGAAAGAAGAATTAAAGTCTCTTTATCAAGCTTGGTTAAATGCAAAGGAAGAAGAAAATAGAATTGAGGATGAAATTAAAAAACTCCATGATTATGCTGATGAGCAAGGTGTAAGCAAAAATATTGATGGTAGTTATTCTAGAAGAAGCGAGGTAGGTAAATCAATAATAAATTCTCTTACTAATCTAGAGAACGAATTAGATCTTGCCAAGGATTACTCTCTTATGTGTTGGAAAGAATACAAGGATCTTGCCTCAACACCTTATTATAAGTGGAAAGCAGATAGTAATAAATTAAGAGAAAGAGATAAATTTTATAGAAAGGTATGGGTATCTCTTATATCTTTAATTTTTATAATTTGTATTGCTATTACACTTTATATAACTGGATATAATAAAATAATAGCAATTGACTATATAAATAATTTATTAAATCGATTTATTTCTCATGAATGGTTCTCGATTGGAAAAGAAACAGCTTTAGGATTGCTTTCGCATCAATATTTTGAGATTGTTGTTTTATTATTTATAAGTTCTCTAGTTTCTATTATTTTTTATGGAGTTGCTAATGCATATTCTATTTCAAAAAA
>NZ_CABFLM010000019.1 GCF_901873365.1 uncultured Aggregatibacter sp.
GGTTCATTTTGTTCTTTTAATAAAGTCACTGTTTCCTCAATGAATTTATCTGTTTTTAAAATTGTATTTACATAACAAGATAGGCTCTCATTAATAAATTCCAGTTTTTTCTCTTCTTCTTTAAGTCGCTGACAAAAATTACGATGTGAGCCCATTAAATGAATGACAAATAGCCTTACATTATTTGAGTAGGTTTTTTCTTTAAATCGAATTTTTAATTCATCTAACAATTTCATATCATCGGCATTATTTGTTGAAAAGCCGCCTTTTTTAGTAAAATAGTGGAAGTCTGCACTGATACCTAAACGACTGGTTAGTGTATCATATTTACCAATGCTGCCTTGATTTGATAGCCAAAAAGTTTTTATTCCTGCTATTTTAGCCAACGTAATAATATTGTAAGAATAATCTTTTTTACCTTTTCTCTTGGATTTAAAATGCAATGAGTTTAACAATGAATGGTAAGTAGCCGGTGCGCTGGAAACATAACCTGCATTAATGTAGCCGGTCGTTTTATCTAAAAATGGCGTGGTAGGTAAATTAAAACCATAAGTGGACATATAATCTCTTCTGGCGCTTTCACCAATAATTAGAACATAGTTTTTATATTGAGGTTGGGCTGAAATGATATGCCAGGGAGGAGAAATATTCTGTACATTTTCAAGATCGCTTTTATCTTGATAGTAATCAATAATACTCTCAATAATATTTGCATAAAATGCAATAAGGTTTACCGGACTATTAGCTAATGTCCAATGTGAATCGATTTGATCTTCTGATTTGTTTTCAAAGTAGAATTTAGTTGGCACCCAAACTGTACTGAATATTGCCAATATAGTAAGAATAATGTTTAATACT
>NZ_CABFLM010000020.1 GCF_901873365.1 uncultured Aggregatibacter sp.
ACGATATATGGAGAGAGTTCAGCATTTAGATCCGCTAAAGTTAGTCAAGATGAATTGAAAAAAGAAATGTATGCAATAGCATCTGTTCTTCAAAAAAATAAAGAAGCATATGGCGTTTCCAGTAAGTTAGCTAAATTATTTAGAAGTAAATCTTGTAGTGATAGAAATAATACTAATATGCAATTTGCAATAGCGGCATTAATAAATGCTTTGAACAATGGACATGATTATAGTAATGGTGCTGATATGTGGGATGGTATGGAGCAAGCAATGTATCCTAGTAGTGATAATCGACGAAGTACAGGGCGTTTTGAGCTACATATGAATACGATGGGATGGGATATTTCCCAAGAACATTATGAAAAATGGAAGTCTTCAGTCAATTATCTTTTAGGACAAGGTAAATTCTTAGCTCCTCAGAAAAAAGTAGCACCAGATAATTATGGAAATTATAAGAATAAAGGAAAAATGAGACTAAAGTCTACAGCTGTTTATAATGGTACAATTTTTTGGAGTTCAAAATGAGAAAATATATGTTTTTAATGATGGCTATCTTTTCTGTTAATGTTTTTGCGGGTGTTATAACTGAGAAAGAGTTGAATTCCGATGAAAGTTCTGAATATATATATCGAGTAAATAAACATGATGTATTCAAATGTAAGAATGGAGATTGTGATTTAATTTATAATAATTCAAATAATTATTGTCAAAATTTATCTTCATTGCAGGATGAATTAGAGGCTCGTATTCGAGCAAGATGGATTTGTCCTAAGGTATATGCATTTAGTGAATTATATAAGAAATATAAAATTAGATTAGGTGATGATCCAGTTTTTTCTGATTATATCCTTAATC
>NZ_CABFLM010000021.1 GCF_901873365.1 uncultured Aggregatibacter sp.
GATTAATTGAGAGCTATTCTCATTTGTTAAATTATTGCAAACATAACGAGGTATTAAATTTTATTTGGAGTTGGGAAGATGAGACGATAATGGAAGAAAAATTTAATCAATGAAGAAAAAAGCGCACGTTAAAAACTGCGCGCTATCCTTTATAGTATGATTTATATATGTTATAAAATCTTTACAAAAACTGACCGCACTTTTTTATAAGCGTAAAAGTGAGCCAAAGTTGGGCTTATTTCTATCCTCTATTTTCTCGTTTTTCTTATTATTGGGTTGATTCTTTTTTAACCATGGCGAAGCATTATAATGCTTGTTGTTAGGTCTTGATAGACCTAACAAAACACCTTGTTAAACAAAAAGCCAGACAAGGAATGATTAATTTACAACTGTGAGGATCTATCTAATGAAATTAATTAAAACAACTACAATGTCAATCCTTTTTAGTGGTTTGCTTTTGTGCGTTACTGCGAGCGCAAACAATAAACAAGGTAAGGGGACGCCGGAGGAGGCAAAGTGTGTTGTTGCTGCGGTAACTGCTAATAGTATTGATGAGGTTAATGAAGCGATTGAAGTTTGCTTAAAAGTCGCAGAAGCTGGTAATTTGAAAGCTCAAGAGGCGCTGGTTAACTTGTATTTGGATATAAATCTTAAAGAGGCTCTAAAATGGGCTCGCAAGGCTGTAGATAATGGGAGCGTTCAAGCGCAGAGAGCTTTAGGAATGTTTTACTTAAACGGGTTAGGAGGGGTAAAAAAAGATCGTCAACAGGCAAAAAAATGGCTAACGAAAGCCTGTAATAATAACGAGCAAGGGGCTTGTG
>NZ_CABFLM010000022.1 GCF_901873365.1 uncultured Aggregatibacter sp.
GGCATAATGTATCCCTTAGGACAAGATTGTTCTTTGTTTATTATCATGTTGTTTGTTAGCGTATTTAAATCTTAAGGTGGTATGTATGCAGCATTCTTTAAATGAATGGCTCTCCTCCAGTGCATTAGGTGGGGCAAATCAATCTTATATTGAGGATCTTTATGAAAGCTATCTTGAAGATCCGAACAGTGTGGATGCCAGTTGGCAGGAAATTTTTAAAACGCTGCCAAAATCCACCGCACTTGAGCAACCCCATTCAACGGTGCGCGATTATTTCCGCCGTTTAGCGCGAGAAAATCATGGACAGAGCGTGAGCGTGATTGATCCGGAAGCGAGCGCGAAATTAGTTAAAGTTTTACAATTCATCAACGCATACCGTTCTCGTGGCTACATTGAAGCCACTCTCGACCCCCTCAATTATTACCGCTGGAAAACTTCCTCGGTGCCTGAATTAGACCATCACCGACATGGATTAACCGACGCTGATTTAGATGAAAGTTTCAATATCGACTATGCTGTTTATGGCAAGGAAAGCATGAAGCTCCGTGATTTAGCCCGTGATTTGAAAGCGACCTATTGTGGCAATATCGGTCTGGAGTTTATGCACATTCATGATATGGAACAGCGTAATTGGTTGCAAAGCAAACAAGAAAAATGGATTCAACAGCCGCTTTTCAGTAAAGATGAAAAAATCAATTTACTGAAAGAATTAACGGCAGCGGATGGCTTGGAACGTTATTTAGGCGCGAAATTCCCGGGTGCGAAACGTTTCTCTTTAGAAGGAAGTGATGCCTTTATTCCGATGATGAAAGAGATCATCCGTCATGCCAGCCGTAACGGTATAGACGATGTGGTCTTGGGTATGGCGCACCGTGGTCGTCTAAATATGTTGGTTAACGTGTTTGGTAAACGCCCAACCGATTTATTTGATGAATTTGCCGGTAAACATGCGGAAGATAATCGCACCGGTGATGTGAAATATCACCAAGGTTTCTCCTCTGATTTTGCGGTAGATGATAAAAAAGTACACCTGACACTTGCCTTTAACCCGTCTCACTTGGAAATTGTGAGTCCGGTTGTGATTGGTTCCGTCCGCGCAAGACAAACCCGTAAACAAGACACCGAACATAACAAAGTGTTGGCGGTCACCGTGCATGGTGACTCCGCGGTTACCGGTCAAGGTATCGTGCAAGAAACCTTGAATATGTCCAATGCACGGGGTTATAAAGTGGGCGGCACGATTCGTATTGTGATCAATAACCAAATTGGTTTCACCACCTCTAACCCGAACGATACCCGTTCTACCGAGTTTTGTACTGATATCGCCAAAATGATTCAAGCGCCGATTATTCACGTGAACGGCGATGATCCGGAAGCGGTTGCTTTTGCGGCCCGTATGGCGGTGGAATATCGTGCGGTCTTTAAACGGGATATTTTCATTGATTTGATTTCTTATCGCCGTCATGGTCATAACGAAGCCGACGAGCCATTGGCGACTCAGCCGATGATGTATGGCATTATCAAAAAACACCCAACACCACCGAAAGTGTATGCCAATCGTTTAATTCAAGAAGGCGTCATTACGGAAGAAGATGCCACTGAAATTGCCAATTTATACCGTGATGCCTTGGATAATGGTGAATGTGTTGTGCCGGAATGGCGTGCGATGGATATGGCAAAAGTGGACTGGTTGCAGTATCTCAACTATGACTGGACGGCGCCGTATGAAAGCAAATTCCCGGAAGAGCGATTTAAAATCTTAGCAAAACGAGTTTCTCATTATCCGGATTATGTGCAACCGCATCCTCGCGTTGAAAAAATTTATGCCGACCGCCAAGAAATGGGGCGAGGCGAAAAATTATTAGACTGGGGGATGGCGGAAACCATGGCGTATGCCACCTTATTGGATGAAGGCATTCATGTGCGTTTATCCGGTGAAGATGCCGGTCGTGGTACGTTCTTCCATCGTCATGCCGTCGTACATAACCAAAAAGACGGTACCGGCTATGTGCCATTAACCCAATTACACGCCAATCAAGGTCGCTTTGAAGTATGGGATTCCGTTTTAACCGAAGAAGGGGTGCTTGCCTTTGAATATGGTTATGCCACCACGGATCCGAAAACGTTGACCATTTGGGAAGCGCAATTTGGTGATTTTGCTAACGGGGCGCAAATCGTGATTGACCAATTCATCAGCTCCGGCGAGCAAAAATGGGGCAGAATGTGTGGCTTAGTGATGTTGCTACCACACGGTTACGAAGGACAAGGCCCGGAACACTCATCTGCCCGTCTGGAGCGTTATTTGCAGCTTTGTGCAGAACAAAATATGCAAGTTTGTGTGCCTTCAACACCGGCGCAGGTGTATCACATGTTACGTCGCCAAGCGATTCGTAAAATGCGCCGTCCGTTAATTGGTATTTCACCGAAATCCTTGTTACGTCATCCGTTAGCGGTGTCCAGTATGGATGAATTGCTTAACGGCACATTCCAAACGATCATTGGTGAAATTGACAACCTTGATCCGAAAAATGTGAAACGTGTGGTGATGTGTGCCGGTAAAGTATATTACGATTTATTGGAGCAACGCCGTAAAAATGAACAGGATAACGTGGCTATCATTCGTATTGAGCAACTTTATCCGTTTCCGCATGACGATGTGAAAGCCGCTTTAGCGCCTTATTCACATGTAACGGATTTTGTATGGTGTCAAGAAGAGCCACTGAATCAAGGCGCTTGGTATTGCAGTAAACATAACTTTGAAGCCGTGATTCCGAACAACGCCAAATTGTCTTATGCCGGCCGCCCGGCGTCTGCTTCACCGGCGGTAGGTTATTTGTCATTGCATGCCAAACAGCAAAAACAATTGGTGGAAGACGCATTGACGCTTTAATCCGTTAAAGTGCGGTGTATTTTTCGCTTGTTTTAAAAACACCTTGAAAAACGACCGCACTTTATGCTTAACAACATTGATACTTAGCTAAATGAATACAAAAAAGGAATGAAATTATGACTATTGAAATTCTTGTCCCGGATTTGCCTGAGTCAGTTGCTGATGCAACAGTCGCCACTTGGCATAAAAAAGCAGGCGATGCGGTGAAACGCAATGAAGTGATTGTGGAAATTGAAACAGACAAAGTGGTGCTTGAAGTGCCGGCGCAAGCAGACGGTGTGATCAGTGAAATCGTGCAGGATGAAGGCGCCACAGTCGTGAGCAAGCAGTTGTTGGGTAAATTGGAAGCTTCCGCAACAGCCGCTGCAGCAGCCATGGAAAAAACGGCAGAAGCGACACCGGCGGATCGTCGTACCGAAGTGCCGGATGAGCCTCATACCACGGATGCGTTAAGTCCGGGCGTTCGTCGTTTATTGGCGGAACACGATATTCAAGCTTCTGAGGTGAAAGGCACCGGCGTGGGCGGTCGTATTACCCGCGAAGACGTTGAAGCGGTTATCGCAAAACGTGTAACAGCCCCTAAACCGGCAGAAACAACTGTCAGTACGATGGCTTATTCAGCACGCAGTGAAAAACGCGTGCCGATGACCCGTTTACGTAAACGTATTGCAGAGCGTTTGTTGGAAGCCAAAAATAATACGGCGATGTTAACCACATTCAATGAAGTGGATATGCAACCGATCATGAAGTTGCGCAAACAATACGGCGAAAAATTTGAAAAACAACACGGCGTACGTTTAGGTTTTATGTCTTTCTACATCAAAGCCGTGGTGGAAGCCTTAAAACGTTATCCGGAAGTGAATGCCTCCATTGACGGTGACGATGTGGTTTATCACAATTATTTTGACGTGAGTATTGCGGTTTCCACGCCACGTGGTTTGGTCACTCCGGTATTGCGTGATTGCGATAACCTTTCTATGGCAGACATTGAAAAATCGATTAAAGCCTTAGCGGAAAAAGGACGTGATGGTAAGTTAACCGTGGAAGATTTAACCGGCGGTAACTTTACGATTACCAATGGCGGTGTGTTTGGTTCTTTGATGTCCACTCCAATTATCAACCCACCGCAAAGCGCGATTTTGGGTATGCACGCCATTAAAGAGCGTCCGGTTGCTGTGGATGGTCAAGTGGTGATTCGTCCAATGATGTATTTGGCATTAAGTTATGACCACCGTTTAATTGACGGCCGTGAGTCTGTCGGTTTCTTGGTCACCGTGAAAGAATTGTTGGAAGACCCAACAAGATTATTGCTAGAAATCTAAAGAAAGAAGAACCGCGTGTGCGTAAGGCAGGCGGTTCTTTGTTTCAACAGACGATAAAAATTAGGGCATTTAACAGAGGATTTTCTATGAATCTACATGAATATCAAAGTAAGCAAGTTTTTGCCGAATACAAATTGCCGGTGGGTAAAGGCATTGCCTGTAAAACCGCAGACGAAGCGGCAGAGGCGATTAAACAGTTAGACGGTGATGTTTGGGTGGCGAAATGTCAAGTGCATGCCGGTGGACGTGGTAAAGCGGGAGGCGTGAAACTTGTACGCAACGAAGCGGAAGTCAGAGAGTTTGCGAATAAATGGTTAGGGCAACGTTTGGTCACTTTCCAAACGGATGCCAATGGTCAGCCGGTAAACACGATTTATGTAGAAGAAGGTTCACAAATTGAACGTGAATTGTACCTAGGCGCGGTGCTCGATCGTGCTTCTCAACGTGTGGTGTTCATGGTGTCCACTGAGGGTGGGATGAATATCGAAGAAGTCGCGGCAAAAACACCGCACTTATTACACAAAATGGCGATTGACCCGCTGACCGGTGGTATGCCATACCAAGGGCGTGAGTTAGCGTTTAAATTGGGTTTAAAAGGCGATCAAGTGAAACAATTTGCCCATGTTTTTACCCAAATGGCAAAAATGTTCGTAGAAAGAGATTTGTCCTTATTAGAAGTGAACCCGCTGGTAGTCACGAAAGAAGGCAATCTTCTTTGTTTAGATGCCAAAATCGTGGTGGATGGCAATGCGTTATATCGTCAACCGGCTTTAGCGGCAATGCAAGATCCAAGCCAAGAAGACCCACGCGAAGCCTTAGCGGAAAGTTTCCAACTTAACTACGTGGCATTAGACGGCAATATCGGTTGCATGGTGAACGGCGCAGGGCTTGCCATGGGGACTATGGATATTGTGAAGTTGCATGGTGGTCAACCGGCGAACTTCCTGGATGTGGGCGGCGGTGCAACCAAAGAACGCGTTGCGGAAGCCTTTAAAATCATCCTTTCTGATAAAAATGTAAAAGCGGTACTCGTCAATATTTTCGGTGGCATTGTACGCTGCGATCTGATTGCAGAAGGGATTGTAGCGGCAGTGAATGAAGTGGGTGTCAACGTGCCTGTGGTGGTGCGTTTAGAAGGTAACAATGCCCCGTTGGGCCGTGAAATTTTAGCGAAGAGCGGTTTGAATATTATTGCTGCCCAAACGTTGACTGATGCGGCGGTAGAATCAGTGAAAGCGGCAAAGGCTAACGCATAAGGAGCAATAGCATGTCAATTTTAATTAATAAAGATACAAAAGTGATTTGCCAAGGTTTCACCGGCGGTCAAGGTACATTCCACTCCGAACAAGCATTAGCTTATGGCACTAAACTGGTGGGGGGCGTTTCACCGAACAAAGGCGGCACGACCCATTTAGGATTACCGGTGTTTGACACCGTACGCGATGCAGTCGAGGCAACCGGTGCCACAGCCACGGTGATTTATGTGCCGGCGCCGGGCTGTAAAGATGCGATTTTAGAGGCGATTGATGCCGGGATTAAATTGATTATTTGTATCACCGAAGGCATCCCAACCTTGGATATGTTGGTGGTGAAACAACGCTTGAACCAAACCGGTGTGCGCATGATTGGGCCAAACTGTCCGGGCGTGATTACACCGGAAGAATGTAAAATCGGCATCATGCCCGGCAACATTCATAAAAAAGGGAAAATTGGCATTGTTTCCCGCTCAGGCACGTTGACGTATGAAGCCGTGAAACAAACTACTGATGAAGGTTTTGGTCAATCCACTTGTGTGGGTATCGGCGGCGATCCGATTCCGGGTTCCAACTTTGTGGATATTTTGAAATTATTCCAAGAGGATCCGCAAACGGAAGCGATTGTCATGATCGGCGAAATTGGCGGTTCCGCCGAGGAAGAAGCGGCGGCGTTCATTAAAGAACATGTAACCAAACCGGTGGTGAGCTACATTGCCGGCGTGACAGCGCCGAAAGGCAAACGCATGGGGCATGCCGGTGCCATTATCAGTGGTGGAAAAGGAACTGCCGATGAAAAATTTGCGGCGCTTGAAGCCGCCGGTGTGAAAACCGTGAGAAGTTTGGCAGAAATCGGTTCAGCGTTAAGAGAAATGTTGAATAAATAATTGGGCTGAGCTAAAAAAAGTGCGGTTGGTTTTAAAAACGTTTTTAAAATAGACCGCACTTTTTCTTTTTATTATAGCCAGCCAAAGTCTAGCTATAAAAACCATACGCTATGCGTATGGAGTCCTTCCTCGTAGCGTGCAACTTGTTGCACGAATAATTAACCTCGATGCGTCATTCACGATTTCATGCGTACCGTACATCTTGATGCACGACTAAATTACGCACGGAACGTTATTTAACGCTTTCGGGCATTCATGATTTCGTGCAACAAGTTGCACGCTACGATTCTAAACCCTACTTAAATATTAGGCTCTGTGTTGCACAGAGCTTAAATTATTTAATTTGGGCATAAGACGAACTGTCTTCGCAAATTATACCTTCCATACCTTCCATACCTTCCATCATCGGCAAGCCTATAAGAACAGCCTTGGCCAGAGTAAATAATCGTTAAATCCGTTTCGTTTAATTGAGCCAATACTGTTTTACCACAGGGGAAAATCCTTTCACTATGTAACTTGCGTAGCATGATGGGGTAACCATCCAGCTTCTGATTTACTTAATAAAGTTCGGAGATACGCTGTCAAATTATGTAATGATCTGCTGTTTCCTGCGGAGTGTAATAGCATGTTAAGCGAGTCAACCCGATAATTTTTAGTAACAAGTGACAATCATGTGTATGAAATGTACTGGCATGTTGTTTTTTCGTCTTTTTCAGTATGTAAATTACCCACATAGTACAGATTACAAACAACAAAACCTCATTTTTTATGTGACTTAAATCACAGAACACCAAAAAAGTCATTTACTAATAAATACGCTACCTATATTTTGTTAACAATTATATAACAAAAGGAGGTTTTCTCATGCAATTCACACTATCAAAACAATATAGCCCTATTCGACAAGCGATCACTGCAAACTATCGTTTAGATGAGAAAAGTGCGGTCGATTCTTTAGTGAAAACATTAGATTTTTCTCCAGAACAAGAACAACGCATCACAGACAATGCTATTAAGTTAATTAAAAAATTACGCCAACTGAAACAAAAACAATATGGCGCAGATGCCTTAATGCAAGAGTTTTCATTAAGCAGTGAAGAAGGGGTCGCGTTAATGTGCTTAGCTGAAGCCTTGTTACGTATTCCTGATGCACAAACCCGCGATGACTTAATTTATGAGAAATTGCAAGAAGGGAACTGGAAATCTCACATTGGCAATTCCAATTCATTCTTCATCAATGCAGCCAGTTATGGCCTACTCTTTGGTAAAAAAATCAGCGAAACCCTGGATGAAAACAGTTTATCAAATGCACTCACCCGTAGTTTCTCCCGTTTGTCTGCGCCTATTATGCGTATGGCAATTATCAAATCTATGCAGATTTTGGGTAAACAGTTTGTTACCGGCGTGACCATGCAAGAGGCGCTGCAAAACATCAAACCACGCTACGAAAAAGGCTTTACGTTCTCTTTTGATATGTTGGGCGAAGCTGCCATGACAGAAGCCGATGCACAACGCTATTTCAACGACTATTTACACGCGATTGAAGAAGTGGGCAAAGACGCAGCCGGCAGAACCATTTATAACGGCAACAGTGTTTCCGTTAAACTTTCTGCGATTCACCCGAAATATAGCCGTTCCAAATATGATCGTACCATCAATGAGCTTTACCCTCGCTTAAAAGAACTCTTCTTATTAGCGAAAAAATACAACATCAGTATCAATATTGATGCGGAAGAGGCCAATCGTTTAGAGCTTTCCCTCGATCTTGTGGAAAAATTATTAGATGAACCGGAATTACAAGGCTACAAAGGCATTGGTTTCGTAGTACAGGCTTACTCCAAACGTTGTCCATTTGTCTTGGATTATTTGATTAATTTAGCCCGAGAAAAACAAGGCTATTTGATGATTCGTCTTGTTAAAGGCGCTTATTGGGACAGCGAAATCAAATGGGCGCAAGCGGACGGTTTGGACGGTTTTCCACTTTACACACGTAAAAATCACACCGATATTTCTTATATTGCTTGTGCGAAAAAATTATTTGCTGCACAAGATGTCATTTATCCGCAATTTGCCACCCATAACGTGCAAACTATGTGCACGATTCACGAATTAGGACAAGGTAAAAACTTTGAATTCCAATGCCTACACGGCATGGGGGAATCTCTTTATGACAATATTGTGGGGAAAGAAAATCTGAACCGACAAGTTCGTGTCTATGCACCCGTGGGCACACACGCCACCTTGTTAGCCTATTTAGTCCGCCGCCTCTTGGAAAACGGCGCAAACTCCTCTTTTGTTCACCAGCTGGTTGATGAAAACATTCCGGTCGAACAACTTGTTACGCCGCCATGGAAACTTTATGCCAAATCTCATGGCGAGCCGAATAAGTCGGTTCTTAAACCGTTAGAATTATTTAAAAACCGTAAAAACTCTGCCGGTTTCGATCTGAGCAATGAATTGGAATTAGCAAGATTAGAACAAGCGCTGAATGCGGCAACCATCGAAAACGCTACCTCTTTGGTTGCGTTTGAAAATGCTGAAAATGCGCCTGCGCATCAAGTCACCAATCCGGCCAACCTCAATGAAACTGTTGCAGAAGTCGCCTTTTTAGCTGTGAATCAGGCGGGAAAAGCGTTTGCCGCTGCCGACAATACCCAATGGAAAGCCAAAAGTGCGGTGGAAAAAGCTAACGTTTTACGCAATGCTGCCGACTTATATGAAGAACATTTTGGCTTGTTGATGAAACTCGCTGTGGTTGAAGCGGGTAAAACCTTGCCAAACGCCATTGCCGAATTGCGTGAAGCCGTGGATTTCTTACGTTATTACGCCGTTCAATTAGAGCTGCTCGCAACACAAAATCACCTTGCCGAGCCCCGTGGAAAAGTACTTTGTATTTCTCCATGGAACTTCCCATTAGCCATCTTTACCGGCCAAATTGCTGCCTCTTTAGCAGCAGGCAATGCAGTGATTGCAAAACCGGCAGAACAAACTTCATTAATTGCGTATGCCGCCGTGAAACTCTTACACCAAGCCGGTATCCCGAAAGAAACCCTACAACTGGTGTTAGGAGCGGGGGATTTAGGGGCTGCGTTAGTCCAACAAGCTTTTGATGGCGTCGTATTTACCGGTTCAACCGAAGTGGCCAAACTCATTGAGCAACGTCTGACATTAGCAGATAACGATCCTGTGTTGATTGCAGAAACCGGCGGTCAAAACGTCCTTGTCGTTGACTCTTCAGCCTTGCCGGAACAAGTCGTTGCTGATGTTCTCAGTTCAGCCTTTGACTCGGCAGGTCAACGTTGTTCTGCATTACGCATCTTATTGTTACAAGAAGATGTGGCAGATCACTATTACAAGATGATCACCGAAGCCATTAAAGAATTAAGTTTAGGCGATCCACGTTTATTGGAAACCGATATCGGTCCTGTGATTGATGAAGAAGCTAAACAAAATCTAGAAAACCACAAGGCAGCCATGCGCAAAGTCGCCCGCGCTTATGCGGAAATCGACACGCCGACTCAAGGGCATTTTGTGGCACCGAGTGTGTATTTGTTGGATAACCTCGATCAAGTACAGCGTGAAGTCTTCGGTCCGATTCTACACATCGTACGTTATAAAAAAGATAACTTACTCAATGTCCTCAAAGCGGTAAATGAAAAAGGTTATGCGCTGACCGGTGGTTGCCATACCCGTATCCGCAAACAGATGGATATTGTGGAACGCCACTTAAACTGCGGTAACTTCTATATCAACCGTAATATTGTAGGTGCGGTGGTTGGTGTTCAACCGTTCGGTGGACACGGATTATCCGGCACAGGGCCGAAAGCCGGCGGTGAATTCTATTTGCAACGCTTAACCCGTACACCTCGCTATTACAGCCAATTTGGTGATGAAAATACGCTAGGCACAACCAAACCGGTATTAGAAAGTATCACCGGTGAACACAACTCCCTAGCTTATCTGCCTTGTGAAGTAGCCATTCTCAACGGCGACTTAGCGGCAGCAGAAAAAGCGGCAGAAAAATTGCTTGCCAAAGGTTTTAGCATTTTGGTGGAACCGCAGCATCCATTAGCCGCCAAAGCCAAACCGGGCATTCGTGTTGATACGAAGTTAGGTCATTGTCAAAAAGGCATTTATTTGACCGCACTTGATAAAGCCAAACGTCAATGGTTGGCTGAAAACAGTAAAGCTATTTTCAAATGTTACGACTGGCAAGATACCCAAGATTTACTGCCATTGTATGATGAATTTTCCCGCAGTTATAACACCACTGCGGCAGGTGGAAACACCTCATTAATGTCCTCTCAAGAAGAATAAAAGGAGTGTTTTATGCAAATCTACATCACCTTTGGCCTCTATTTGGCAATTATTTTAGGCATTGGGTTATACGCCTATCGTTCCACCAAAAACTTTGATGATTACATTTTGGGTGGTCGAAAAATGGGAAGTTTCGTGACCGCCATGTCTGCCGGTGCTTCCGACATGTCCGGTTGGCTATTAATGGGGTTACCCGGCGCGATTTTCTTATCAGGCCTTTCCGAGGCATGGATTGCTGTCGGCTTAACCGTTGGTGCCTATCTGAACTATCGCGTTGTGGCAGGACGCTTGCGGATTTTCACTGAGAAATATAGCAATGCGCTGACCTTACCGGAATTTTTTGCACAACGTTTTCCGCGTCAGAAAAAAGCATTAAAGATTATTTCTTCAGGTATTATTCTCTTCTTCTTCACCATTTACTGTGCTTCCGGCGTGGTAGCGGGAGCGAAGTTATTCCAAAGCTTATTGGGCTTGGAATATTCCACCGCACTTTGGTTAGGGGCATTAGCAACCATTACCTATACCTTTATCGGTGGCTATTTAGCAGTTTCATGGAGCGACACCATCCAAGCCTCATTAATGATTTTCGCCTTGATTTTGGCACCGGTCATGGTATTGCTCAACATCAGCTGGGATGAAATCACAATGTCTTTGGAAGCGAAATCTGCTATCACCGGCATTCCTTACAGCAACTGGCTGCACAATGTTTCCGGTATCGGTGTTATCTCTGCATTGGCTTGGGGCTTGGGTTATTTCGGACAGCCACACATTCTTGCCCGTTTCATGGCAGCAGACTCTGTGGCCTCTCTCGAAAAAGCCCGTCGAATCGGAATTTCTTGGATGTTCCTCTGCCTTGGCGGCGCCGTTGCAGTGGGCTATTTCGGATTGGCCTATTTCACCACCCAAAATATTGAACTATACAATGCAGAAGCGGTTTTCATTGAGTTAAGTAAAGCCATGTTTAACCCTTGGATTGTCGGCATCGTCTTATCCGCAATCTTAGCCGCGGTGATGAGTACCCTGTCCGCTCAATTATTAATGTGTTCCGCCGCAATTACAGAGGATTTCTATAAAGGTTTCTTCCGTAAAGGCGCTTCCAGCCTTGAATTGGTCTGGGTCGGTCGTTTAATGGTATTGTTAATCTCTGTGGTTGCCATCGCTATCGCACAAGATCCAAACTCCAAAGTAATGGGCTTGGTTTCTTATGCGTGGGCTGGTTTTGGTGCCGCCTTCGGTCCGGTGGTGATTCTTTCCCTGTTCAACCGCAATATTAGCTCCAAAGCGGCATTATGGGGAATGTTATCCGGCGCTATCACCGTGGTGGTCTGGAGTCCATTAATGAAATACTTGGGCTGGGAAGATTTATCTCACCTCTATGAAATCGTCCCTGGTTTCTTGGTTTGTTCTTTCATTACCATTACCTCTTCCGTGTTCGCACCGGTACATCCGAAAGTGATGGAACAATTTGATGCCGCTTTAGCTGAATTTGAAGCACGACGCTAAAAAAGTGCGGTGATTTTTAAATGTAAAATAGGGCGGAATTTCCGCCCTATTTTTATACATTTCTTATTTAATTATGTAAATAAAAAATGATCTGCACCCCAAACGTTGGATTCAACATCCAACCATTGAGGTGCAGATTTTTTATGGCTAAATGCAATAATCTTCTTTTAACAGATGACGATAGGCATAAAGGTAAGAGGCACCGACAAATGCTGCGCCGCCGGCGACATTGCCTAGAAAGACCGGAATCATGTTAAAGAAAAATTGGTGCCAAGTAACATTGGCGCCGGCAAAAATGCCTGCCGGAATAATAAACATATTGGCGACAAAGTGTTGTAATCCAACAAGAACGAAGATCATCACCGGAAACCACATGGCAAGGATTCTGCCAGAGGTTTGTTTCGCGCCGAAATAGAACCAAATGCCCATACAAACCATCCAGTTACAGGCGATGGCGGAAAGAAAGGCTCGACCAAAATCCATTTGCACTTTGGCTTCGGCAATGGCGATAGTTTTTGCGGCAGCTACACCTTCTGAAAGCCCGACATAATGTCCTAAGAAATAGGCCATAAATAACGCACCGGCTAAATTTCCTAAGCTGACGACAATCCAGTTACGAAAGAGTTTCTTAAAGCTCACTCTTCTGGTTAAACGGCCTAATGCCATCATCATCATGTTGCCGGTGGCCAATTCACCGCCGCCGATTAAAATACAAATTAAACAAATTGGGAATACTGCCGCGCCTAGCAGGGTGGCTAATCCACTCCATTCTGGTGGAATGCCGCTCACCACTTTTAAATAGGCCATATAACCAAAACTGACATAGCCACCGCCTAAAAAGCTTAAAATCGCCAGCGTTTTTAAGCGTCCTTCTGATTTCGCATAACTTTTTTCAATGACATCTTGTAAGATTTCATGGGGGTAAAGATCACGGTGTTGCATAGGTTTTCCTCTAATGAAATAAGATGGTAAAAATCTAGCAAAGCAAAAGAAAAAAACGAAAGAATTGTTAAGTATATATACGGCGTTTTAGTTATAACGAAATTGAATAAGCGTTGGGCGTGTCATTGTGCGGTGAATTTTTAAAATGTTCGGTATTATGTAGCAGTTGCACAAAGGTTTAACCGATTAAAAATCTTAAAATTCCTATTGAAATTTTAACTCAATAGGGATGTAGTGATCAGCTAATTCAACAGTCCCCGATAGGTTGTTTTTGTTAAAACAGGTGGCAAACCTTGATTGTAACGATGTGGGCGAACAAAATTGTAATACACCACATAAACTCTCACATCGTCCATCGCTTGCCCAAGGTTATATAGTCGCCCTCTTTGCATCCATTCATATTTAAAGCTGCGAAACCAACGCTCCATTGGGGCATTATCCCAACAGTTACCTCGGCGACTCATACTTTGGGATAAAGCACTTCAGCATTAATCCAATTCACCCAAGTGTTTTCCAATAATGGAATTAAGGGGGTGCTATCTTCAACTACAGTATTTAAGGCAGATAATACCTCTTCTAAAGACGAAGGTTGTTCTTGTATATAACTTAATAGCCAAAAGTCAAGTTCAGATAAGCGTTGTTGCAGAATATTAAAATCGCTATCCCGCCATATAACAGCCTGTATAGGGTTTTCATCAAATTGTTTAAAATCGCTTGATAAAAAATCAACTTCATAGCGTTTTAAATAAGCAGCATCAGATAACTGCATTACGCTATGCTTATTCCACTCAAATTTTTTAGGTACTTTTGCTAAAGAAACTTCTGCAAGTAATTGTGTATTTTCAAAATCCATCAATGCCAGTATATTGGTATCAAAACTCTCTTTTTCTTGACAAAATAAGAGAAATTCTCCTGCAATATCTTGAAAATAAGGCGAATGTGGTTTTCCTGTTAATACAAACGCTTCTTTTGTCTGAGACCAACTCTCAGCAGAAACGTGTTTAGGTGCTTCAACAAAACAACGGTCAATAAAACCAAAGATGTTATTTCGAACTAAGCGAGCATAAACAGCAAGGCGATTCGGAGCATAACCATTTAGAGGTTGAGCATGAGCCAACCGAACTGCTGTGGCAAGTGCTTTTTGTGTTTCAATAAGCGAAGGTTTAGGCTGCATAGGATATCACCTCTTTTTGAGCATATTTTTGCTGTAGTTGTGCAATATGTTCAACTTCAGCATAAAGTTCTGCAAATGGAGGGAAATTGAAATCACGCTCTAATAATGTTGGCGGAATGACAGGTAGTCGTTGATAGGCATATTCTAATAAATCCCACACAGTACCTTTTACTGCCTCACCGTGCGTATCAATTAATAACTCTGGTAAATGGCGATATGCCCCTTTTATTTTATTAAATGATTCCCCTTCTAAATCCTCTACAACTTGTGCCGCAGAATGTTCTTCGTCGTGTCCGGCAATATGAATGTAATTGACACGTTTCACATCTACTTGATCTAAGAAAACATAAGGATCAAGTAAACCGTGATTGACGCCATTTACATAAATATTATTTACATCTAAATGAATACCACAATCCGCTTCTTGTGCAATAGCATTTAAAAATTCTACTTCATTCATTGTGCTGGTGGGAGAGTGTAAATAATAAGAGGTGTTTTCTAATGAAATTTGTAATCCTAAAAAATCTTGTACATAGCGGATTCTCTGTGCTACGTGTTTTACAGCTTCTTCTGTAAATGGCATAGGTAATAAATCATATAAATGCCCTTCACATTCACAATAACTCAAATGTTCAGAAAAAAATGTCGAATTATATTGAGTCATTAATGCTTTAGTATTTTTTAATAACTCGCGATCAAGAGGTGCTTGCCCGCCTAATGAAAGTGATAGTCCGTGTACCGCAAGTGGATATCTTTCTGCTGCCTGATCAAATTTATAACGAGCAGCTCCCCCCATTTTTACCCAATTTTCTGGAGCAACTTCCATAAACTGAATCGCATTATTTGATGATAAATTCAAAAAATCATCTGCTAAATCTCGGCGATACCCTAATCCTGCACCTTGTAACATAATTATTGACTCCTTTTAATACAACACTGGTGTAAATTTACACCAGTGTTATGTATGGCATCTAGATTTAAATACGATTATTTAGAACCGCATTTACCTTCACCACATTTACCTTCTGCGGCTTTTGGTTTGCTCGCACCGCATTTGCCTTCTCCGCATTTACCTTCTGCAGCTTTTGTTTTCACACATTTATCACCCACACAAGGTGTTGCAGCTTTATCTGTACTGCTTGATTTTGGCTCAGCGTGTGCAACAGTAGCTACTGTCATCGTTAATGCTCCTGCTAATGCGGCTAAAGTGGATAATTTTTTCATTTAAATCTCCTAGAGTTTGATATTGAATATATAGTTAGAGGAATTTCAACCAGCTTTTAGTTGGATAAACCTTCTTAATAAGCGTGTCTAAAGAGAGTTTCCCTGCTCCCTGCGTAATTAAGATTAATAAAGTTACCACATAAATTAAGGGTAATTTATAACCATTATCACAAACGTTATAACCTGAATCGGCGTGAATGCTATACCACGCGACAGAGATTAAAATCGTTAAACTTAATGCACTAAAACGTGTTAGCACCCCAAATATCAGCAAGAATGGGAAAATTAATTCAGATCCCATTGCAACGTGCCAATTAATATCGGCTGGAATAAGATTAAATGGAAAAGGAAAACGATCTTGTATTTCTGTAAACCAATTTTGACCATTCCATTTTTCTAACCCTGCCTCTAAAAACTCCCACGCAAGAAAAAGGCGTAAAATCAATAAACTCACGCCGCTGCTAATACCTTGCATCTTACAATCTTTCATTTTTTTCCTCTGATTGATTAGCTATTTTATGAAATTATTTAGTTCATTATGGTAGGAAATGCTTCCTTGTTATTCTATTAGTCGGAGATAAGCCTTTTTTCTTACACTTTTTTTTCAAAAAATTGAAAATATTATTTTTTGTAAAAATGCAGATAACATTAAGGGCAAAGATTCTAATAATCTTCGCCCTTTTATCTTTTACTAATTAATGTAGTAATCAGCTAATTCAACAGTCCCCGATAGGTTGTTTCTGTTAAAACAGGCGGAAAACCTTGATTGTAACGATGTGGGCGAACAAAATTGTAATACATCACATAAGCTCTCACATCGTCCATCGCTTGCCCCAAGGTTAGATAGTCGCCCTCTTGCATCCATTCATGTTTAAAGCTGCGGAACCAACGCTCCATTGGGGCATTATCCCAATAGTTACCTTGGCGACTCATACTTTGGGTTACCTGAATGAAGGTTGGGAGGAATAGCTACACCTTGAGTTTGAAAAAATGGAAAATTTATGCGGTAAATTAGTCAATTTTCGGACTTTGTGCAACTGCTACATAATACCGAAAATGTTTTTAAAATCCACCGCACTTTTTATGTGGGGAGAGGGGTGCATTTAGCGTCTAAACATTCCGCCTAATCCGCCGAGCCCGCCGCCCATTAAGCCTTGCATGCCGCGCATCATTTTTGCCATGCCGCCTTTACGCATTTTCTTCATCATGCGTTGCATTTCATCAAATTGTTTGAGTAGCTTGTTTACGTCTTGCACTTGCGTGCCGGAACCAAGAGCAATGCGACGACGGCGAGAACCTTTGATGATGTCCGGATTGGCGCGTTCTTTTAAGGTCATGGAATTGATGATGGCTTCCAGTTTGTTGAACATTTTGTCGTCCACCTGATTTTTTACATGATCCGGCAGGTTTTTCGCACCCGGTAATTTTTCCAACATGGACATCATACCACCCATTTTTTTCATTTCGCGTAATTGTTCGCGGAAATCTTCTAAGGTGAAATCATCGCCCTTTTTGAATTTTTGCGCCATTTTTTCCGCTTTTTCACGATCAACGGAACGTTCTAAATCCTCAATCAAAGAAAGTACATCACCCATGCCGAGAATGCGTGACGCCACACGATCCGGATGGAACGGCTCTAACGCATCGGTTTTTTCCCCCACCCCGAGGAATTTAATCGGTTTGCCGGTGATTTGGCGAATAGACAACGCTGCACCACCGCGGGCATCGCCGTCCACTTTGGTGAGGATCACACCGGTAAGCGGCAAAGCCTCATTAAAGGCTTTTGCTGTATTTGCCGCATCTTGACCGGTCATGGCATCCACGGTGAAGAGCGTTTCAATTGGATTTAACGCCGCGTGAACCTGCTTGATTTCATCCATCATTTCACTATCAACGTGCAAACGACCGGCGGTATCCACGATCAGCACATCGTAGAATTTTAATTTCGCGTCTGCCAACGCGGCTTTCGCAATATCTACCGGCTTTTGTTTCACATCTGACGGGAAGAAATCGACATTAACCCCTTGTGCGAGGGTTTCTAATTGTTTGATCGCCGCCGGACGATAGACGTCGGCAGAAACAACAAGCACTTTTTTCTTATGACGTTCACGCAGAAATTTGGCCAGTTTACCCACGCTGGTGGTTTTCCCCGCCCCTTGCAGACCCGCCATTAAAATCACGGCAGGCGGTTGGGTGGCTAGATTTAAACTTTCGTTGGCTTCACCCATTGCCGCTTCTAATTCGGCTTGGACGATTTTGACGAATTCTTGTCCCGGCGTGAGGCTTTTATTGACTTCCACCCCAATGGCACGTTCTTTTACATTGTTAATAAAATCGCGCACGACCGGCAATGCCACATCGGCTTCTAATAATGCCATGCGCACTTCGCGCAAGGTTTCTTTAATGTTATCTTCGGTTAAACGACCTCGACCGCTGATATTGCGTAAGGTTTTGGAAAGACGATCGGATAAATTCTCAAACATAATATTTCCTGTGGTTAAATCGGAAAGGTATCATCGGTAAAATGCCGTTCATTATACTGAAATTCCGCGCATTTTCACGTCAAATAAAGTCATGGCGATTTTCTCCTGATCTCGTTAGAATAAAACGCCAACAAAACAAAGGAAGCATCATTATGTGGTTTGCGGTTTTATCAATTCTTTTTTACCTCATTAGTGTATTACGCATTGCCCCGATTTTATTAACCTCGCAAGTGGCGGGCGCGGATGTGAAACGTCAAAAAACACCGTTTTTTTTGACCGCACTTTTGGCGGTGGTTTTTCACCTGATTAGCACTTTCCCACTATTGGGAGACTTGGCGGAAGGGCAGAATTTCAGCATTATGGAAGTGGCTTCGTTGATGAGCGTTATGATTGCTATACTCGCCACGATCGCCATGTTGCGCGTCAATACCATGTGGTTTGTATTACCGATTGTTTATTGTTTTTCCATTATTAACTTGATTTATGCGACTTTTCTACCAAGCCACATCATTCAATTGTTGAATCAAAATACATCAATGCTTTTTCATATCGGCTTGTCGATTTTTGCTTATGCCGTCTGCTGTATCGCGACCCTGTATGCGATTCAGTTGGTCTGGATTGATCGTCGTTTGAAAAGCAAGAAAATGACTTTTTCACCGATGGTACCGCCGCTTATGACAGTAGAACGACATTTTTTCCGTTTATTGGTCAGTGGTGAAGTATTGATGACATTCACCCTTATCTCCGGTACCTTTCATTTGGTTAATGCGATGACGCCGGATAATATTCATAAAGGTTTATTTTCGTTATTCGGCTGGGTTGTATTCGGCATTGCGATTTTAGGCTATAAGCACTACCGCTGGCGTGGAAAAAAGATGATTATTTACACAATTTCAGGTATGATTTTACTTACGGTTGCTTATTTTGGTAGTCGTCTGATTGTGTAATATCAGTAAATGAGAGAAAAGTGCGGTGAGTTTTTCCCGCCTTTTTTATTTTTAAATTAATGCAAGGATTTCGCTTTGGACAGTATTCCCCTTAGTACGTTATTTATCATTTTAATTGCCTGTTTAGTCCTTTCTGCCTATTTTTCCGGCTCTGAAACAGGTTTACTTTCTCTCAATAAATATCGCCTGCGTTTTTTAGCAGAGCAGGGCAATAAAGGCGCCAAAAAAGCGGAGATGTTGCTTGCTAAACCGGACAAACTACTGAGTTTTATTCTTATCTTTAATAACCTTGTGAATATTAGTGCTTCGGCGATTGCGACCGTAATTGGGATGCGATTATATGGCGATGCCGGTGTGGCGATTGCCACCGGTGCATTAACGTTCGTGATGTTGATTTTCTCTGAAATCTTCCCCAAAACGGTGGCAGCGATGCACCCGGAAAAAGTGGGATTGACCTCGAGCCATCTATTAACCCCATTACTCAAGGTTTTTGCTCCTTTAGTTTGGGTGATGAATGTGTTCACCAAATTTTTAATGCGTTTAGTGGGCTTAAAACCGGATCTGAAGAAACAAGTCATTAGCCGCGAAGAATTGCGCAGCATCGTTTCCGAAGCGGGAGAAGCCACACCGGATGAGCAACATCCGCAAATGTTGCTGTCTATTTTGGATATGGAAACCGTTACCGTGGATGACATCATGGTGCCGCGCAATGAAATCGGCGGCATTGATATTGATGATGACTGGAAATCTATCATGCGCCAGCTCAATCATGCGGCACATAACCGTGTGGTGTTGTATAAAGGCAGTATGGACGAAAACGTGCTCGGTATTTTGCGTGTTCGCGAAGCGTTCCGTTTGTTACTGGAAAAAAATGAATTTACCAAAGAAACCTTGATTCGTGCTGCCGATGAAGTGTATTTCATTCCTGAAGGCACGGCTTTAAAGACGCAATTAGCTAATTTCCGTAATAAAAAAGAGCGTATTGGCTTGGTGGTGGATGAATATGGCGATATTAAAGGTTTGGTGACGTTGGAAGACATTTTGGAAGAAATCGTGGGCGATTTCACCACCTCTAACACGCCGACCATTGATGAAGAAGTGATGACACAATCTGATGGTTCAATGATTATTGAAGGTTCTGCCAATTTACGTGATTTAAATAAAATGTTCCATTGGAATTTGGATACCGAAGATGCCCGCACATTTAACGGTTTGATTTTGGAACATTTAGAAGAAATCCCTGAAGAAGGCACCGTCTGTGAAATTAATGGCTTACGCATTACCATTTTAGAAGTGGGTGAAAATATGATTAAACAGGCAAAAGTCGTGAAATTATAGCGCGCCTTGATGAAGAAAAATCCGCACCTAAAACTATCTTAACAGAGAAGACAAGGTACGGATTTTTGTTTTTTTAAATCAATATGGCATGTCATCAGCCGCAGAATACGCGAGATTATTTTTCAATAATCTGCTTCACCAAGGCTTGTAATGTTGGAATAACTTCCTGTGCAAACCAAGGGTTTTTCGCCTGCCAGAGTTGATTTCGCGGGGAGGGGTGCACTAAGGGCAAAAAGTGCGGTAGAAATTCGCGGTAGTTTTTAACGGTATCTGTGACATTTAGGCGATTTTCAGGCAGGTAATAGCGTTGCGCATATTGCCCGATGAGAATGGTCAATTCAAGTTGGGGGAGTTGTGTCAAAATTTGAGGATGCCATTTTGCGGCAAAACCTTTACGTGGCGGTAAATCACCGGATTTGCCTTTGCCCGGATAATAAAAATCCATAGGAATCACGGCAAATAAACCGGAGTGATAGAACAGATCGCGATCCACGCCAAGCCAATGACGAAGTCGATCACCGCTTTGATCGTTCCAATACAAGCGGCTATTTTGTGCTTTCAATCCCGGTGCTTGCCCCACAATGTTAATACGAGCGGTGACAGGTGCCGCGAACAAGGGCGCAATACCTCTGTCGGTGAAAGAACGATTTGCCGGATCCGCCATGATGGCTTGGGTGATTTGCTCTAGTGTTTGCATACTTCCTTGAACCTCGTTAAAGACTACGCATGTTTCTTTTCTAATGCGTCTAACAATTTCTGATGAATGCCCCCAAAGCTGCCGTTGGACATCACCAAAATATGATCCGTTGGTTTGGCTTCCGCAACAATGAGATGAACAAAGTCATCCAAATTATCGCTGTCATACGCCGGCTGAGTTAAATGCGCAGCGATTTCTGCCACTTTCCATGGAATGGTGTCAGGTTGAAATAAAAATACTGCATCCGCTTTTTCTAAAGCTGGCGCGATTTCCTCTTTATGTACCCCCATTTTCATGGTGTTAGAACGCGGTTCCAGCACAGCCAAAATACGCTCATGAGGTCCGACTTTATCGCGAAGTGCGGTCAACGTAGCTTGTATTTCTGTTGGATGATGGGCGAAGTCATCGTAAACCGTCACGCCCTGAACATTGCCCTTCACTTCCAAACGGCGTTTTGCGTTAATAAATGTCCCCAGCGCCGCACAAGCATTTTCAATACTCACGCCCGCATGATGCGCCGCCGCAATCGCCATCAAACCGTTCCGCATATTGTGCTCGCCTACAATATTCCAATGTACTTCTGCCACTTTTTCACCATTATGGAACACAGCGAATTCCGTGCAATCGTGTTTAATGCGCTCCGCATACCATTCCTGATCGCGACCGATATATTGGCATTCAGACCAACAGCCCATTGCCAAGGTTTGTTGCACGCTTTCTTCGTTTGCAAAAGAGAGAATTCGCCCATTATTTGGAATGGTGCGAATCATGTGGTGGAATTGGCGTTGAATGGCTTTCAAGTCGTCAAAAATATCCGCATGGTCAAAACCGATATTATTAATAATCAACGTTCGCGGGTTGTAATGCACAAATTTAGAACGCTTGTCAAAAAATGCCGTGTCATATTCATCCGCTTCAATCACGAAATACGGGCTCTTACCTAAACGGGCGGAAATCCCGAAATTGCCTGCAATGCCACCGATTAAAAAGCCCGGTTGCAAACCGTTTTGTTCCAAAATCCACGTCAGCATACCGGTGGTAGTGGTTTTCCCATGAGTGCCTGATACCGCCAAAACCCAACGATCACGCAATAGATGATCATGCAACCATTGTGGCCCGGAGGTATAAGGCAGGTTGTTTGCCAACATATATTCAATACAAGGATTACCGCGTTTCATGGCATTGCCCACAATCACCATATCCGGCGCCGGTTGCAGTTGGCTTGGGTCAAAGTGCGGTATGATTTCAATGTTGTTTTCCGCAAGGAACGTGCTCATCGGCGGATAAACGTTCGTATCAGAGCCGGTGACGTGGTAGCCCATTTGTTTGGCGATCATGGCAATACCGCCCATAAACGTGCCGCAAATACCTAAAATATGAACATGTTTGGTTGTCATTTGGAGTCCTTATGCATTCCAATTTCTGATGTAAAGGCGAAAAATGTGTTGTGAATCACAGAAATAGGAATCTTTTTAATCATCTGAAAACGGAGCTGTTATAATAAGGCAAGTTACGATTTGAGTAAATTTATTCATCAAATAAGGAAAAAGTATGAAAACGTTAGGCGAATTTATTGTAGAAAAACAAGCGGAATACCCAAATGCTAAAGGGGAGTTAAGTGGCATTTTGTCCTCCATTCGCTTAGTGGCAAAAGTGATTCACCGTGATATCAACAAAGCCGGCTTAACTAATAACATTATCGGTAATTCCGGTGTAGAAAATGTGCAAGGCGAAGCGCAAATGAAATTAGACTTGTTCGCTCACAACACGATGAAACAAGCCCTTATGAGCCGCGAAGAAGTCGCCGGTTTTGCTTCCGAAGAAGAGGAAAATTTCATTGCCTTTGATACGGAGCGTGGTCGCAACGCGAAATACGTCATTTTAACTGACCCATTGGACGGCTCCTCCAACATTGATGTGAACGTTTCCGTTGGTACCATTTTCTCCATTTATCGCCGCGTTTCACCGGTAGGCACACCGGTCACCTTAGAAGACTTCATGCAACCGGGCAATCGTCAAGTGGCAGCAGGTTATATCGTGTATGGTTCCTCCACCATGTTGGTTTACACCACAGGACATGGTGTCAACGGTTTTACTTACGATCCATCACTCGGTGTGTTCTGCCTCTCCCATGAAAACATTCAAATTCCGCAAACCGGCAAAATTTATTCCATTAACGAAGGGCAATACCTCAAATTCCCGATGGGCGTGAAAAAATACCTGAAATATTGCCAAGAAGAAGATAAAGAAACTCAACGTCCTTACACTTCTCGTTATATCGGTTCTTTGGTGTCCGACTTCCACCGCAACATGCTTAAAGGCGGTATTTATATTTATCCAAGTGCCACAAACTACCCGAACGGCAAATTGCGTTTACTCTATGAAGGCAACCCAATGGCATTCTTGGCAGAACAAGCCGGCGGCGTGGCAAGTGACGGTTATAATCGCATTTTGGATATTCAACCGACTGCATTACACCAACGCGTTCCGCTTTTCATCGGTTCTAGAGAAATGGTGAAAAAAGCCGAACAATTAATGCGTGATTTTAAAGAGTAATCCATTAAGTGCGGTCAGAAAATGACGTATTTTATTTAAAGAAACGTTCATAAAAAAACCTCCTCAATTCTGAGGAGGTTTTTTCTTACCTAAATAACGCATTACATCAAATACGCAAAATTTGCCCACAATGGCAAGCTGGCCGTCATAAATAAGAGAATGAGAAGGCTGTTATAAGACAACGCCCATTTTTTGAAAACATGGATTGCCAACATGGCGGCCATCACTAAATGCAATAAGAGATAAAGTAACAAAGCAAATTCGTTGCTAAAAACCACCGCACTTTGTTGAGAAAGAATGAATAAATTCACACATACAAACAGCGCATTCAGTGCCAGAAAGGCAATCGCCGCCAACATCAACAATGCAATAAATCCTTTCAGACGATTGCGAGAAATCACTAAAGCTAAATTCGCCAAAATAATCCCTAATAGGATTTGTGCCACGGGGTTAAATTGAATGAAGTTTTCTTCGCTAGCCAGCATCAAGCCATAACCAATGACACCCAACATACCGATGAAACCGGCGATTTTTAATAAGAGATGACGTAATTTAACCTCAAACGGTTGCTTCCATGTGATGATAGTCATTGCCAAACCACAAAGACAAACCAAGTCCATGAATACATGGTGATAGCTTGCCCCTAAACCGAACAACAGCCACACCACCCAAAATAGACCAAAATAAAGGTTTACCCGCCCTAAACGGGAACGTTGTCCATTACAAATTTCACCTTTAATAAAGGCAAGCAAACAAATCAGCTGTGCCGTTAATACACCAAGCGCCAAATGCGACATCACATTGGGCTGCGGCTGCAATCCGAAAGCAAAAAAATCAATAACGAGTAACAAAAAAATGGGGAAGAAAGACGAAAGTGCGGTTAAAAATTTAGGTTGTTCTTCGGACATACGATTTCCTTGTGATAAACAAAGACAAAAATTGCCGTGCATTATGCAAGAATTCCCCAAAACGGTCAAAAGCTAGGACAAAAGTGCGGTTGAAAAACACAACGTTTTTTCAATTCTCACAAGGCAAAATAAAGTTATGATCTAAAACATGGTATTTTGCCTTTTCTCTCTCTAAAATAACGCAAAAATTCACCGCACTTTAAGGAACCTTATGCTGCTCAGCATTCTCTATATCATTGGTATTACCGCGGAAGCCATTACCGGAGCCCTTGCCGCAGGTCGAGAGAAAATGGATATTTTCGGCGTCGTTATTATTG
Source organism: uncultured Aggregatibacter sp. (assembly GCF_901873365.1). Lineage (GTDB taxonomy): Bacteria > Pseudomonadota > Gammaproteobacteria > Enterobacterales > Pasteurellaceae > Aggregatibacter. The sequence continues at coordinate 24,759 of NZ_CABFLM010000022.1, forward strand.
CCAGCATGACCGCTATCGGTGGCGGCTCCGTACGCGATGTGCTCTTAGGGCATTATCCGCTTGGGTGGGTAAAACATCCCGAATATTTTATTATCGTGGCCTCGGCTGCGGTGTTAACGGTATTTATCGCGCCTTTTATTCGCCATTTCATGCGTTATTTTCACACCATTTTCTTGGTGCTGGACGCTGTCGGGCTTATCGTATTTTCCATTATTGGTGCCCAAATCGCGTTAGATATGGGGCATGGCACGACAATTGCCGTAATTGCCGCCATTATTACCGGCGCATTCGGCGGGGTATTGCGTGATTTATTGTGTAATCGTATTCCACTCGTTTTCCAGAAAGAGCTATACGCCAGCGTAGCATTATTGGCGACAGCTATTTACATCGGTCTACAACATCTACAGGTAGATCAAAACATCGTCATTATCATTACCTTGATTGTCGGCTTTATTACCCGCTTACTGGCAATTTACTTTGAATGGGGCCTGCCGATTTTTGATTATCAAGAACAAGATATTTCAAAGCATCATAAAGACGACAAATTACCGCAAAAAACGAAATAGGAGAAAAGATGTCCGTCAATTTAATTGAAATGGGAAAACAGGCGAAAGAGGCTGCCTTCATACTTTCCCAACTTTCCCAACGCGAAAAAAATCAAGCCTTAGCGTTTATCGCCGAGCAATTAAAACAAGAACAAGATCGTATTTTAGCCGCCAATGCGCAAGACATCGAAAATGCCAAACAAAACGGTTTATCCGACGCCATTATTGATCGTTTATTATTAACGCCTGAGCGCCTACAAGGCATCGCTAATGACGTGCGCCATGTGATTTCTTTGGCGGATCCCGTTGGGCAACTTATTGACGGTGGTGTGTTGGATAGCGGGATTAAGATTGAACGTATTCGCGTGCCTTTAGGGGTTATCGGTACGATCTACGAAGCGCGTCCGAATGTGACAATTGATGTGGCAAGTCTCTGCTTAAAAACCGGCAACGCCGTCATTCTACGCGGCGGCAAAGAAACACAACATTCTAATAAAATCTTGGTGGACGTGGTGCAAATCGCCTTAGAACGTGCAGGTTTGCCTAAAGCGGCGGTTCAAGCTATTACCGATCCCGATCGCGCATTAGTCATGGAATTGCTGAAATTAGACCAATATGTCGACATGATTATCCCTCGTGGCGGAGCAGCATTGCATCAATTAGTAAAAGAACATTCAACTATTCCGGTGATTGTTGGCGGTATCGGCGTTTGCCATATGTTCATCGAGGAAACCGCCGATTTGGAAAAAGCGCTGCCGGTAATTTTCAATGCAAAAACACAACGCCCAAGTACCTGTAACACCTTGGAAACGCTGTTAGTACAACGCAGCATTGCAAATGACTTTTTACCTAAACTGGCAGAAACGTTGAAAGAGAAAAACGTAAAATTACACGCAGATCCGACCGCACTTTTCCTGCTGCAAAAAGCCAGTGCCAATGTGGTGCCATTAGTGGAAGCTGAACTGAAACAGGAATGGCTGTCATTGGATTTAAATGTGGTTGTGGTCGAAGATTTAACAGAAGCCGTCGCCCATATTCGTCAATATGGCAGTCAACATTCCGACAGTATTTTGACCTCTTCGCAAAAGCAGGCACAGCAATTTATCGCCCAAGTGGATTCGGCGGCGGTTTATGTCAATGCCAGCACCCGTTTTACTGACGGGGGACAATTTGGTTTAGGCGCAGAAGTCGCGGTAAGCACACAAAAATTACACGCTCGCGGCCCAATGGGATTAGAGGCACTCACCACCTATAAATGGGTGTGCGTAGGCGATTATTCGATCCGTTCTTAAAAAAGAGAGTATTTTTTAAAAATTATTCAAAAATCAAAATTAATTGTTTGACAAAACTCGGGTAAATCAGTATTTGTAGAGTAAACACACTAATCATACTTATTTATCGGAGTTTTTTTATGTCTCATCTTTCAGTTGCTAAATTCGGTGGCACCAGCGTCGCCAACTACCCCGCCATGCAATCTTGCGCCAACATCGTGATTGCCGATCCCAATACTCGCGTTGTTGTTCTCTCTGCTTCCGCCGGTGTCACCAACTTATTGGTCGCCTTAGCAAACGGTTGTGAAGAACCGGAACGCAATAAATTGCTAAATGAAGTGCGTCAAATTCAAGAAAACATTTTGACAGAATTAAAAGACGACAGTCGCGTGCGACCAAAAATCGAAGCCTTATTAGCCAATATCACCTCATTAGCGGAAGCCGCAAATTTAGCCACCTCCTTGGCATTAACCGATGAATTAATCAGCCACGGTGAAATGATGTCTTCCTTGATTTTTGTGGAAGTGTTGCGTGAATTACAAATTGAAGCCACTTGGTTGGATGTGCGTACCATTGTTGCCACAAACAGCCATTTCGGCAAAGCCGCACCAAATGATGAACAAACCCGTCAAAACTGCGATAACCTCTTGAAACCGTTAATCGAACGCGGAGAGTTAGTCATTACTCAAGGTTTTATCGGCCGTGATGAACAAGGTAAAACGACCACCTTAGGACGTGGCGGTAGCGACTATTCTGCCGCCCTACTTGCTGAAGTGCTCAATGCGCAAAATGTGTTAATTTGGACCGATGTTGCCGGCATTTACACCACCGATCCTCGCATCGTGCCAAACGCACAACGTATTGATACTATGAGTTTTTCCGAAGCGGCAGAAATGGCAACCTTCGGTGCGAAAGTATTGCACCCGGCAACCTTACTTCCTGCCGTGCGTAGCAATATCCCGGTCTATGTCGGTTCCAGCAAAGCGCCACAAGACGGCGGCACTTGGGTGACCCGCAATCCGCAACCGCGCCCGACATTCCGTGCGATTGCCTTGCGTCGTGACCAAACCTTGCTCACACTCTCCAGCTTAAATATGCTGTATGCACAAGGTTTTTTAGCGAATATTTTCACGATTTTAGCCAAACACAAAATCTCCGTAGACACCATCACAACATCGGAAGTTAGCGTTGCCTTAACCTTGGATAAAACGGGTTCAGCCTCTTCCGGTAAAAGCTTACTCTCTCAGGAATTAATCGAAGAATTAAGCCAATTCTGCACGGTGAAAGTGGATACCGGCTTGTCTTTGGTCGCCTTAATCGGCAATGAACTCCACACAGCCTCCGGTGTCGCCAAACGTATTTTTGAAACCTTAGATGCGTACAATATCCGTATGATTAGTTACGGTGCCAGCACTAACAATATTTGCTTGTTGGCAGACAGCGATAAAGCCGATGACATTGTTCGTTCCTTACATCGCTCTTTGTTTGAGTAAAACGTATGAAAAAATGACCGCACTTTGCGGTCATTGATCCGTTGGAAAAACCTCACGTCTGTTTGATGTGGTAAAGGGGAGAAGATGAAATGTCATTTTCTCCTCTTTTTTATTGGATTCGGTGATTTTTTCTCGCCGGTTATTTTATTAAGAGGTGTTGTTTACGAAGACCCAAGACCAGCAACATGCCGCCATAAACGATTGTGGCTAAAACAATCAGCCATGCAAGCCAATGTACGCGGGTAAGAAAACTCATGGCATTCCATTCGATCAAGCTTGGGCTGTTATACCAAACCAATAGCCCCATCATGGCAGCGGCACAAAAAACTTTCAGAAAAAACACCGCACTTTGACGGCTAAAATGATAAACGTCCGCTTTTGCCAATCCACGATAAAGCAGATACGCGTTTAACGTTGCCGACATGGCAGAGGCTATCGCCAAACCCACATAGCTAAACGGAATGGCTAAGACATTAAATGCCATGTTGCTCACCATGGCAATAATGCCAATTTTCACCGGCGTTTTGGTGTTTTGACGGGCATAATAACCGTTCGCCAAAATCTTGATTAACATGAAACTCAGAAGCCCTGCGTTAAAGCCCCACAGGGAATAAGAGGCTGATTGCACATCGCTAAAAGTAAAACTGCCACGCATAAACAGCACCAACAACATAGGCTGAGCCAATACAGCGATACCAATCATTGCCGGCACACCGAGCAATAAAATCATGCGTACGCCCCAGTCCATTGTGTTGCGAAAATCCACCGCACTTTTAGCGTTATCATCACGGTTCACATGGTGCCGAGCAAGGGTTGGCAAAATCACCGTAGAAATGGCAATACCGAACAACCCAAGCGGAAACTCTAACAAGCGGTCGGAATAATATAGCCAACTGATGGAGCCCGTCATTAAAAAACTGGCGATAAAGGTATCAAGGAGCAAGTTGATTTGGCTTACAGAAACCCCGAATAAGGCGGGAATCATCAGTGTGCGAATTTTCTTCACACCTTCGTCATGCCACGCCCATTTGGGTTTTACTAATAATTTGGCTTGATATAAGAAAGGCAGTTGAAACAGAAATTGTAATAACCCGCCGAGAAAGATCCCGATCGCCAAGCCTAAATCCGGATTTTCCAACTGCGGAGCCAGCCAAAGTGCGGTGGCAATCATGGCAATATTGAGCAACACCGGCGAGAACGACATCACGCCGAATTTGCCGATGGTATTCAGAATTGCACCGGACAGCGCAACGAAGGTCACGAACCATAAATAAGGAAAGGTGATTTTGAGTAACAAGGAGGCTTGCGTGAATTTTTCCGCATTTGGCCCGTCATTCAACCAATCCACAAACCAACCTGTGCCGAAAATTGCTGCCACCACCGGCGAACCGATCATCGCTAATAACGTAACGACCGTGACCAAACCGCCCAAGGTGCCCGACACCTTACCGATAAATTCACGGGTTTTTGATAAATCTCCGGATTTTTGATATTCCGCTAACACCGGTACAAATGCTTGTGAAAACGCCCCTTCGGCGAATAATCGACGGAGAAAATTAGGAATACGGTTGGCGAATAAAAACACATCCGCCGCTGCGCCGGCACCGATTAAATTAGCAATCACTACATCGCGAACCAAGCCTAATACACGCGAAACAAGCGTCATCCCACTCACGATCATGCCGGATTTTAATAATCTTTTACTCAAAACGAATTACTCTGAATGATAAAATTTGCCTAATTGTATAGAAATTTCGTTTTTACGCTATATTCTAAGGGAAAAAACTGTTAAAATCCCGCGCACATCGTTTGTGTGAGCCCATTTAGGAAGCACTTGTTAAGAATAACGATGCTTACTTTCGGTTGTGTCTCACCGAAATCAAAACAAAATCCCCGTTGACAAATGTATAAGAAATCGGCATATTTACGCCCCTATTTTGTCACTATTAACTAACAGAAATTTTTAGGAGTTTGACCTTGGCTAATATCAAGTCAGCAAAAAAACGTGCGGTTCAATCTGAAAAACGCCGTCAACACAACGCAAGCCAACGCTCTATGATGCGTACTTACATCAAAAAAGTTTATGCTCAAGTCGCAGCGGGTGAGAAAGCAGCAGCTGAAGCAGCATTCGTTGAAATGCAAAAAGTTGTTGACCGCATGGCTTCTAAAGGCTTAATTCACGCTAACAAAGCAGCAAACCACAAATCTAAATTAGCTGCACAAATCAAAAAATTAGCTTAATTTTTGCCTTTTCATTGTTAAAAAAAACCGCTCATTTGAGCGGTTTTTTGTTATAGCCAGCCAAGGCCTGGCTATAAAAACCATACGCTATGCGTATGGAGCCCTTCCTCGTAGCGTGCAACTTGTTGCACGAATAATTAACCTCGATACGTAATTTACGATTTTGTGCGTAGCATACATCTTGTTGCACGAATAATTAACCTCGATGCGTAATTCACGATTTCATGCGTAGCGTGTATCTTGATGCACGACCAAATTACGCACGGAACGTTATTTAACTCTTTCGGGCATTCATGATTTCGTGCAACAAGTTGCACGCTACGATTCACTAAAATAGTGATATGAAAATAAACACGGTTACCGGTTTTCACAAGCTTCTTGAGGGGCTTGTGAAGTATAGGCTCTTATAGGGGAGCCTAAAAACCGAACGTTTTACGTGCGGATTGTTATTTTTCTTTTTTGATAGGATGAGAGGTAAAGTGCGGTGAAAAAACATTTCATTTTTCAACCGCACTTTCATCGCATTAATGTAGCTCTTTGCCTTTTAATTCCGGCACTAAACACACTGTTGCTAACATATCGATGACATAAATCACCGCTAAAAAGGCAATGGCAGTTTGGAAGGAATAAGCGGAAACCACTGCCCCCACGGCGACCGGGCCAAAGCCGCCCACCGCACGCCCCAAATTAAACAACACGTTTTGTGCGGTAGCGCGTGCTTGAGTCGGGTAAGCTTCTGCCATTAACGCACCATAACCGCCCATCATGCCGTTCACAAACATCCCCAAGAACGCACCGGCAATTAACATGGTATTCGGATCTGTTAATTGTGAATACGCAATGATGCTGACCACTGCCCCGGCTTGGAACAATAAGAAACTTGGTTTACGTCCAATGCGATCCGCCAAACGACCGAAAATCCAGATGCCCGCCATCATGCCGCAAACGGTGACAGCCGTCCATACACCGGATTTCGTCAAGCTAAAGCCAAGTTGTTTGGAAAGGAAATTTGGCATCCAAATCATAATGCCGTAATAACCGAAGTTTTGTACGGAGGTCAGGATAACCACGCCCAAACTGACTTTGGCGGTGGCTTTATCTTTCACTAATAATTTGAATGACTCCAATTTAGACGCCCAACGGCTTGTTGGTTTGGAAAGTGCGGTCTGTTTTTGCACAAAAATGTCAGGCTCATGCAAACGGGAGCGTAAATACCACGCCACAAATGCCGGGAAAATACCCACCACAAACATGCCACGCCAGCCAATTTGTGGCAATAATAATGGGGTTAACAATGCTGCCGCTAATACACCGACTTGCCAGCCAAGCGCCACATAAGAAGCCGCTTTCGCACGGTGACGTGCCGGCCAAGCTTCCGCCGCTAATGCCATGCCGATCCCGAACTCGCCACCTAAACCAATACCGGCAATGGTGCGATAAATCAGTAAATCCCAATAACCTTGCGCTAATGCGCATAAGCCGGTGAATACGGCAAAAAGAATGATCGTCCACGTTAACACGCGCACACGGCCATATTTATCACTTAATGCACCGAAAACGATACCACCAAAAACAGCACCAACTAATGTCCAAGTTACTAAAGAACCGCCTTGCGCCGGGGTTAATCCCAAATCGGCAGAGATGGCGCTTAACATAAAACCGAGGATAAGAAGATCGAAACCGTCCATCGCATAGCCGACGGCAGAGCCTAGCAAGGCTTTCCAGCCATAGCTATTTACTTTTGTAGTCATGTTGAATTGTCCTTCTGTTACTCACGGGTAACATTTAAAGTTTATTATAAAGAAGTGATTTTTTAGCTTGTATAAAACAAGGCCAAAAAATTGTGCGCTAGTTTACTGCTTTTTAAGAAAATTTCAATGAATGGCATGATAAAATCGGTAGAAGATTTGGCGTTCCTCTCGTTAAATTTCCTACACGGTGGTACAATCGCGACTTAATTTTATTCGCTAAGAGATACGTTATGTCCCGTCAGAAAAAGACCCGTCGCGTGACGGATATTATGCCGACCCGCAAAACCGATAAAAAACCGACCGCACCACGTTCAGGTCGTCAGTCAACGCGTTATGAACTTGATGCAAAGGCGCGTGAAGAGAAGAAAAAACGCAAACACAAAGGATTAGCCTCAGGTTCCCGCCATAGTGCGGTGAATGCGAAAGCCGAAAATCAAGCGTTGGAGATGAAAGATCCGCGCATTGGCAGTCGTAAAAAAGTGCCGTTGATGGTGGAGTTCGTCAATAAACCGCAAAAAGCGCAAGCAGAATCAGCTGCAAAATCTGAGCCAAAAGCAACCTTGGATCCGATGCTTGAATTAGAACAATTGGAGAATAATGAATGCTTAAATCACTTGTTGGATCAACTGGAAGAAGGCAAGCAATTGTCTCTCAAAGATCAGCAATTTGTGGATGAGTGCTTAGCACGAGTCGCGCAATTAATGGAAGAATTAGGTATTGTAGAAGACGAGGAAAACGCCGAAGATTTATACCGCACTTTTGAGACAATCAACATTAACCAATTCAAATAAACCCGTTATTTATTATGTGGAAGACAGTATTATTGCTTGTGGCAGTTTGTATCATTGTGGGGATGATAGGCTATGCCACCTATTTATTGCTTGCCTTGCAAAAGCAAAAAAAGGCGTTGCAACAAGCTCGCCGAAACCGAATCAATCGTATTAAGGAAAGCATCGAAATCATTGCCAAAGCCATGCTGAATGACGATTGCAATCTTTCCGAGGGCGTGTTGCGCCTGAAAATGCTATTAGAACCGGTGGGAATGAGCATTAAAAACCATGTTACCATGCTACAGTTATACGAAGTGGTTGAAACGATGCCGACACATGAGGCGCGCAACGCATTAAAAAAGAACGAACGTATGCGTTTAGATTTGCAACGTGAAAGTGCTGAAGCGGCACTTGAAAAAAACATTAAGTTGGAGTTACATCAGCTATTGGCTGATATTGAAAAATTATAAAAAATATTGGGGGAAATTTAATGTCCGAGATTATTTGGGATTTGGCATTAATTCAGAAATACAATCAATCCGGTCCGCGTTATACGTCTTATCCGACAGCATTGGAATTTAATGAACATTATACGAACGAGGATTTTATTGCTGCTACACAGCGTTATCCTGACCGCCCGCTGTCTTTATATGTACACATTCCGTTTTGTCATAAACTTTGTTATTTCTGTGGCTGTAATAAGGTCATTACCCGCCATCAACATAAAGCGGATATCTATTTAGATTTTCTTGAAAAAGAAATTAAAGCGCGGTCGAAATTATTTACAAACCGTGTGGCGACCCAAGTGCATTGGGGTGGTGGCACACCGACCTATTTAACGGAAGTTCAATCGGCACGTTTAATGAATATGCTACGTGAACACTTCAAGATCGCTGACAATGCAGAAGTGAGTATTGAAATGGATCCGCGTGAAATTGAGCTTTCCATGCTGGACCATTTGCGCAACATTGGTTTCAACCGTATTAGTATGGGCGTGCAAGATTTCAATAAAGACGTGCAAAAAGCGGTGAATCGTGAGCAAGATGAGGCATTTGTCAATGCTTTATTGGTGCGCGCCCGTGAGTTGGGTTTCCAATCGACTAATTTGGATTTAATTTACGGTCTTCCGTTGCAAACCGTAGAAAGTTTTATGTTCACATTGCAAAAAGTGATTGAGCTCAATCCTGATCGTCTCAGTGTGTTTAACTATGCCCACTTGCCTAGTCGTTTTGCCGGTCAGGCGAAAATTAAAGAATGGCAATTACCTAAACCGGAAACCAAGCTGGAAATTTTGCAAAAAACCATCGAAACCTTGGGCAATGCCGGCTATAAATTTATCGGTATGGATCACTTTGCGAAACCGGATGATGAGCTTGCCATTGCACAGCAAAAAGGCATTTTGCATCGTAATTTCCAAGGTTACACCACACAGGAAGAATGCGATTTGCTGGGATTGGGTGTGTCGGCTATTAGCTTGTTAGGCGACACCTACGCACAAAACCAAAAAGATCTGAAAACTTATTATGCCCATGTGGAGGAAAATGGCATTGCCTTACACAAAGGCTTGGCGATGACAGAAGAAGATTGCCTGCGTCGTGATATGATTAAACAATTAATTTGTAACTTTAAATTAGCGTATGCGCCATTAGAAAAACAGTACAACATTAACTTTAAACAACACTTTGCAGAAGATTTAGCGTTGCTAGCGCCTTTGGCAGCCGACGGTTTATTAGAGATTGGCGATGAACAAATTGTCGTTTCTCCGAAAGGCCGTTTGTTGATTCGTAATATTTGTTTGTGTTTTGACACTTACTCTCGCGTACAAGCCAAGCAACAGCAATTCTCGCGGATTATTTAAGAAAAGCCGACATCGTATTTCCGGCTTGCTTTTTGCCGGGAAAAGAGTAAAATCCACAGGCTTTTTGTCTATATATACAGAGAAAAAAGTAAGTTTAACTCTCATTTAACTTTCGATATTTGAGAGTTTTCTTTTTGTAATCAAATAATTAGAGGAAGGTTATGGTAACCATTCGTTTATCTCGTGGCGGAGCTAAAAAACGCCCATTTTACCAAATCGTAGTTGCTGACAGCCGTTCACCACGTGACGGTCGTTTCATTGAGCGTGTTGGTTTCTTCAATCCAATTGCACAAGGCAATGCAGAACGTGTTCGTATCAATTTAGACCGTGTTAACCACTGGGTTAGCCAAGGTGCTTCATTGTCTGATCGCGTTGCGACTTTAGTAAAAGAAGCGCAAAAAGCTGCGTAATTTTGCTTTTTTGAGGTGATGAATATGCAACAACAAAGAATCGAAACTGTCGGAAAATTAGGTTCGACTTATGGTATTCGCGGTTGGTTACGTATTTACTCATCCACAGAACAAGCTGAAAGTATCTTTGACTATCAACCTTGGTTTTTGAAAATCAAAGGGCAGTGGCTGCCAACCGAATTGGAAAACTGGCGTCATCATAATCACGAACTGATCGTTAAATTAAAAGGCGTGGATGATCGTGAGGCGGCGCAAACTCTTGCCAATGTGGAAATCGGTGTCGATTTATCGGTATTTCCAACCTTGGAAGAAGGGGATTACTACTGGCACGATTTAATCGGTTGTGCGGTGGTGAACCTAGAAGGTTATGCCATGGGAACCGTGACTGAAATGATGGAAACCGGTTCCAATGATGTATTGGTGGTAAAAGCCAATGTAAAAGATGCTTTCGGGAAACAAGAGCGGTTAATTCCGTTTTTGTATGAACAAGTAGTTAAAAGAGTCGATCCCGCCACTAAGACGATTACAGTGGATTGGGACGCTGGTTTCTAATCTCAGGTATGCCGTAGCGCTTTGCGGTAACATTAAACATAAGGCTCAAAAGTTAAGGCTAAATTATGTGGATTGGGGTAATAAGTCTGTTCCCTGAAATGTTTAAAGCAATTACGGAATATGGGGTAACCGGCAGGGCTGTTAAGCAAAACCTGTTACAAGTGCGGTGCTGGAATCCAAGAGATTTTACGCACGATAAGCATAAAACCGTGGATGACCGTCCTTATGGCGGAGGCCCGGGAATGCTGATGATGGTGCAACCGTTAAAGGATGCTATCGATTCAGCAAAAGAAGTCGCAGGTGAAGGTGCAAAAGTGATTTATCTCTCGCCACAAGGTCGTAAACTCGATCAACAAGGTGTAGAGGAATTAGCGCAGAATCAGAAATTGATTTTGTTATGCGGCCGATATGAAGGCATTGACGAGCGTTTGATTGAAACGGTTGTTGATGAAGAATGGTCAGTAGGTGATTATGTCCTCACCGGCGGTGAATTGCCGGCAATGACGTTAATTGACGCAGTTGCCCGATTTATCCCAGGTGTGCTTGGTAAACAAGCTTCCGCTGAGGAAGATTCGTTTGCCGACGGATTACTGGATTGTCCGCATTATACGCGTCCTGAAGTGCTTGATGGATTAACCGTGCCACCCGTGCTGATGTCGGGACACCATGAGGAAATTCGCAAATGGCGGTTAAAACAATCGTTATTGAGAACATGGTTACGACGCCCTGAGCTACTGGAAGGCCTAGCTCTGACTGACGAACAACGTAAGCTATTAAAACAGGTGAAAGCCGAATATAACAGTAAACTCAGTTAATTCTAGGATCAAAAAGGATCAAAAATGTCTAACATCATTAAACAACTTGAACAAGAACAATTAAAACAAAACGTACCAAGCTTCCGTCCAGGTGACACATTAGAAGTGAAAGTATGGGTTGTTGAAGGTAGTAAGCGTCGTTTGCAAGCATTCGAAGGCGTGGTTATTGCAATTCGTAACCGTGGCTTGCATTCTGCATTCACCCTACGCAAAATCTCTAACGGTGTTGGTGTTGAGCGTGTATTCCAAACTCACTCTCCGGCAGTGGATAGCATCGTAGTGAAACGTAAAGGTGCGGTACGTAAAGCGAAACTTTACTACTTACGCGCACTTTCCGGTAAAGCAGCTCGTATTAAAGAGCGTTTGGGCGAATAATTTCGTACATTTAGAAGAATCTGCACGCGAAACGTTAGATAACATAAGTAACGGACTAAGGTGCAGATTTTTTTATTTGTTACGTCCGACTATCGCCTCAGCCACAGGATTTTCTTTCTCTCTTTTCTTCCTATTCTCTCACTTGTTTTCTCCTTAAATCACGTCATTAATGCTTTTAACCTATTGATAAGTTTTGATTTACAAATCATTGAAGAGGGTTATAATAAATGCGACTTATTATCAGTTAAAGAAAATTCCTATTCACAGTTTTCTTTTACTTATTTTTTCGAGCCTATTCAAAGGAAAAACAAATGCCGCAGATTTTTGACTTTTTACAAAAGTACAGTGATTACATTATTATCGGTTTATTGCTTTTTATGAGCGTCTTAATGCTCGCCATGGTGATTGAGCGTTTTATTTTCTTAGCCCGCGTTAAAGTCAGTCAATATTCCACCATTCATGCACTTGAAATTGATTTAAACCGCAATCTCACTGTCATTTCCACCATCGGCGCGAATGCACCTTATGTTGGTTTGTTAGGAACCGTTATCGGTATTCTTTTAACCTTTTACCAAATCGGTCAAGCCGGTGGCGAAGTGAATGCCGGTGAAATTATGATGCATCTATCTTTAGCGCTAAAAGCGACCGCACTTGGTATCTTGGTGGCAATTCCGTCCATGATTTTCTATAACGCATTAGGGCGTAAGGTTGAAGTTAACCGTTTGAAGTGGAAAGTCTTAAATTCTCAAAAATATAAAGAAGAAACCGAAGCATAAGGAATTCCTGTGAAAAAGTTTGATGAAATCAACATTATTCCGTTTATTGATATTATGTTGGTGTTGCTTGCTATCGTGTTGATTACTGCTTCTTTTATTTCACAAGGAAAAATCCAAGTGAATGTACCGAAAGCAAGTGCTTCTGTGGCGTTTAAATCTAGCGAGCTGGCAAAATTATTAACCGTTACGGCAAAGGGTGAGCTGTTTTTTAATGACAAACCGACCACGCTTGAAGCGCTGGAGACTGAAATTGCCGGTTGGGATAAAACCCAAAAAGTGACCTTAAAGATTGATGCGGATGCCACATTCCAAGATTTTGTGTCTGTCACGGATTTATTGGCGAAAAATGACATTAAAGATGTCGCCATTGTGGCAACGAAAGATAAAGGTGGCGAGAAACCCAAAAACACGAATCCGCAGGCGCTCAAATCAGTGGAATCTCAAGGGACAAAACCTGCAGAACAAGCCGTCGGTGCCGGCAAGTAGGAGAATGTGAATGCAGAATGCAAAACGTTCACTCTTGAGCTTTCTCTTATCTGCTGCGATTCATATTGCGATAATAGTTTGGCTTTTTGGTAGCCATGTGAATACCACGGATACGAGTGCTAACAGTGCGACCGGTGAAATTTCAACCAGTATTTCCATGGAAATGATGATGGCCATGGTAGAGGCTGATCCGCCGCCGGTGGAAGAAAAAGCCCCGGAGCCGGAAAAACAGGAAACCGTTGAAGATCCAACCGTTAAACCGGAACCGCCAAAGGTTGAAAAACCAAAAGAACCGGAAAAACCGCAAGAGCCGAAAGAGAAGCCAAAAGAAAAACCTAAACAAAAGCCAAAAGAAAAACCGAAAGTTAAACCAAGCCCTGATGTGCCGATAGGTGACAGAACGGTTGAATCTAACGCTTCTGTGAATTCAAAGGCAACGACAACCGGTCCGGCAACGACGACGAATCCTAACTTAGTGGGAAATGGCGCCAGCGGCAGTGAGCTTGATGCTTATCGTTCTGCGTTGCGCCGTGAAATTGAACGACACAAACGTTATCCTGCTCGTGCGAAAATGATGCGTAAGCAGGGCGTGGTGACGGTTTCCTTTACTATTGGTGCAGATGGTTCTATCACCGGCGTAGCGATTGCGAAGAGTTCAGGGGTTGAAGATTTGGATAATGCAGCGTTAAGTGCGGTAAATAGCGCCAGATCGATTGGGCCTCGACCGGCAGGCATGGGCGCATCGATTTCTGTGCCGATTAGTTTTAAAATCGACTAGTTTTTCTGACGGATAAAAATATGCCTCAGGATTGTGTGACAACCTGAGGCGCATTTTTTTGCGGTTAGCCTTAAAAAGAAAAATAGGCTAAAATTAGGGCATTTTTAACCACGAGAAATTCCTTTATGTCAGTAAAAACTCTTGAAAATCAGACCGCACTTTTACAGCAACAAGAACAACAATTATGCGATGCGGTCAGTCTTGCCCTTGAAATCGCCCAAAAAGCCGGTGCGGCCGCCGAAGTGGGTGTGACGAAATCCGGAGGGTTATCGGTTTCTACCCGTTTAAAAGATATTGAAAACGTTGAATTTAATAATGATGGCGCATTAGGCATTTCAGTTTATTTAGGTCAACAAAAAGGCAATGCCTCCACTTCCGATTTAAGCCCTGAAGCCATTAAAAATACCGTAGAAGCCGCATTAGCGATTGCGAAATATACCTCACCCGATGATTGTGCCGGTTTAGCCGACAAAGCATTAATGGCATTTGATGCACCGGATCTAGATTTGTATCACGCGGCAGATATTGATGTGGATCGTGCTGCGCAGTTGGCATTAGAGACAGAAAACGCGGCGCTAGCATTTGACAAACGCATTGTTAACAGCGAAGGCGCGTCTTTCAATGCACATACCGGCGTGCGAGTGTATGGAAATAGCCATGGTATGTTGCAAAGTTATTTGTCTAGCCGCTATTCGTTGTCTTGCTCAGTTATCGCTGCACATGATGATCAACTGGAACGAGATTATGAATACACGGTTTCCCGTGATATTAATGCATTAGAAAATGCACAATGGGTGGGTGAAAATGCCGCACGAAAAACCCTTGCTCGTCTACAACCGCAAAAAATCGCCACGCAGCAAGCGCCGGTAATTTTCCTAAATGATGTGGCGACCGGCTTAATCAGCCATTTAGCTACGGCTATTAGTGGTGGCAGTTTATACCGTAAAGCCAGTTTCTTGCTAGATCATCTTGGCAAGCAAGTTTTGCCGGATTGGTTTCACATTAGTGAAAAACCGCATTTAATTGGCCGCCTTGCCTCAACGCCATTTGATAGCGAAGGCGTCAGAACGAAGGATTTGGAGATTATTCGTCAAGGGATTTTGCAAACCTATTTGCTCACCAGTTATAGCAGTCGTAAGTTGGGTATGCAAAGCACGGGACACGCCGGTGGCATTCACAACTGGTTGGTCCAGCCCAATTCGTCTGGAAAACTGACCGCACTTTTACGTGAAATGGGACGCGGGTTATTGGTAACAGAAGTGATGGGGCAAGGGGTAAATTTGGTTACCGGTGATTACTCACGTGGCGTCGCCGGATTCTGGGTGGAAAACGGTGAAATTCAATATCCGGTGGGTGAAATCACCATTGCTGGCAGATTGCAGGATATGTTACGTAATATTGTGGCAGTTGGGGATGATATTGAACATCGTTCAAATATCCAGACCGGTTCGATCCTGTTGGAAAATCTGAAAATTTCCGGAAATTAGATCCTATTTTATTAAATGATAATAATTCTTATTGAAAAAAATGAGATCTCTGATACAATGCATTCCATCTGTTAAGTATTGCAGTTAAGGTGATTGGTTTCATTTTAAAGTTTGCATCATGCTCCATAACAGGTAGAGTAAAAAGTAAATTCGTTAGGGTATTCAAAAGACTGAAGTTTAAACTTCAGTCTTTTTTTTGCTAAAATACCCGCACTTCACTCCCATTAAAAAGGCGATTATTTCATGAAAAAACATCACGTTGACATTCTTATTTCCGAACAGGATGTGCGCAGTCGCATTGCGGAATTAGGCCAAGAAATTACCAATTTTTATCAACATAAAAATATCCATACGCCATTGGTTGTTGTCGGCTTGTTACGTGGTTCTTTCATGTTTATGGCGGATTTAGTGCGCGAAATTCACTTGCCTGTGGAAATCGATTTTATGACTACATCCAGTTACGGTAATGCCATGAATTCCAATCATGATGTGCGTATCAGCAAGGATCTTGATGGCGACATTAAAGGCAAACATGTGCTGATTGTGGAAGATATTATCGATACCGGCTACACCTTACAAAAAGTGCGCGATATTTTAAATCTACGCGAGCCAAGTTCGTTGACCATTTGTACGTTATTGGATAAACCTTCACGCCGTGAAGTGGATGTGCCGGTTGATTGGGTAGGATTCACTATTCCTGATGAGTTTGTTGTCGGCTATGGTATTGATTACGCACAACGCCATCGTAATTTGGGTTACATTGGCAAAGTGATTTTGGACGAATAGATAAGACCAGCAGATGGGAACATCAACAGATGCTGATTTCCCATCTTCAATGAGGTGGATTAATAATCGCTATTATTGTCTTTAATCCCTTTCACAATAGCAATACCGGCACTGGCACCAATGCGTGTTGCGCCGGCTTCAATCATCGCAAGCGCTGTTTGCGTATCTCGAATCCCTCCGGAGGCTTTAACACCAATGTCTCCCACAACCTGTTTCATCAACGCGACATCTTCTACGGTAGCGCCGCCCCGATTAAAACCGGTTGATGTTTTAACAAAGGCGACCCCTAAGGCTTTACTGATTTCACAGGCTTTTACAATTTCCTCTTTTGTGAGCAAGCAGGTTTCTAAAATGACTTTTAACGGTTTACCCTGACAGGCAGTTAAGACGGCTTGAATATCTTCTTTTACAGCGACCCACTGATTTGATTTAATCCATCCAACATTGATGACCATATCAATTTCATCCGCACCGGCAGCAATGGCGGCTTGCGTTTCAAATACTTTGACCGAGGTTAGATTCGCGCCCAATGGAAAGCCCACGACAGTACAAATTTTTATCGGCGTGCCGGCCAATTTTTGTTTTGCCAAAGGAATATGACACGAGTTAATGCAAACAGAAAAAAATTGATATTCAATGGCTTCATCGCATAATGTCAGGATATCCGTTTCTGTTTTTTCTGCGGTCAGTGCAGTGTGATCAATGTAGTGAGCGAGGTGTTGTGCGTTCATTGTAAAAGCTCCTTTTATTGCAAAAAAATAGAAGTAAATTATAACGCAAAGACCTATCGGGGTTGTGATCTGGATGCTATTTTGTGTATTTAGCGATCATGAATGTGATGGTTCACATACACGTCAAAACGGTGATTCTTCGTTTCGCGCGAAAAGTGCGGTGCTTTTTGCGCGAGAAAATCAGCGTAGTCGGGGCGTTTGACCACGACGCGCTGACGGGCGAGTTGGAGTGCGGGCGCAAGTAGCTCGTCCGCGTCTAAATCGGCACCGACCAAATGTTGAAACACGCGCATTTCTTTTTTCACCAAGGCGCTTTTGGCTTTGTGTGGGTACATGGGGTCGAGATAGACCACATCCGCAAAATCCGTGTCAGGATTCAGTTGATTGATGTGTTGATAAGGCAACAGTTGCATATTTTGTTGTATCCACGGGCCGATTTCTTCGTCAGCATAAGCACGTTGCAAGCCATCTTGTAATAACAAACGTACGACCGGGTGGCGTTCAACCAGTTTCACTTGGCAACCTAGCGCCGCCAATACAAAGGCATCACGCCCTAAGCCTGCCGTCGCGTCAATCACCGTCGGCAAACTATCTTGTTTAATACCTACCGCTTTTGCCACCGCCTCACCGCGACCGCCACCAAATTTGCGGCGATGTGCCATAGCGCCTCCGACAAAATCCACAAATACCGCGCCTAATTTTGGCTCGTCTAATTTGCGTAATTCTAAGCGTTCCATGCCTTCCGTTTCCGTCCACACTAACGCCAATGGGCTGTTTGGATCGTGCATTAAGCCGGCTTCGGCAAAAAGTGCGGTGGGTTTTTGCGGTGTTTGGGTTTCGCAGAGCAGTTGGATGTTCATGTTTATCCCTTTCTCACTAACCACACGCCTGCTTCCATGTGTTCTGTGTAAGGAAACTGATCGAACAAGGCGGCTTTTTCAATGCGATGGGTTTGGCTGAGCGTTTTCAGGTTGTCGCACAACGTATGTGGATTGCAGGAAATATACAAAATGCGCTCATATTGTTGCACCAGTTTAACGGTCTCCACATCTAAGCCGGCGCGTGGCGGATCGACGAAAATGGTGTTGCATTCATAGGCTTTCAAATCAATGCCTTTTAAGCGATTAAATTCGCGCACGCCTTGCATCGCTTGCGTGAATTCTTCCGCTGACATTCGGATGATTTGTAAGTTGTTTATCTGATTTGCCGCGATGTTAAATTGCGCAGCGGCGACCGAAGGTTTGGCAATTTCTGTGGCCAACACTTTACGGAAATTTTGTGCCAGCGCGATAGAAAAATTGCCGTTGCCGCAATAAAGCTCCAATAAATCCCCTTGGCTATTGCGAGTGCAATCTACCGCCCATTCCAACATTTTGCTGTTTACTGCCGCATTTGGTTGCGTGAAGCTGTTTTCCACTTGGCGATAAATGTAGTCTTTGCCGTGCACGTGTAGGATTTCATCTACATAATCCTGTTCCAGACAAATTTTCTGTTTGCTGGCACGTCCGACAATTTGTACGTTAAAACCTTGCTGTTGGAGTTGTGAACGCAAGGTTTGCGCCGCGGTTTGCCAGTCTTCATCCAAGGTTTTGTGATACAACAAACTGACGATAATCTGTTGGCTTTGCGTGCTTAAATAATCGATTTGGAACAGTCTGTGGTGTAATATCATTTGCTGTTTTAACAACGGTAATAATGCCGTCATCATGCGATTAATCAGTTCGCTGGCGATAGGGAAATTATCCACCCGATAACGTTGTTTGCTCTGTTGATCGAACATGATGTGATAGAAATCATCGCCGTCATGCCAAATGCGAAATTCCGCACGCATACGGAAATGCTGCGTTGGCGAGGTGAACACCTGCAAATCAGGTGCAGCAAATGGTGATAAAAGTGCGGTCAGTTTTTGCTGCTTTTCAGCGAGCAATTCAGCATAACGATCAACGGGTAAATTAAGCATAGCATTCATGGAATTGGCAGTCGTAAAAACAAAAGGCTCGGAATCCCAAGCCTTCTGATTGTTATATTGGTGGTTTAGTCTGCGGCGTAATCGTCTAGATTATCTACGCCAACCACACCGGATAAGGTGTAAAGGCGTTTGTTGGTAGAGATACGATTGCGATATTTCTGCCAAGTTTTTTCGAAGAAAGTTTCCGCAGCACGTTCACCACGACAGAACGCCACAAAGTCTTTCTCTTCTTTGGTTGACGGTTTACGTTCGCCTGAATCTAATGCGCGGAAGGCTTGTCCGTATTGTTCTAAAGCTTGTGCTTCTTTGATGGTGTAATCACCGTGACGGGCAAAACCGCGCGGATAGTTTTTGTCGTCAAAAAAACGACGGGTTACGCTAAAACTCTCAGCCATATAATCCTCTAAAATGGGTATCGAAAATAAAATCGGCAGGCATTAAACCAATTTTTGTTTATTTTTGCAATAAACCTTTTACGGTTTGCACATATTCATCCACAAAACTGTTTTCATTATGGGCTAAGCCTTCCATATTCACGCGATATTTGCCGTTAACATAAAAATCCGGTACGCCGCGCACTTGGTATTTTGCTACTAAGTTTTGCTGTTTGCTGACCAAACCGTTGACGGCAAAGCTATTAATGCCACCATCGAATTGCTCAGCAGAAATGCCGTTATCAATGAAGATTTGACGAATGTCATCCATGGATTTTAATGCATTAGCCTGCGCCGCTTTAAATAATGGCATTCTGACTTTTTCTTCGGCGTTAATGGCTAAGGCTAATGCCCATGCGCGAGTGAGGTTTTCTGATTGACGACCTAAGAAGTCCACATGGTATTGTTTGAATGATGTGCCTTCAGGTAATGCCTCGGCAATTTTTTGCGGAATGTGATATTGCGTTTCAAAAGAATAGCAATGTGGGCAATAGAAAGAGAAAAATTCGATCACCTCAGGTTGTGCGGTGCGTTGTTGTCCTTCAATGACAAGATATTGTTTACCTTCCGTTAAATCCAACGCATGTGTAGAAAGCGAAAAGGCAGCAGCCATTGCTAAAAAGAACCATTTTTTCATGTGTCATCCTCAACTAATTGATTTATTTAATAATACCGCGTGCTTTTAATAACGCAGTTTTAAAGTCTTCTTCGTAATCTTTTTTAATGCCGGGAATCGGCTCGAATTTGTCTTTGCCGGCCATTTTTAAGTGATAAATAACGACTTCGTCAGGCAGTTCCGCAAGCGGTTTGTCAAACCCGGTTTCATCAGCGATTTTTTGTAAAATCTGCATTAATGAGAGATCGGCGTCTTTAGACCAATAAGGTTGTAAAAGTTCCAACACTTCATTCAGGCGATGACATTTCATACGCATTTCCTTATTATTGAAAAAATTAAGCAAGATCATACTGTAATTAACCTCGGAAGAAAATATGACAATGTCAATTAGTGCCGTCATTTTAGCCGGCGGACAAGCCAAGCGAATGGAGGGGGCGGATAAGGGATTGCAATTATTGCACGGTAAGCCGCTATTTCAATTTATTTATGATCGCCTACGTTTGCAGGTGGAACAGATTTCTATTAATGCTAATCGCAATCAGACAATTTATGCCACTGCAGGCGTGCCGGTGTTTGGCGATAATCTCGAAGGCTTTCAAGGGCCGTTAAGTGGGATTTTGACCGCATTGGAACGTGCTGACACGGATTTTGTCTTATTTGTTCCTTGTGATAGCCCATTCTTCCCGGATAATTTACTGGAAAAACTCAAAAGTGCGGTGGATTTTCACGGCGTTTCTATTGCGTATGTGCATGATGGCGAACGTGAACATCCTACGTTTTGTTTAATGGCGCGTAGCCTAAAAGACCAGTTGGCGACTTATTTAGCCTCCGGCGAGCGCAGAATGTTGCAGTTTATGCGTCAAAACGGGGCGGTGAGTGTGGACTTTTCCGAAAATAAACAGGCATTTACCAACATCAATACATTAGCGGATTTAACGTATTTTAACCAGCAGAAGGATTTTTCGGGGTTTATTGCTAAATAGGGGAGCTGCGTTATAGAATAACGGCTTATTTTTATTTATGGTTAAGTGAAATTTAAAGGTTTCTCATGTTAAAAAAAATTTCTGTTTGTTTTTTAATTGGCACGCTGAGTGCGTGTTCGTTTTCCTCTTATTTGCCTTTTTCTTCCGCGCATAAAAAAACGGTGATTAATTTAGAACAGTCGAAAATCGATAAAAAATCCTATGCCACGGCTTATGCGGCAACTGTTGAAACATATGAAGGTCGCGTTGATCGTGATTATTACGTTAATTCCTTTGCCAGTGGAGCAAACGACTGGTATTTAGGTCGAATTCTTGTGCCGGTGGAACAAATCAAAGAAAAATTACATAAAGGCGGACATGACTCGAATATCTATGCGTATTACAGCGGCGTGATCCATGCGGCGGCGTTACAAACCAATTTTGGTAAGCTGAATGCAAAATGCTGGAGCCATATTGACACACCAAGCGTGACCCAAGGTATTTATGATGCCATGTTAGATTTACAGCGTGGTAAAGTGCGGTCTGAAAATGACGAATATATCGTGCAAGGTTCCGAGGAATTACTCAAACTTTGCGGTGGCAAATAATCAAAAACTGTCGGTCTTTACCGGCAGTTTTTTGTATTTTAAACCTTGGCTGAAAGGTTTTTGCACTATTCAGCACCCGATTTATACCCTCGTAGAAACAAGGAGACAGAATGTTTAATTTACCCGAAAGTAACATTCATTTGGCGGCGAGTGCCGATAATAAACAGCAAGCCATTACGCTGGCGGCAAATGCCCTTGAACAGGCCGGTTATGTGGAAAGCGGTTATTTACAAGGCATGTTAGGGCGCGAACAACAAACATCGACCTTTTTAGGCAATGGCATTGCCATTCCGCACGGCACGTTAGAAACCCGTAGTATGGTAAAAAACACCGGCGTGCAGATTTTCCAGTTTCCACAAGGGATTGAATGGGGTGAGGGCAATATCGCTTATGTGGTGATTGGCATTGCGGCGCGTTCTGACGAACATTTGGCATTATTGCGTCAACTGACTCATGTTCTCGGCGATGAAGACACGGCTGCAAAATTAGCCACACTCACTGATGTGAAAAAATTTCGTGCGATTTTAATGGGTGAAGCGGACGAATTTAATGTGGTTGATGAAAATATCAGTTTAGATGTGGACACCAGCAGTTTGCTCACCTTAATCGCCATTAACGCCGGCAAATTAGAACAACAAAGTGCGGTCAATCATCAGTACGTTTCGGAAGTCATTGCCAATCCGGCATTGCCGTTGGCGCAAGGCCTATGGGTGACCGATGCCGCCGTAGGAAACCAAAAGAATGGGTTGGCGTTCAGTCGCGCAAAACAGGCGTTTAACTTAAATAATAAACTCGTGCATGGCGTGGTAACGGTGGCTTATGCCAACGAGCAAATTGACGAAGCTTTAGCCCGTCTGTTAGATGCCAAGGTACAGCAAATCTTGTTAAACGGCGACAGCGCACAGATTGCTGCAGCATTAAACGGCAAGGCGATTCCGCAAGCTACGACACAGGAGACATCAACTGCGTCTGCCGCGCCGTCTGTGGCTGCCGGTAGCGTCGTCGGCACCTTTACTATTCGTAACGAACACGGCTTACACGCCCGTCCAAGCGCTATTTTGGTTAACGAAGTGAAAAAATTCACCTCTAAGATTACCGTGGAAAATCTTACCCGAGCCAGCGCACCGGTGAGTGCCAAGAGCCTGATGAAAATTGTCGCCTTGGGCGTGACGCAGGGGCATCGTTTACGTTTTGTAGCAGAGGGCGAGGATGCGCAAGCCGCAGTGGAAGCTATTGGCAAGGTGATTGCGTCAGGACTTGGCGAAACAATTTCTGCCGTGCCACCAAGCGAACCGGACACTATTGAAGTGATGGAGCAAGTTGTACCAACCATTTCTGAGCCAACAACTTCTGCGCCAAGTGGTGAAAGTGCGGTGGAAAATCCGAGTGAATCCGTGGAAGGCATTTTTGAAGTAAAAAATGAACATGGATTGCATGCCCGTCCAGCGGCGATTTTAGTCAGTGAAGTAAAAAAATATAACGCCAATATTGCCGTACAAAATCTCGATCGCGATACGCCGTTGGTCAGCGCAAAAAGTCTGATGAAAGTGGTGGCGTTAGGTGTAGTGAAAGGCCATCGTTTACGTTTTTTGGCCACCGGGGAGCAAGCACAACAAGCTATTGAGGGTATCGGTGCAGCAATTAACGCAGGATTAGGGGAATAATGATGGCAAACGTCGCAACTATCACCTTAAACGCCGCTTATGACTTGGTCGGGCGTTTAAAACGTATCGAATTGGGCGAAGTCAACACCGTGGAAACCCTCGGGCTTTTTCCTGCGGGTAAAGGCATTAACGTAGCGAAAGTGTTAAAAGATTTGGGTATTGACGTCACGGTGGGCGGTTTTCTCGGTGAAGACAACCAAGGAGATTTTGTTGCCTTATTCGACAAACTGGGATTACAAGATAAATTCCAACGCGTGCCGGGCAAAACTCGTATCAACGTGAAAATTACCGAAACCGACGCGGATGTTACCGATTTAAACTTTTTAGGCTATGAAATTAGTGAAAGTGTGTGGCAACAATTTGTGGCGGATTCTCTTGCGTATTGCAAATCCTTCGACATCGTTGCCGTGTGTGGCAGCTTGCCGCGTGGCGTGACGCCGGACTTGTTTGCTGATTGGTTAAAACAATTGCATCAGGCAGGCGTAAAAGTCGTGTTAGACAGCAGTAATGCAGCGCTAACCGCAGGTTTAAGCGCACGGCCTTGGTTGGTGAAACCCAACCACCGCGAATTAGAAGCCTGGGTGGGTTATACCTTAAATTCACTGGAAGAAATTGTGTCTGCCGCCAAGAAATTAAAAGCACAAGGCATTGCCAATGTGATTATTTCCATGGGCGCCCAAGGTTCTGTTTGGTTGAGTGATGAGGCAATTATGCAGGCGCAACCACCGAGATGTGAACGTGTGGTGAGCACCGTCGGTGCCGGCGATTCTATGGTGGCGGGCTTGATTTACGGCTTAATCAACGGCTTTTCACAGCAAGAAACCTTGGCTTTTGCCAGTGCGGTTTCCGCTTTTGCCGTGTCGCAAAGTAACGTGGGCATTTCTGACCGCACTTTGCTTGAACCAATTTTAAACAATGTCAACATTACTGTCATTGAGGGATAATCTTATGCATATTTATTTGACTCCATCCGCTAATTTGGGTAACGCCAAAGCTTTTCTATTGCGTGAAATGCTAAGTAAAACTGCGCAAGCGCAACATGAAATCGTGGACAGTGCCGAGGCGGCGGATCTGATCATCGTTTTGGGGAATGTTTTACCCAATAATGCTCAATTCAATGGCAAAAAAGTGTTTTTGGCAAAAATTGACGAGCATTTCAACACACCCGAAAACCTGTTAGACACGGCCATTCAACAGGCGCAGGATTATGTTCCTCCTGCTGAAAGTGCGGTCGTTTCTAACGGTAAAATGAAAAATATTGTGGCGGTGACTGCTTGCCCGACAGGCGTAGCGCATACGTTCATGTCTGCCGAAGCCATCGAAACTTACGCCAAACAACAAGGCTGGCAGGTGAAAGTGGAAACCCGCGGACAAGTGGGTGCGGGCAATGAAATTACGGCAGAAGAAGTGGCGGCAGCGGATTTGGTGTTTGTGGCGGCAGATATTGACGTGCCGTTGGACAAATTCAAAGGCAAATTAATGTATCGCACCTCCACCGGACTTGCGTTGAAGAAAACCGCGCAAGAATTCGATAAAGCCTTTAAAGAAGCGAAAATTTACGAAGGCGGCGCAACGTCCGCGGCGAAAGCCGAAGAGCGCGGTGAGAAGAAAGGCGTCTATAAGCACCTGATGACAGGTGTATCACACATGTTGCCGTTGGTGGTGGCGGGCGGTTTGCTTATCGCCATTTCCTTCATGTTCGGTATTGAAGCGTTCAAAGACGAAAACATCGCGGGCGGCTTGCCGAAAGCCTTAATGGATATCGGTGGTGGCGCGGCGTTCCACTTAATGATCGCGGTGTTCGCAGGTTATGTGGCGTTCTCCATCGCCGACCGTCCGGGACTTGCCGTGGGGTTAATCGGCGGGATGTTGGCGACGACCGCAGGCGCGGGGATTTTAGGCGGAATTATCGCCGGCTTCCTTGCGGGTTATGTGGTGAAAGGGCTTAATAATGTGATTAAATTACCACCAAGCCTGATGTCCCTTAAACCGATCTTAATTTTGCCGTTATTGGGGTCTTTCATGGTCGGCTTATCCATGATTTATCTCATTAACCCGCCTGTCGCGAAAATCATGACGGCGTTGAGTGAATGGTTAAAATCCATGGGCGATGTGAATGCCATGGTGCTTGGCGTGATTATCGGCACCATGATGTGTATCGACATGGGAGGGCCGGTAAACAAAGCGGCTTATACCTTCTCCGTGGGCATGATCGCCTCTCAGGTTTACACCCCAATGGCAGCGGCAATGGCAGCAGGCATGGTGCCGCCAATCGGCATGGCGATTGCCACTTGGTTAGCGCGCAGTAAATTCACTTCTAATCAACGTGATGCGGGTAAAGCCTCTTTCGTGCTTGGCTTCTGTTTTATTTCCGAAGGGGCATTGCCATTTGTGGCGGCAGATCCACTACGCGTGATTATCAGCAGTGTGCTAGGTGGTGCAACTGCGGGCGCGATTTCCATGAGTTTAGGCATTACCTTGCAAGCGCCACACGGGGGGGTATTTGTGGTACCGTTTGTTTCTGAGCCGTTGATGTATCTTGCGGCTATCGCCATAGGTTCCGTCGTCACCGGTGTGATTTATGCGGTGATTAAACCGAAGGCGGAAGCATAACGTGGAACAAAGTGCGGTGGATTTTCACCGCATTTTTTATCTTATGAGGACATACTATGCCATTTAGTGAAGAGGAGAAACGTAGCCTTTTATCTGAAAAAGGTATCGGCGCAACGATCTTAAAGCGTTTAGAAGAAATGGGATTAGATGACGTCAAAATACTGGCGACAACTAACCCGG
Source organism: uncultured Aggregatibacter sp. (assembly GCF_901873365.1). Taxonomy (GTDB): domain Bacteria; phylum Pseudomonadota; class Gammaproteobacteria; order Enterobacterales; family Pasteurellaceae; genus Aggregatibacter. The sequence continues at coordinate 50,930 of NZ_CABFLM010000022.1, forward strand.
ATTTTATTCTCCAAAGAGGCGCCGAAATCACAGGCTCAACCTGTTGGCGAAATAGCCCACAAGCCCGAAAGGCGATTGAAACAGCGGTAAATTGGGCGAAAGAACGCTCTCAAAAATAACCGCACTTTAGTGTCGGTTTCCAAAAGGCGGTTTAGCAAACCAAACCAAAATAAATAACACCAAAAACAGCACGGCGGATAACCAAAAAATCTCGTTGGCACCGAGGATAAACCCTTGCGATGTAATGTTACGGGCAAGCAGGGAAGAAGTTTGTTCTTCGCCCATGCCAAAACGCTCCATCATTTGGTAATACTGTTGTGCGGTCGGGTTATACGGCGTAATGGCTTCGGTCAGCTGTGAGTGGTGAACGGCTTCACGGTTATACCACAAGAATGTCGTAAGGGAAGTACCGATAGAACCGGCAAGGGTTCGTAAAAAGTTAAACAAACTGGAAGCGGAGGCCATTTTGTGTGCCGGTAAATCGGACAGCGTAATAGTCGTAAGTGGCATGAAAAAACAGGCGACGGCTAAGCCTTGTACCATTTGCGGCAGTGCTACATCGGCAAAACTCATACCCGGTTCAAAGGTAACGGCACGCCAATAAAAGGTAATAGCATAGACCACAAAACTGATTGTGACCAAAATACGCATATCGATTTTATGTCCAAACTTACCGATAAGAGGGGATAACAAAATCGGGAACAGTCCTACGGGGGCGGATGCTAAACCTGCCCAAGTGGCGGTGTAGCCAAAAACCTGTTGCAGCAACAAGGGAATTAACACCACGGAGCCGAGGTAAATTAAAAATGCCAAGCTGGTGGACAAACAGCCTACAGTGAAATTACGTTGCTTGAATAGGGAAATATCCACTACCGGGTTGTCGTCCGTCAGTTCCCAAATGACAAGTGCGGTTAAAGTAACGGCAGAAATAACGGCAAGAATAATGATTTCAGTGGAGTTGAACCAATCCTGCTCACGTCCTTGATCCAGCATTAATTGCAAGCAGCCTACGCCTAACACCAATAAGACTAGTCCAACCGTATCAATAGGTTGGTGCTGAATTTTACTTTCTCGTGGCATTAATATTTTCCAACTGGTACTGATAATGAACAGTCCAACGGGTACATTAATAAAGAAGATCCACCCCCAATGTAAATTATCACTGATCCAACCGCCGAGAATGGGACCGAAAATCGGTGCAACTACTATGGTCATTGCCCAAAATGCCAATGCCATGCCCCGTTTTTCCGGAGGATAGTTATTGAGTAGCAAACTCTGAGACAGCGGAATAATCGGGCCTGCTGCTAATCCTTGGAAAATACGGCACAGAATCAACATTTCCAAGCTATGGGAAATGCCGCATAACCAAGAGGCTAAAACAAAAAGTGCGGTGGAAATGAGGAATAATTTTACTTCCCCAAAACGTTTGGCAAGCCAGCCGGTAATAGGAATAGAAATCGCATTGGCGACGCCGAAAGAGGTAATCACCCAAGTACCTTGGCTGAACGATGCGCCAAGATCGCCCGAAATCGTGGGGATCGCCACGTTTGCAATGGTGGAATCCAATACTTGCATGAACGTGGCAAGAGACAGCGCCAACGTAATGATGCCAAGGGCAACACCTTCAATGGGTTTTTGCATGATGGGCAAGCCTTAGTTTGTGTTGTCGCGAATAATTTTTTCGATGAGATTTTCCACTGCACTTTGATCATAATTCAACGTATTGGTGGAATAGAGCGGCACAGTACGTTTTTGTTGCGATAACATTTCACCACGGGTATCTGAAATATTCACTTCAACCAAGGTAGATAAGCCCATACGCAACGGGTAGTTAGCGATTTGTTGTGCATCTAGGCTAATACGAACCGGCACGCGTTGCACCACTTTGATCCAGTTACCGGTGGCATTTTGAGCGGGGAGCAAAGAAAACGCGCTGCCGGTTCCCATTTCGATACCTTCTACTTTGCCATCAAATTTCACATCATGACCGTATAAATCAAAGGATAATTTCACCGGTTGACCGATTCGCATGTCTTTTAATTGTGTTTCCTTGAAATTGGCATCTACCCACATTTGTTCGTTGGAAACAATCGCCATCAGCGCGCTACCCACGGCAACTTTTTGTCCCACTTGTGTGCTTCGGCGCGCCACATAGCCATCGACCGGGCTGGTGATTTTTGTACGTTGTAAATTGAGCCATGCCTGTTTGACGGAACTGATGGCTTTTTGAATTTCCGGCTGTTCTTTCAGCGGCACATTCATTAATAAAGATTTATTAGCAGCAAGTTGGTTTTTCACGGCTTTTAAGTTGGCTTCCGCTGTCATTACCGCTTCTCTGGCGTGTTGTAGCGATTCTTTATCAATCGCTCCGCTTTTTCCTAACTGTTCACGACGCGCTAAATCGCCTTGTGCTTTTGTCAACGCCGTTTGGTTGGCTTGAACCGTTGCTTCCAGTTGTTTCACGGTGTAGCCAAGCTGCGACATTTGGCGTACTGCACTTGCCAAGGTATTTTGTGCTTGGCTGAAACTCAGTTGATAATCCGTGTCATCCAATTCAAGTAACACATCTCCCGCATGCACAAAATCCATGTTTTCTACGTTAATTTGTCGCACGTTTCCGGCAATTTGCGAAGAAATCATCACTTGGTTGCCGCTCACATAAGCGTCTTCAGTGGTTTGATAATTCTTAATAAAATAGAACCAATATAATCCGGCGAGGATCGCCATGAGAATAAGCAAAAAAAAGAAAATGCCTAAGGCTTTTTTGCGGGTCTTTTTAGACGTGGGGGCGGTTGGCTTGCTTGCGTCAGTCATTTATGTTCCTTTTTGATAGTTTTTAGAAATGATTATTAATAATTCCATCTTTATTATCTATCAATTCTATTCAATGTAACAATTAGCGCCATTATGTGCTTTTTTCTATACTTACGCCAACAAAAACGAACGAGATTAAGCATTGCATCGTTCATCTTTTATAAATTAACAAAGTAAAGTATAGGAGAACATATTATGTCAAAAACATTTATTGGTTTAGATACCACAAAATCTGAAGAATTAGCTGCAAAATTAAATGAATTATTAGCCACTTATCAAGTTTTCTACACCAACGTGCGTGGTTATCACTGGAACATTAAAGACGTGAACTTCTTTGAATTACACGCAAAATTTGAAGAAATTTACACTGATTTAGTGGAAAAAGTGGACGAAGTGGCAGAACGTATTTTGACCTTGGGCTACACCCCAAACAATGCGTTTAGCCAATATTTAAGCCATTCTCGTATTAAGGAAGATATTGCTGTGAGCACTGCAGTTGCTTGCTTAAGAGGCACACTAGAAGGCTTTAAAGTGTTACTGGCTCAACAACGTGAAATTCTTGCTTTGGCGGCAGATGCCGGTGATGAAGGCACCGTTTCACAAATGAGTGATTACATTAAAGCACAAGAAAAATTAGTTTGGATGTTCCAAGCCGCTTGCCAAACTTGTGCGAACTAATTTGCTCGATTAATTAAAGAAAACCTGCTTGATTGAGATTAAGCAGGTTTTTTTATGGACAAAAGTGCGGTGAAATTTTAGGACGGTTTATCAAATAAAAATCCTCTCATATTTCACCGCACTTTTTTGTTTCAATAAGTTGAATTGCGATTAAACGCATTGGGGAATGGTACTGTCGTTATTTGTGCGTTTGGATAAATTAAGGTTGGAAGGCGAAGAAAAGTTGATATAATCACGCCCTTATTCATTTTAACATTGTACAAGAAATAGACATTATGACGAAATTCACTTATTGGCAACGTGCGAAAGTTGCTTTTCAATACATTATGCCGCAACTGTATTTAACCCAATTAGCCGGTTGGTTTGCCCAACAAAAATGGGGTGCGGTAACACATTTCGTGATCAAGGCTTTCGCGAAGAAATACAACGTAGATATGAGCGAAGCAAAAAAAGAGAACTTTAGTGATTATGAAAGCTTCAACCAATTTTTTATTCGTGAGTTAAAAGACGACGCGCGAAAAATCAATGAAAATCCGACCGCACTTTGTTTGCCGGCGGATGGTCGCGTGAGCCAAATCGGGCATATCGACGATGAACGTTTATTGCAAGCTAAGGGGCATTTTTTCAGCCTATCTGATTTATTAGCCGGCGATGAAGAATTAGTTAACACCTTTAAAAACGGCGAATTTGCCACGATTTATTTATCACCGCGTGATTATCATCGTGTCCACATGCCGTGCGATGCGACCTTGCGCAAAATGATTTATGTACCGGGCGATTTATTCTCGGTCAATCCGTTCTTAGCGGAACACGTGCCAAATTTATTCGCTCGCAATGAACGCGTTATTTGTGTTTTTGATACAGAATTCGGCCCAATGGTACAAATCCTCGTGGGCGCGACCATCACTGCCAGTATGAGTACGGTTTGGGCAGGCGTCATTAATCCTCCGCGCACCGGTGAAGTCAAAGTCTGGACATATCAAGAGGACAACGGCATTAAACTTACCAAAGGTCAAGAAATGGGCGCATTCCAATTGGGCTCAACCGTCATTAACTTATTCCCGGCGAATTCCGTGACTTTAGCTGAACATTTAGAGGTGGACGTTCCGGTAAGAATGGGTGAAATCTTAGCCACGATGAAATAGTTTTATCAACAGAAAGGAAAACAACATGACAGCAGAATTTTTCAATCAAGTGACATTAGACGATACCGAAGCCAAAGGCAGTTACGGTATCGGTTTGCAAATCGGTCAACAATTATTGGATAGCCAATTAGCGGTGAAAGCAGAAGCGGTAGCAAAAGGGATTTACGATGTGTTAAATCAACAGGCGCCGGCATTAGATTTCAATGAAATCAGCCAAGCGTTGCAACAATTGCAACAACAAGCTGCGGAAGCCCAACAAGCGCAATTCAAAGAAATTGAAGCCGCAGGTAAAGCGTTCTTAGAGGCGAACAAACAAAAAGACGGCGTGAAAGTCACCGATTCCGGCTTACAATATGAAGTGTTAGTTGAAGGCAACGGCAACGTGCCATCGACAACCGATAAAGTACGCGTTCACTACACCGGCACATTACCGGACGGTACCGTATTCGATAGTTCCGTCGCACGCGGTCAACCGGCAGAATTCCCGGTTAACGGCGTGATCAAAGGTTGGATCGAAGCGCTTTCCATGATGCCGGTCGGTTCCAAATGGCGTTTGGCAATTCCTCACGAATTAGCCTATGGCGAACGTGGCGCAGGCGCAGCCATCCCACCATTCAGCCCATTAGTGTTTGAAGTGGAATTGTTAGAGATTCTTTAATTTATCCCTCTTATAAAAAAGCCACACGCGATATTGACGTGTGGCTTTTTTTATTCCTATTTGACGACGGTTCCCACAATACTTCGGGTAGTTTCCCGCACTTCAGTGAGTTGTACGCGAATTCGGTCGCCGATTTTGTATAACCGCTGATCTTTCACATAAAAAGCGATTTCATCAGGATTAATCACAACCTCTTCTTTATTGTCGTGCAGCGTTGAGGCGGGAATAAACATGGAAGCACCGTTTTCCAGCAATAACACGCGTAAACCGCCGCGGCTCACATCTTGCACTTCCGCGTCAAATTCCGGTTTTTCAGTGACTTTATCTGCCAAATAACGGCAATATAACCAATCGGCAATATCTCGTTCCACCAAACGATTTTGGCGACGAGCTTCCTGCAAGCGGGCAAGTACACTTTCTTCCGGTTTGGTGAAATCGCGGTTGGCTAAATGGGCTTTGATTAAGCGATGGTTCACCATATCCGAATATTTACGGATTGGCGAGGTCCACGTGGCATAGCCGTTTAAGCCCAGGCCAAAGTGCGGTGCCAATTCCACTTTAAATTCTGCAAAAGTGAGGAAACGGCGTAAACGGAATTCCAAATAATCTTCTTCAATCGGTTCAATATCATGGCGCATTTGGCAATAGCCGTTTAAGGTTGCCAGATTTTCAAGCGCATAACGGCTTTGTAATTCCGCTTTGTTTTCCTCATTGGCTAAATTGGCTAACAAGAAATGGTGGGCGTTTTCCAAGAACTTTTTATCGAATCCGCTGTGCGTGTTGAAGATGCCGCATTGCAAGTTTTCATGTAAAAATTGGGCAGCGCAAATATTGGCGATAATCATGGATTCTTCCACGATTTGGTTGGCAATACGACGGTATTCCGCTTTAATTTCTTGCACTTTGCCATTTTCTGCCAGCACGAAAGAATAATCCGGTTTTTCTTTAAAAAGTAGGGCGTGGGTTTTACGCCATTGCGTTCTGGTTAGGGTAAATTGGTGTAGCCAGTGAATTTGCTGTGCTGTTTCCGGATTTTCCGGCTGCCAAGCATTGTCTTTGCCTTCTAGGTAATCGGAAACATTGTTATAGGCTAATTTGGCTTTAGATTGCACTTCTGCCAATACAAATCGTGAAGGCGCGGTGATGTTGCCGGCTAAATCCGTTTGAATATAACACACCAATGCCGGACGGGTTTCGTGAGGTTTTAAAGAACAAAGTTCATCGGAAAGTTCGCGCGGCAACATCGGAATATTGAAGCCGGGCAAATAATTGGTGAAACAACGTTGTTTGGCGTCTTTTTCGATTTGTGAATTTAAACTGATGTAAGCCGTCGGATCGGCAATGGCCACCACTAATTGCCAGCCGGTTTGTTCACTGTTTGAGGTGATAGGTTCAATGTACAAGGCATCGTCCATGTCCCGCGTGGTTTCAGAGTCGATGGTGATGAAGTGAAGTGCGGTCAGATTTTCGCGTGTTTCTTGATCCTGCATTTCATAGTGATCTTGTCCTTGCACCGGTTCACGCGGTTGTTCGTGACGCGCAAGGGTCACCCACCAAGGTGCCAGTTCATCCTCGGAGTGGCAAATAAATTGAGTGATTTGCGCATAGAAAAAGCGATCGTCGCGCAAAGGGTGGGTTTTTAAGGTCGCCACAACCCAATCGCCTTCCTGTAATTCTTCTTTGACGGCTTTGCTTTGTGCGGCGCCAATGGGCTGATTGATGTTAGGGTGATCAACAAGCACCTGTAATTTCTTGTCTTTATTGAACCGCACTTTCGCGATAAAACGGGTAAGCATCGGCTCGATTAAGGCCTCCGGTTCGGCTTGTTCTTTATCCCCTTGTTTTTCGATCGTGGCGCTGATTTTGTCGCCGTGCATGACTTTTTTCATGGCAATAGGGGAAATGAAATAGCTTTTCTTGTCGCATTCCAAAAAGCCATAAGCCTTATCGGTGCTTTTTACTATGCCTTCCACGCGTTCTTTACTATCGTGAATTTGTTGTTTGAGTTGTGCGAGTAATGGATTATCTTGGAACATAATTATTCTTATCGTAGGGCAGAGTGGAGCCTGCCGAAATTATCATAAAATGGCGGAGTGAACTCCGCCTTACAAATAGAAAAGGCAGGTTAAAAAACCTGCCGATAAATAAAGGAAGAAAAAATTATT
>NZ_CABFLM010000023.1 GCF_901873365.1 uncultured Aggregatibacter sp.
CGCTAAAGAATAGAATTACTATACCTATGATATAAAAAATTAATGTCCATCTATCTTTATATACTTCTGTTAGAAACACAGATAGTTTTTCCTTAATAGTTCTTATTCTTTCTAAAATACATTCTTTAAACATAATCATTTCTATATTAAATTGAATATTCATCTATTGTAGGGATTAATTTTATACCTAATTTGATAGCGCACGCTTCACGGCGAGTGCTTGTAATTCATTAAAAAAGAAAAAGGCACACGCTGAGAAACTACGATGGCGCAAGCGTCCACGCTTGTGCCCGTAACTAAAATGAAAAAAGCACAAGCGTGGACACTTGCGCTATCGTGGGGCAATTACGTAATAATCTTATTAAGAAAACTAAAATGTTCTAGATCACCATATTTTTCACAAACATATTTTGCTAATTTTACCTTAAAATTATCATCGATTATATGCTTAACATAAATCAATTTATCTGGTTCAATTTCATCATTTATATATTGCTCTGCAGATTTTTTATAACTTAACAATCCCTTAGTTAAATTACATAATTCCTCATCACTTAGCTCTCTAAACCAATTCTTTCTACCTTCTAATTTCAATATCTTATCTAAAAAATGAGATTCCATTGTAATAGCGAAGTTTTCCTTTAACTTTGCTTTTATATTTACTAAGTATTTAGGAACAGGTAAGGATTTTATATTAACCCTATGGATATTTTTAGAGATCCTTAACTTAGTTTTTCCATTATCAGAGGATTTAAAATCACGAAAATAATTTATAGCTTCAAGTCCAGCATGATCAAGATCAACAA
>NZ_CABFLM010000024.1 GCF_901873365.1 uncultured Aggregatibacter sp.
TGAATTCAGTGTAAAAAAACGGCCATGACATTCATGATGTGATGGCCGTTCAATTTATTTTTTAATACAGCGTTTTATAACATATCAGAAGATTACGCTTTAGGACCTGCAGCAATTAATGCTTTACCTTCAGCATTTGTTGCATATTTTTCGAAGTTCTTCACGAAACGACCGGCAAGGTCTTTCGCTTTCGCTTCCCATTGGGCTTTGTCTGCGTAAGTGTCACGCGGATCTAAGATAGCAGAATCAACGCCCGGTAAGGCTTTAGGAATTGCTAAATTGAAGATCGGTAATTCGCTCATTTGGGCTTTTTCGATTGAACCGTCTAAGATGGCGTCGATAATACCGCGAGTATCTTTAATAGAGATACGTTTACCTGTACCATTCCAACCGGTGTTCACTAAGTAAGCTTCCGCACCTGCCGCTTGCATACGTTTAACCAACACTTCCGCATATTGAGTTGGATGTAAAGTTAAGAATGCTGCACCGAAACACGCAGAGAAGGTTGGGGTTGGTTCGGTGATACCACGTTCTGTACCCGCTAATTTTGCAGTGAAACCGGATAAGAAGTAGTATTTGGTTTGTTCCGGAGTCAATTTAGAAACCGGTGGCAATACGCCGAATGCGTCTGCAGTTAAGAAAATGACTTTCGTTGCGTGGCCTGCACGGGAAACCGGTTTAACAATGTTATCAATGTGATAAATCGGGTAGGACACACGGGTATTTTCAGTTTTTGAACCGTCATCAAAGTCAACGGAACCGTCTGCACG
>NZ_CABFLM010000025.1 GCF_901873365.1 uncultured Aggregatibacter sp.
GAATAATATACAAAAAGCATTTTCCTATATAGAAAATTATAGTTGTAAAGAACAAAAGGTATTAATAAATAGCGCTTTTAATTATTATGAGCTTTCTAATCAGGATAAGGATTATTTAATTAACAAACTATTAGATTGCTTATAATATCCTTGCACCCAGATAATGCGCCTTGACCGATGTGTATTGGTAACAAATTGAGAAAATAAGGTAATGTCACAGCCATATGTAATGTGACCCTAGCATTTAGTGTTATTCCTATTGGAATGGATAAAATAACAGTCGTAGGGTTACTTTGCATATGTGGCCGTTATCATTTCAAGCGACGGACAGGCGATGGGGTTTGAGCGGGATAAATTGGGCAGGGCGTTCAGTCAAACCAATGAAGCCGGAAAAACTACCTATGACAAGGACAGATGACCGAAGCGCATATTCGTCAGGGCGGGCAATCCGGTCGCACGACCTTTAGCTTTGATTTAAACGGACAAATGACACAGGTTGCCTGCACAGGACAACACATTGATTTTCGCTATGATGCCACGGGACGTTTGATAGAAGAGTGCTTAAATGGACAAGCCGTCGCCTATGAATACGATGCTAACGGCAACCGTTTAAAAACCTGCCTGCCATCGGGAGATAGCCTGGGCTATTTTTACTACGGCAGTGGGCATTTAAGCGGCATTAAGCTGAACAGCCAACTGATTAGTGAAATGGAGCGGGATGATTTACACCGTGAGATTAGCCGCAGCCAGGGGGC
>NZ_CABFLM010000026.1 GCF_901873365.1 uncultured Aggregatibacter sp.
AAGTTACCCTGTGGAGATGATTTTTCATAAGCCTTAATTACCAATATCTCAATAAAAAAAGACTTGTATTTGTATTTATGACAAGCTTTCCAAATTTTTAGCAAACGAATAACTTTTCTTTCATTTTCTTTGGCTTTAATGTGTTCAATTTGAGCATGAATATTGGTTTTAAGATAACCATCATTTTGTGTTTTATGTAGATTTAAATCCTTATGTTCTGAAAAAGAATCTAGACTGGTCTCTCTCGCAGGAACAACATCAATATTAATTTCATCTTCTTCATCAAAAGTTAAACCGATAGAAACCCCTTGTTTCTTTACAGTAGTTTCATCTTTATACTTTTCTGTTAGTTTTTCCAAAACATCTTCAAACATGTCTTCTAATGTTGAAAAAGCATTGCGTTTAAATGGTACAACCAAGTCCAAATCAAACTTAGTATTGATGGCTGTGTGTTTTTTATACGAGCCAGAATTAAATGGCTCATAAATTTTGCTACCGTATTGTTCATTTAAAAATTGCTTAATCTCTTCTCGTTTAGTGCGATATGTGTTGATTAGCTCTTCAATATGTTTCATTCTGTAACTTTCTAGTACAGAATTTAAGTAATCGCTTTTGTAGTCTGCCATAGTCAATCCTAATAAAATTTTCAGTACATAACAGATTATTTTGGGTTATGATGAGCCCAAGATAGTTTTCTTTTTACTATATTGGATCGCGCCTATGAGATTTCAAGAC
>NZ_CABFLM010000027.1 GCF_901873365.1 uncultured Aggregatibacter sp.
TTTATGTTAAAACTAACTTTTTTACAATTTTTTTCATTTGCTAAAATATGTCCTGTAACTTGATTAATTTTAAATAAACAAGGAAATGCTGGCATATCAATTGGGTTTATAAGATAACCTTCGACATTATTTATCTTAGGTAATGCGATTTCTTTATATTGATCACAACTTAAATTTTCTAGAGTAGGAAATATAATTTTATTAGATTCTGTTCCTCCTGTACAGCAACCAAGTAAGTTATTCCAATCTAAAGCCCAGTTCTTATTAGAACCAATATCTCTTTTAGGGTGGAAATGTTCAATCATCTGAGTTATATAGTCATCATCTCCTTGTGAACAGGAAAAATCTTGTTCACAATAAGCACATATCCCTCCTTGATCTTTAAAAATTTGTTTTTTTACTCTTTTATAAGATTTTTTCTTTTTTCTGAAAGCTTTCCAAGTATAAGATTTATTTGTGCTTCTATAATTTAGTAAAGCATTTGGTATGCTTGACTTATTGACCTTCTTCATATAAAGACTTTTCCCATTCTTTATTTTCGATAATTAACTTAGCTTCTTCTAGAGATGGTTCATTACCTTTAAAGTTTTTTTCTAATTCCTTCCTAAGCATTATTGCTTCTTCAGAATTATATTGATTTTCATTTACTAAAGATAAATACCGCTCTAATTTTTCTTTTATTTCATTATCTGATCTTGAATTTATATTATATAAAAGTGTATAGATACTA
>NZ_CABFLM010000028.1 GCF_901873365.1 uncultured Aggregatibacter sp.
TGGAAAAGTATAAAAAAGGATTCCTCTATTTTCTAGGGTTTGGTATTCCCCTAGCTTTTCATCAGATCAGTATGTTTATAAAAGGTCAATTAGATCGAGTATTGATTTATCACAAATTTACTGAATCTGAATTAGGGCTTTATGCTATGGGAGCTCAAATTGCGCTAGTGCTTGCGGTTGTTATTCAAGCGATAAATAAGGCTGCAATACCTTATTTTTATGAAGCATTAAAACAAAAGAAGATTACTTTACAGAAAGTACACCAACTAACATTGCTTTCATTACTTTTAATTCCTATTCCTTCTATTATTATGTGGGCAATTCCGGAAGAATTTGTTGTTTTAGTGTTAGGGGAAGCATTTTGGGGAACCAAATACTATATTATTATGTTTCTTATTGCGACAATGTTTTCTGTGCCTTATTTAATTTTAGTAAATTACCTTTTCTTTTACGGAAAGAATAAATGGATATCATTATGCTCAATCCTTTCTACAATACTGTATTTAGGAGGGTTGTCGATCTTTATGCAATTTGGGGTTGAGTATGTCCCTTTTGCTAGCATATTAGGAGCAGGTGTTATACTTCCTTTTTTATATGTCATGACATCGAGAGTTAAATAAACTATGAATTTAATTATATGTTGCACACCATTACAAGTATTGATTGCTAAGGAAATAATTTTATCTAATGGTGGGAAAGAGAAATTTTATGGTGTCATGTTATCTC
>NZ_CABFLM010000029.1 GCF_901873365.1 uncultured Aggregatibacter sp.
TTCTAATTTACCTATATTCATTTTAATCCCCTAATATTAATATATTCTTTTTCTACTTCTGTTGCAAAATCTTGACAGTTATTTGTGAGTACATTGTAATCATTCTTACCAAATCTTAATTTTTCTTTAACTACTAGTCTACCATCATCTGTTTTTTCTAAGTACTGTACTTTCTTGTTTTTAACATTGTTGACGGCTTGTTTCATGATCGTGTCATCATAATTTTTATCGGAACATTTATATCCAACTCGAGATCTCTCAGAAAAAGTGCCTGTTGTTGTATAACCAATGTTAGAACCGTCTTCAAAGAAGATATGTTCATGAAATAAGCCTAAGTCTAAACCTCCTCTAAAATTAGGATCTATATCAGTGCTTTTAGGAAGAATTTTCAGAGGTCTTGTACAAAAACGCGCTAATCCTAGGGGATCAATCCATATCTGTGTATTATTCGCAAACCGATACAAATTCATCCCACCCATCAACCCAATCGGGTCTTGTGTAATAAACCGCCCAAGCGCAGGTTCATAGTAGCGGAAGAAGTTGTAGTGCAAACCGGTTTCTTGGTCAAAGTACTGGTTCTGCAGGCGGAACGGTTGGTGCGTGCTCCGTTGGGCATGGCGGTTGCTGTCGTGAATAAGCTGTCCCCAAGCGTCATAACGCCCTTTCCA
>NZ_CABFLM010000030.1 GCF_901873365.1 uncultured Aggregatibacter sp.
TTTTATTATAGCCAGCCAAAGTCTGGCTATAAAAACCATACGCTATGCGTATGGAGCTAAATAGCTTAAGCGATGAATAGAAAAAATCCTCGCTATATAGTGAACAAGGTTGACAACCAAAATTCAGCATATAGGAGGATTATTTCCCCCTCGTAGCGTGCAACTTATTGCTCGAATGATTAAAACATTAACTTCGATGCGCAATTCACGATTTTGTGCGTAGCGTGCATCTTGATGCACGACCAAATTACACACGGAATGTTATTTAACGCTTTCTGGCATTCACGATTTCGTGCAACAAGTTGCACGCCACAATTCGCTAAAATAGAGATATGAAAATAGACATTTCCGAGTGAAAGGATTTTTTGTCAGCGTCGTGGGCTTAAATACAAAAGTTGTGGAGGACTATATAAGGAATCAAGAAAAAGAAGACATGGTTCAAGATAATTTATCAACGAAAGAGCATATTGACCCTTTTAAGGGATATACAAGGAAGTCATTAGACACGCCTGTCAGTTTTCACAAGCCCCTTGAGGAGCTTATGAAGTATAGCCCCTTATAGGGGAGCTTAAAAACCGCACGTTTTATGTGCGGGTTGTTATTTAGATGAATCTCAATAAAATTATTAAATAATTAGATATTATC
>NZ_CABFLM010000031.1 GCF_901873365.1 uncultured Aggregatibacter sp.
ATTAAGGATATTTTTATGATCTATTCGCTTATATTTGAAATGTCGAGAACCAAAAAAAGAATTATCAGTCTTTTTATTGATATCGTATTGCTTACCACATCTTTTTTTCTTGCATATTGGACAAGATTAGGTGGTATTGTTTCTTTTGATAATACTGAAATTTGGATGACGTTACTTTGTACGATAGCAATTACCTTGCTTACTTTTATTAAGTTAGGGCTTTATCGAGCAGTTTTACGTTATATTTCGTTTAAAGCATTAGCGATGGTTGCGGGTGGTGCGCTTGTTTCATCAGTAAGCCTTATCTTTTTTTCTTTTTTTATTGAAGCCAATATTCCAAGAACCGTACCTGTTATCTATTTTTCTTATGTATTCTTGTTGTGTGGTAGTGCAAGAATGTTAGTGAGATATTATGTGAGTTTAATTTTAGATAAAGACAATGAGTCAGTGTTAATTTATGGTGCAGGTTCTAATGGGAGACAGCTTGCGGTAATGTTAAAGCATGCTTATCGTTATCGTATTCGAGGATTTATTGATGATAATGAAAAATTGCATGGTACTTATCTTTTAGGGAATAAGATTTTTTCACCTAATGATATTTCAAAATTAGTAAAGAAATA
>NZ_CABFLM010000032.1 GCF_901873365.1 uncultured Aggregatibacter sp.
GGTGGATAGAATGCGCCCAGCAAATTAAGTTGTATTGTGATTGTCTTATAAATCATTAAGGAAAGGAGTTAGTTATGCTTAGCAAAGCAATTACGACCAAATTAAATGAACAAATTAACCTTGAGTTTTATTCATCAAATGTTTATTTACAAATGAGTGCATGGTGCGATAACCATGGTTATGAAGGTGCAGCAGCATTTTTACTTCGTCATGCTGATGAAGAACTAGAACATATGCAAAAGCTATTTACTTATGTCAGTGAAACCAGCGGAATGCCTTTATTAGGTAAAATTGATGCACCTAAACACGATTATACTTCATTAAAAGAAGTTTTTGAGACAACGCTTGAGCACGAAAAACTTGTGACCTCAAAAATTAATGAGTTAGTTGAGATTACTTTTGCAGAAAAGGATTACTCTACTTTTAACTTCTTACAATGGTATGTGGCTGAACAGCATGAAGAAGAAAAATTATTTAGTGGAATTTTAGATAAATTAAATCTTCTTGGTGAGGATGGTAAAGGTTTATTCTTGGTTGATAAAGATTTAGGTGCATTAGCAACAAACAACTAATCAAACCTGATGATAAGAAGGCTAAGT
>NZ_CABFLM010000033.1 GCF_901873365.1 uncultured Aggregatibacter sp.
CATGATTTCGTGCGTAGCATGCTACGAATGATTTTCCTCACGAGCGTTTTTATTCGTGCAACAAGTTGCACGCTACGGGGAGCGTGATTTCATATTGTAGCGTGCATCTTGATGCACGAACAAACCAGGCACGGAACGTCATTTAACCCTTTCGGGCATTCATGATTTCGTGCGTAGCATGCTACGAATGATTTTCCTCACGAGCGTTTTTATTCGTGCAACAAGTTGCACGCTACGATTCTAAAAAGTGCGGTGAGATTTTACCGTGTTTTTTCAACTAAATAGGTTTCGTATGCGTTTATTGCATATCGGCGAAAATCCTAAAACAAACTGAGGCAAATTCCTGTATGTTTTCTTCGAAACGTAAAAAACATCAAGAATATCGACCGCACTTCACATTTTTTTGAAAAAACACTTGCAGTAAAATTTTTTTTGAAGTAGCTTAAAAAGCAATTCACATAGGAGATTCTAAAATGCGCTTTATTCGTCGTCACCATCATCACCACGTAACTGAATGATCTTTCAGGTATTTGGTGTGCTTGGAAGATAACTTCCGAGCAGGCACGAATAAAACGATACCCTTTAAAACCCCTCGGAAGTTGACTTTCGAGGGGTTTGTTTTTTTACCGTAAAAATAAATTCCTCAGAAATTAGCCGCTGATTTTATTAGACAAATTTTATTTCTCTAGTAAATTATCAATAACTTAATCATAAGGACAAAAAAATGCTAACCAATCCAGTTGTTATTTCCATCGCAGTCCTGCTGATTCTCAGCTTGTTGCGAATTAACGTGGTCGTTGCCTTGGTTATTTCTGCCCTCACCGCAGGTTTAATCGGCGATTTAGGCCTAACAAAAACCATTGAAACCTTTACCGGCGGCCTTGGTGGCGGTGCTGAAGTGGCAATGAACTATGCCATGCTTGGTGCCTTTGCGATTGCCATCTCCAAATCCGGCATCACTGATTTACTCGCCTATAAAGTGATTACCCGCATGAATAAAACCCCCTCTGCCAATGGGATTGCCATGTTCAAATATGCCTTATTGGGGATTTTGGTCTTATTCTCGATTTCATCACAAAACCTGTTACCGGTGCACATTGCGTTTATTCCAATTGTTGTTCCACCGCTACTTGCTGTGTTCAACAAACTAAAAATTGACCGTCGTGCCGTGGCTTGCGTCCTCACTTTCGGTTTAACCGCCACCTATATGTTATTGCCGGTGGGTTTCGGTAAAATCTTTATCGAAAGCGTTTTGGTGAAAAATATTAATAATGTCGGTGCCTCATTAGGGTTACAAACAACGGTAGGTGAAGTCTCCCTCGCTATGATGATTCCGGTAACCGGGATGATTTTAGGTTTATTGACTGCCGTATTTATCACTTATCGCAAACCGCGTGAATATGCCGTCACCACAGCAGAACCAACAACACAAGACATTGAGCAACACATTGCTAACATTACACCAAAACAAATTACCGCAAGCCTTGTTGCGATTGTGGCTACCTTCACGACGCAATTAGTGACAAGCTCTACGATCATCGGTGGTTTAGTCGGTTTAGTCATTTTTGCCGTGTTCGGTATCTTTAAGCTCAAAGAAAGTAACGACATTTTCCAACAAGGCTTACGCTTAATGGCCATGATCGGTTTCGTGATGATCGCTGCCTCCGGTTTCGCCAATGTGATTAACACAACTACCGGTGTAACTGACTTAGTGCAAACCTTAGGGCAAGGCTTACAAAGTAAAGGACTGGCCGCATTCTTAATGTTATTCGTCGGCTTATTGATCACCATGGGGATCGGGTCTTCCTTCTCTACCGTGCCAATCATCACCTCGATTTATGTACCGCTTTGTTTGTCTTTCGGCTTCTCCCCACTTGCTACAGTGTCTATCGTGGGCGTTGCGGCAGCATTAGGTGATGCGGGTTCACCGGCTTCCGACTCAACCTTAGGACCGACATCCGGTTTGAATATGGATGGTAAACACGACCACATTTGGGATTCTGTTGTACCAACCTTCATTCACTATAACATTCCGTTGTTAGCCTTCGGCTGGCTTGCAGCAATGACTCTCTAACCCTAAAAGTGCGGTCGGAAAAACACCTAAATTTTCCACCGCACTTTTGCTTTTTTATGTCTATGAACAACATTTCCACGCAACGCTTAAAACAAAGCCTTCAGCATTTCTTTGCACGTTATGCCTCGCAAAAAGAAGAGATTGTTTACTCAAAATTTTCACCCAATCTGTTTACGGAAAATTGGCAAAAAACGGCATTTTATTTTGAGCAGATCGAACACTCTCTTATGCAGCTTGAACAGATTGAAAGCGATAACATTGAAGCATGGCAGTTTTATACGCAAAAACTATCCGCACAATGTACCGCACTTTCGGATGCCTTAACGCGTCAACAGCAAGATGCGCAGCTCTTTCCGGTTAAAGATAAAGAAGAAAATAAACTGCAAAATAAACGTCAACATCCCGTACACAGTCTGCCACCGCGCGAACGCTTGGCAAAATACTATGAATATTTAGCGTCTTTTAATGAAAAAATTCAGCACGAGCAAGATAGTTTAAGTGAAGCACAGAGAGAGGGACTTCCATTTAACCGATTGAAACTGGAACAACTAGAACAACGTCGCGCCCGTTGCTTGGAAGCCATCGAAATGTTAGAAGAATATTTAATTTTCCTCGAAAAGCAGAAATAGTCGCAATAAAAAACCTCGCCAACATCGCGAGGTTTTTTCATGTTTATCCGATAAATTAGCCTGTGTAACGACCAACACCCAGTTCATCTTCTTTACGGGTGCGGTTAATTACCATTTGTGGCGATTGCAACACACGCAAGCCCATTTGGTCTTCGGTGCGTACCACTTCACCACGTAGGGAGTTCGTGAATACGTCGGTGATTTTAATATCGACAAATTTCCCGATCATTTCCGGCGTACCTTGGAAATTCACAATACGGTTGGTTTCCGTACGACCGGTTAATTCCATAATATCTTTCTTCGACGGGCCTTCTACCAACACGCGCTGCTCCGTGCCTAACATCGCGCGACTGAATTGAGCCGCTTGATTGTTGATGCGTTGTTGCAACAAATACAAACGTTGTTTTTTCTCGTCTTCAGTCACATCATCTGGGTAATCTGCCGCTGGTGTACCAGGACGGGCAGAATAAATAAAACTGAAACTCATGTCGAAATTCACTTGAGCGATCAAATTCATGGTCTGCTCGAAATCTTCATTGGTTTCGCCTGGGAACCCCACGATGAAATCAGAGCTGATTTGAATATTCGGACGTACCGCTTTTAGTTTGCGAATAATGGATTTGTATTCAAGCGCGGTATGTCCGCGTTTCATCATGGTTAACACACGGTCTGAACCGGATTGCACCGGCAAATGAAGGAAACTCACCAGCTCCGGCGTATCACGATACACATCGATAATATCGTCGGTGAATTCGATCGGATGGCTCGTGGTAAAACGTAAACGGTCAATACCGTCAATGGCAGCGACTAAACGCAATAATTCCGCAAAGGTACAAATTTCACCGTCAAACGTCGGGCCACGATAAGCGTTCACGTTTTGACCAAGCAAGTTCACTTCACGCACACCCTGTGCGGCTAACTGTGCAATTTCAAATAAAATATCATCCACCGGACGGCTTACTTCCTCACCACGGGTATAAGGCACCACACAATAAGTACAATATTTATTACAGCCTTCCATAATAGAAACGAACGCGGTTGGGCCTTCAGCGCGCGGCTCCGGCAGACAGTCAAATTTTTCGATTTCTGGGAAACTAATATCCACAACGGAGCTTTTTCCGCCACGAATTTGATTAATCATTTCCGGTAAACGATGCAACGTTTGCGGCCCAAAAACAATATCCACATAAGGCGCACGAGTACGAATATGTTCGCCTTCCTGCGATGCCACACAACCGCCGACACCAATCAATAAATTCGGATTATTTTTCTTTAATTCTTTCCAACGACCTAATTGATGGAAGACTTTTTCCTGTGCTTTTTCACGAATGGAACAGGTATTCAACAATAGAACATCCGCTTCCTCCGGCACCTCGGTAAGTTCCAAACCGTGTGTGCTGTGTAATAAATCCGCCATTTTAGATGAATCGTATTCATTCATCTGGCAGCCCCAAGTTTTAATATGTAGTTTTTGCGTCATACTGGCTAAAATTTACTCTAATGGTTCATAAAAATTGACTGGCTATTCTACCGAGTTGCGCTTTTCCCCGCTAGTAAAAAAGCAGATTTTTCGAAGAATTTTACCTGTTGGAGGTAGAAGAAATAACAGTTAAAAAGAAGAAAGAAAAGGCAGATAAACACCCTAGAAAAGCAAGCTTCGCCTGAAATTTATCTGCCATAAATTAATACATAGAATAATTTACTGATTCGGTGAGTAATAAAGTTTACCAATTTCAATTTTTTGACGACCAGTTTGCTCGCGCCATTTATTACTGTCACGTAAAGAATAAACGCAACCGCAATATTCTTGCTGATAAAAACGCTCGCGTTTACTGATTTCAATCATCCGTTGTGAGCCGCCTTCTTTACGCCAGTTGTAATCCCAATAGATCACATCGTCATATTTTTCTGCCGCACGATGACCGCAACCGTTAATTTGCTCCATGTCTTTCCAGCGGGAAATGCCAAGGCAACTGGTGAACACAGGGAAACCGTGTTCATGTGCATATTCAGCCGCTTTTTCAAAACGCATATCAAAACACATAGTACAACGAATGCCGCGCTCTGGCTCCCATTCCATGCCTTTAGCACGATCAAACCATTCTTGACGATCGTAGTCGGCATCAATAAACGGAATGCCAAATTTTTGCGCAAAACGAATATTTTCTTCCTTGCGGATCAAATATTCTTTTAACGGGTGGATATTCGGGTTGTAGAAATAAATCGTAAATTCAATACCGGATGCCAAGATGGCCTCCATCACCTCACCTGAGCAAGGGGCACAGCAGGAATGCAAAAGCAGTTTATTGTGCCCATTTGGCAATTCCAGTTTTTCACGAATAAACGGTGCGTTCGGATCTTTGCGCGGTTTTTGTTTGCGTGTTTTATGTTGAAAACCGACCGCACTTTGAGATTGTTGTTCTGTCATTTTAATAACTTCTATCTACCGATAAATAGGCCAAAGAAATTAACGCTTGTTTATACTCGCTTTCCGGCAAAATCTGAATCGCATCAACGGCTTTTTGCGCTTCTTGTTTAGCGCGATCCATGGCGTAATCTAAGGATTTGTGTTCTGCCATAATGGCTAACACCTCATCAATCGCCTCGCGTTTTCCGCCTTGCTCAATAGCCTCACGAATTAATGCGGCTTGTTGCGGGTTGCCGTGGTGCATCGCGTGTAATAAAGGAAGGGTCGGTTTGCCTTCAGCTAAATCATCACCCACATTTTTCCCGAGCGCTTTGGCACTCGCGCTATAATCTAGCACATCATCCACCAACTGGAATGCCGTACCGAGATAACGACCGTAATTCTGTAATGCTTTTTCCTGCTCGTCATCCGCATCGGCAATGATTGCGGCCGCTTGCGCCGCCACCTCAAATAAACGAGCGGTTTTGCTGTAAATTACCCGCATATAATTTTCTTCGCTGGTTTGCGGATCATTCACATTCATTAATTGTTGTACTTCGCCTTCTGCCAACACATTGGTGGCGTCCGCCATAATGCGCAAAATTTTTAACGATTCCAGCTGAGCAACTAATTGGAATGCGCGAGTATAAATGAAATCGCCCACCAACACGCTTGCGGCATTACCAAACTCCGCATTGGCTGTGGCACGTCCGCGACGCATATCCGATTCATCGACGACATCATCATGCAACAAAGATGCCGTATGAATAAATTCGACAAAAGTGGCACAGGTAATGGCTTTTTGCCCTTCAAAACCCAAGGCTCTTGCCGCCAATACCGCGATTAACGGACGAATACGCTTACCACCGCCTTGTACGATATAGAATCCCAATTGATTAATCAGCACCACATCTGAGTTCAGCTGGGCTAAAATCGATTCGTTCACTTTTTGCATATCCGCTTGGCTTAACGCCTGGATTGCCGTCATATCCATTAAGTTTGTTGTCTTCATTTTGGTTAATTTGAGCTACATAAGGCCGGTTACGTTAAAACTGAGGCATAAAGTGCGGTCGATTTTACCTGATTTTTTAGGCTTTCTGAAATCGTTCCGGGGAATTTGTGGGATTTTTTATTTTCTTTTAAAGAAGTCCTTGCCATAAGGCAAATTTTTACGTAGAATTTGCGCCCTATTTATATGAATTTTATGTGCGAAATGAAACAACATTAGAGCACAATGATAGCGGAGTATTTATGTACGCAGTTTTCCAAAGTGGCGGTAAACAACACCGAGTAAGCGAAGGTCAAGTGGTTCGTTTAGAAAAACTTGAACTTGCAACTGGCGCAACAGTTGAATTCGATTCAGTGTTGATGGTCGTTAATGGTGAAGATGTTAAAATCGGTGCCCCAGTCGTTGCTGGTGCAAAAGTAGTGGCTGAAGTAGTTGCGCAAGGTCGTGGCGATAAAGTAAAAATC
This sequence comes from uncultured Aggregatibacter sp., assembly GCF_901873365.1. Classification (GTDB taxonomy): domain Bacteria; phylum Pseudomonadota; class Gammaproteobacteria; order Enterobacterales; family Pasteurellaceae; genus Aggregatibacter. The sequence continues at coordinate 6,584 of NZ_CABFLM010000033.1, forward strand.
GTTAAGTTCCGTCGTCGTAAACACAGCCGTAAACAACAAGGTCATCGTCAGTGGTTCACAGAAGTGAAAATCACTGGGATTCAAGCATAATTTCAGAGGAGATCAAGTAGATGGCAACTAAAAAAGCTGGTGGTTCAACTCGTAACGGTCGTGATTCTGAAGCTAAACGCCTTGGTGTTAAACGTTTCGGTGGCGAATCTGTATTAGCAGGTAGCATCATCGTTCGTCAACGTGGTACTAAATTCCACGCAGGCAACAACGTTGGAATGGGACGTGACCACACCTTATTCGCGACAGCCGATGGTAAAGTAAAATTTGAAGTAAAAGGTGAGAAAAGCCGTAAATACGTAAGTATCGTTACTGAATAATTTTACACAGAGAACAAAATAAATACCCTGCAAAAGCAGGGTATTTTTTTAGGTTATTTCAATCATCAAATCCGTACCCAATTTACGCTTCAATCAGTTTTTACGCGGCAAGCAGTTAATTCATCCCCCCCCTTCAAAGTGCGGTCAAAAATAATTGCATTTTTTCTAATCTAAAATAGCCAATACACTTTCCGGCGGGCGCCCTATTTTGGCTTTATTGCCGTTAATAAGAATGGGACGTTCTAAAAGTGAGGAATGTTGACTAATCGCTTGCAAAAGCGCCTCCTGACTCAAATTCGGGTTATCCAGACCCAGTTCGCCATATAACGCATCTTTTGTTCGCATCATTTGTCGAACATCACTGATGCCTAGTTTATCTGCAAGATGCTGTAATTCAGCCGGTGTATAGGTGTTTTGCAAATAAAGCTCAATTTTAGGATGAATATGATGCTGTTCTAATAAAGCTAATGTTTCACGACTTTTTGAACAACGAGGATTATGAAAAAGAATAAGTGACATGGAAATTCCTTCTGTATATGTGATTCGCTCAAATTTTAACTTATAATCGTACCCGTTTTACAGAGGTATTTATTATGATTGAAATGTTAAAAACGTGGTACGCTCGTCGTTTCAGCGATCCGCAAGCGATGGGATTATTTGCCATTTTGTTGTTTGGCTTTATCTTAATCTATTTTTTGAGTGATTTGATTGCCCCCTTGCTCGTTGCCATTGTGCTTGCTTATCTTTTAGAATGGCCCGTTCGTTGGTTAAATACGCGCTTAAAATGTCCAAGACTACTCGCTAGCACCATTATTTTAGGTGGATTTATCGGCTTGGTTTTCTTAATTGTTGTCGTTTTAATCCCTAATCTATGGGGGCAAATGGCGGGATTATTAGGCGATTTACCACATATGTTCAATAAATTTAATGAATGGCTGCTCTCCTTGCCGGAACATTATCCGGAATTGATTGATTATCAAATGGTTGATTCTATTTTCAGTTCCGTGCGTACTAAAATTCTCGGTTTAGGCGAATCTGCCTTAAAGCTCTCTCTTTCCTCGATCATGAACTTAGTGACATTGGGGATTTATTCTTTTCTTGTGCCACTCATGATTTTTTTCTTGCTGAAAGATAAAGAACAATTAATTGCCGGCGTCAGCCGTTTTCTACCGCGTAACCGAACATTAGCCTCTGTAGTTTGGTTAGAAATGCAACAACAAATCGCCAATTATATTCGTGGAAAATTAATGGAAATTTTGGTGGTCACCATCATCACCTACGCCATCTTTCTCATTTTCGGCTTAAATTACCCATTATTATTAGCCGTAGCGGTCGGACTTTCCGTATTAGTGCCTTATATCGGTGCGGTGTTAGTGACTATTCCTGTCGTGCTAGTTGCGATTTTTCAGTTCGGTGATACCCATACGTTTTGGTACATCGTGATTACATTTATCATCACACAGCTCTTAGACGGTAACCTACTTGTGCCTTTTCTTTTTTCGGAAGCCGTGAATTTACATCCGCTGATTATCATTATTGCGGTGCTCATTTTTGGCGGCTTGTGGGGATTCTGGGGGGTATTTTTCGCAATTCCGCTCGCCACGCTGGTTAAAGCCGTTGTCAATGCTTGGCCTTCCAATGAAACATAAGGAAGGCTCAAAGCCATCGCCTAGAGACGAAATAATGCGATAAAATAGAGCGTCATCTACGTTAAAGTACGCGTAATAACACCGGTTGGTAAGCCGATTTACAGTTCAGTTTTTGGGCATACCAGCGCACACCAAGGAAGGAAAGTGCGGTTGAAATAAAAATAAAAAATACACTGACAAGCTCGTGACTCAACAACGAATCAAACAACAGCGTGCTGAATAATAAGGTGAACAACGGCACGCAATACATCAGTAACGCCGATTTGATCAAAGAATGTTCAGACAAACCAATCTCCACCCTCTGCCCAACTTTTAACGGTGTAATGGTTTCAACGGTGAAAATATACTCACCACGCGCACCGCTACCGGTTAATTCCGATAAGGCGGAATTTCCACAAGCGGATTTCGCGGCACAACTGCCACAGGCACTTTGTGATTGGCATTTGACTTTCGCCTTGCCGGATTCGTATTCAATCACGACCGCACTTTCTGTCAACATAATAAGCCTATTTAGTTTTTGTTAAATTGAATGTCTTGCACAATACGTTTTGCCGTAGAAATCGGTAATTGCCCAATAATTGTTACCTCTTTATTGCCCACGGTTTCGTTATAAATCGTGTATGCGCCTTGTCGCCAAGTATTATCCGGCTGTGTATTTTCAGTCATTTTGTCAGATACATATAGCGTAAAAGAAAAAAGTCCATCGCTATAAAGTTGTGATTCAATTTTATCATTGCTATCACGTTCAATACTACGATTTACTGCTTTAAAACCTTGTGGCAACCAACCCGGCGCCCAAGTAAAGTTTGGCGTTTGATTGGCATTTTTATCCATGAGTAATGGAGGGAAAGCCACTTGATTGAAATAATCCACTAAGCCTGAAATTCCATTTCCCACATACACATTAACGACACGGAATTGATCCAATAAATTGCCATCGCGATCCAACATATCGCTGCGCAACAGCAAGTTATTCTCTTCATCAATAAAAGCAACATATTGATAACGAAAATCGTCTTTCGGCAAAATTCGAATGGTTTGTACCACATGATCCGCTACGCGATTACGCCCGATATTCACAAAATCATAGTATTGTTCCAAGGTATCAAAATTCGCACGAATAAGTGGCGGCAAATTATCGGTAATGCCTTCGCTGTTAATACTAAAAGGTTGATAGTTTGGCTGGAAATAGCTAATTAATTTATCGCGTTGAATAATTTCTTGTTGAGCACCATCAAGCGTCACTAATTGTGCAAATGTTTTGCCGTTCACTTTAAAATGACGATAACGCAACGAATCCATATTGGACGGCGTGGTTTGCACAAAAGAAAACTCATAATTGAGCTGATCGGCGGCTTTCTTCATTTCCTGCAACAACTGTTTCGCCGAAAGCGTTTCGGCACCGACAGAAGAAAATGAAGTACTGAGTAAGAAAAAAAGTGCGGTGGTTTTTAGAAATGTTTTTAACATGATCAAATTCCTAATAAACAAATTCACCACCAAAAATGGTGGTGAATTCTTACAAAATGGTCATCCCGAAACGCAGGATTATTTATTGTTGCGGTTTTGCCCCAAATTGATGGAATCAGCATAAACCCGGCGTTGTAGTTCATAACTTTGCAACATCGCACCAATACGCTTATTTTTTTGCTCAAGCTGCTCAGCTGTCATCACATCTTTGCTTGGCGCATTGTAACTCACTTCTTGCACACCATTGTTAAAAGGCAAAGTCTGTAGTACTGGCGCATCTACCGCACTTTGAACGGTAGATTTCGCATTAAAAGACTGCACACCTAATACGGCTACCAAACACACGCTTGCTGCAACGGCAACCTGTGTTATCGGCATAAACCACGCTTTTAATTTTTGCATGAACGGCGCATTTTCCACTTCCTGCGGCAACGGTTGAGACGTCATTGCGTTAGACACTTGAATCTCTTCTGTTGCAATTAAGCTTTCCATTTTGGCGGTGAAATCAGCACCTAACACAACATTCGATTCTTTACGCATAATAGAACGGATGGTGTGAAAATCTTCCCAACTTTCCTGCAATTCCGCATCTTGGCATAATTGTTCGGTGAACGTAGGATTCACTTGCTCACCGTCCATATATGCTGAAAGTAATTCTTTTTGCATGTTTGTACTCCAACTAACCGTAGAGGTATTCCTATTTTTAATCAACGTTGTAAAAGCGGTTTGACCTTGCTTTCAATAATTTCACGTGCTCTAAAAATTCGTGATCTGACCGTCCCCACCGGACATTCCATAATTTCCGCAATTTCTTCGTAACTCAATCCTTCAATTTCGCGCAAAGTAATTGCTGTGCGTAAATCTTCTTGTAAGCCTTTAATGGTATCAAACACAATTTTCTTTAATTCGTTAGATAACATTTCGTTTTCAGGTGTTGCCACATCCCGTAAATTCGATCCGACATCGTAAGACTCTGCCTCTTCAGCCAAAATATCTTCATTTGGAGGACGGCGACCCTGTGCCGTTAAATAATTTTTTGCAGTATTTACTGCGATTCTATATAGCCAAGTATAAAAAGCACTATCACCACGAAAAGCACCGATAGAACGGTAGGCTTTTATAAATGATTCTTGTACAACATCGGGAATATCATTCGGTGAAACATACCGCGTTAACAATCCGGCTACTCTATTTTGATAACGCGATACCAACAAATTGAAAGCTTTCTTATCTCCCTGCTGCACCCTTTCTACCAAAGCTTGATCTGTTAGCTGTTCAGCCATATCACCTCAAATATTACGTCTCACAAACTTTAATTTCAAAGCCAGCAAGCTTACAGCAAATTAGACGAAATGAATAAAAAAAAGTTCAGTTCTTTTATAAAAATGAATAAAACAATGCAAATCAATGTGTTAGGTTGAGCTTTTGTTGAATTTCCTGCACCATGTCAGCCAATTGCGGATCCGCAATCTCGCCATGATTAAAGAACCAAGAAAATAACTGCAAATCACTGCAAGCCAACAAGCGAACAAAGATGGCTTTTTTATGCTCGCTTAACTGCTCAAAATGCTGTTTATAAAACGGCATGATGACCTTATCCAATTCCAGCATCCCACGCCGGCAATCCCATTCAATACGTAACGGATCGTAATGTTTCATGTTATTCTCCAATCAAATACATTCGCCTTTTCCGAAGTGGATAGAAAGTGCCTATCCTCTGAAATCAAATCCGGCGCATTTCCACATCGCATTTTAACGATATGCCTTTAGTTTAACGTGAATGCATACATAATTATAGTGATGAATAGATCGAGATTTGAAGTTGCTCAAAAAATATAAAAAAGAGCAATACAGCAAAGCCATATTGCTCTTGTGAATGCTTAACTTCGATTAAACCGAATTATTTCTTCTTCGGTCTTTCCCAACCTTGCACGTGTTTTTGTGGCACACGGGTGGTGACCAGTTCGTCGCGTTTAACATCGTAGCGGATAGTGGAGCCGGCGCCAATCGTCGCACCACTTTCAATGGTCACCGGTGCGATAAGTTGGCTATCGGAGCCGACAAAGACGTTATCGCCGATAGTGGTTTTAAATTTATTGGCACCATCGTAGTTACAGGTAATCACACCTGCGCCGATATTACAATTTTGACCAATTTCCGCATCGCCCACATAGGTTAAGTGGTTCACTTTGGAGCCTTTGCCGATGTGCGCTTTTTTAATTTCCACGAAATTGCCCACATGGGTGTTTTCTGCCAGTTCTGCGCCCGGACGCAAGCGGGAGAATGGACCAATAGCCGCATTGGTGCCCACAGTGGCATCTTCCAATACGGAATACGGTTTGATTTCCACATCATCGCCGATATCACAGTTTGTCAGCACACAACCGGCACCGATTTTCACGCGATTTCCCAACCGCACTTCGCCGTTTAAAATCACGTTAACATCAATTTCAACATCCTTACCGTGAGTCAAGTTGCCACGCAAATCAAAACGCTCAGGATCTAACAACATCACGCCTGCCAACATCAGTTTATCAGCTTGTTTACGCTGAAAATAACGTTCCATACGCGCTAATTGTTGACGGTTATTGATACCTTCAACTTCCATAAAATCCTCAGCTTGTACTGCAACAACAGCGCGTCCATCACGATTTGCTAAACCAATGACATCTGTAATGTAATACTCGCCTTGCGCATTATTATTGTCTAACTGAGCAAGCCATTTTTTAAAACTCGCGCCGTCAGCAACTAAAACCCCCGTATTGATCTCCCGAATCTCCCGTTGTTCCGGTGAGGCATCTTTTTGCTCCACAATACCAACGACTTTACCGTTTTCACGTAAAATTCGGCCATATCCTGTTGGGTTATCCAATACCACCGTTAAAACAGCAACGCCATTTTCAGGCTTGGCATCAATCAACTTTTGCAAGGTTTCAGGCGTGATCATCGGTCCATCGCCGTACACCATCAAAATATTTTCGTCATCAGCAAAAAACGGTGCGGCCTGTTGCATGGCATGGCCTGTACCGAGCTGTTCTGTTTGCAACACCCAATTCACCGGTTCCGCCGCCAAACGCTGTTGCATCAAATCGCCACCGTGTCCGTAAACCAAATGAATATTGCGCGCGCCAAGTTGTTTCGCTGTGTCAATCACGTGTTTTACCATCGGTTTGCCTGCAATCGGATGTAAGACTTTAGGTAAATCGGAATACATACGGGTGCCTTTGCCGGCCGCCAAAATGACGACACTGAGTGCTTGAGTTGTCATAAAAATGTCTCTTTTGTTCGCTAAAAATTGCGCGCTAGTATATCACTCTTGGCATTTTGTAAAAGAATAAAAAACACCGCACGTCTTCCTGTTATTTTTCCCCATTTTACGCTATTCTATGAAGTATTTTCTAAGTTAAAACCCGCTAAAGTGCGGTCTATTTTTAAGGTGATTTTTTATGCAAGAACAATATCGTCCTGATTTGCTTGAACCGGAAGTGCAAAAATTCTGGCAGGACAATAAAACTTTCAAAGCGGTACAAGATAACAACAAAGAAAAATATTACTGTCTTTCCATGTTGCCGTATCCATCCGGTCGTTTGCACATGGGACATGTTCGTAATTACACCATCGGTGATGTGGTTTCTCGTTATCAACGCATGATTGGCAAAAACGTGTTGCAACCAATGGGGTGGGATGCGTTTGGTTTGCCGGCGGAAGGTGCGGCAGTAAAAAATAATACCGCCCCGGCAAAATGGACTTACGAAAATATTGAGTACATGAAAAACCAGTTGCAACTGCTAGGTTTTAGTTATGACTGGGATCGCGAAGTAACCACTTGCCGTCCGGAATATTATAAATGGGAGCAATGGTTCTTCACCGAGTTATACAAAAAAGGCTTAGTGTATAAGAAAACCTCTACGGTGAACTGGTGCCCGAACGATAAAACCGTCTTGGCAAACGAGCAGGTGCATGAAGGTTGTTGTTGGCGCTGTGATACACCAGTGGAACAGAAAGAAATTCCACAATGGTTTATTAAAATTACCGACTATGCCGAGCAATTATTGAGCTGCTTAGACGATTTGCCACAATGGCCGGATCAAGTCAAAACCATGCAACGTAACTGGATTGGTCGTTCTGAAGGCGTGGAAATCACCTTTGATATTAAAGATACCAACGAAAAATTAGCCGTTTATACCACCCGTCCGGACACCTTCTACGGCGTGAGTTATGTGGCGGTAGCGGCAGCTCATCCATTGGCAACGCTTGCTGCGCAAAATAATCCTGAATTAGCAGAGTTCATTCAAGAAGCGAAAAATACGAAAGTTGCGGAAGCGGACATTGCCACCATGGAGAAAAAAGGTATGGCTACCGGTTTGTATGCGGTACATCCGTTAACCGGTGAACAAGTGCCTGTGTGGGTGGCGAACTTTGTATTAATGCACTACGGTACTGGCGCGGTAATGGCTGTACCGGCGCACGATCAGCGCGACTATGAATTCGCACAAAAATACAGTTTGGCAGTGAAACAAGTGATCGAACCGATGAACGGTGAAGAAATTGATTTAACCAAACAAGCCTTTACCGAACACGGCAAACTGATTCATTCCGGTGAGTTTAATGGCTTGCCATTTGATGCGGCATTTAATGGCATTGCCGACAAATTAGAAAAGTTAGGTGTGGGCAAACGCCAAGTGAATTACCGTTTACGCGACTGGGGCGTCTCCCGTCAACGTTATTGGGGTGCGCCGATTCCAATGTTAACCTTGGAAAACGGCGATGTAGTGCCGGTGCCAATGGAAGATTTACCCATCATTCTGCCGGAAGATGTGGTGATGAATGGCGTGAACAGCCCGATTAAAGCGGATCCGGAATGGGCGAAAACCACCTATCAAGGCAAACCGGCATTAAAAGAAACCGACACCTTCGATACCTTTATGGAATCCTCTTGGTATTACGCCCGTTACACTTGCCCGGAATATCAACAAGGCATGTTAAACAGCGAAGAAGCGAACTACTGGTTGCCGGTGGATCAATATATCGGCGGTATCGAGCATGCGACCATGCATTTATTGTATTTCCGTTTCTTCCATAAATTATTGCGTGATGCAGGCTTGGTGACCAGTGATGAACCAGCAAATAAATTACTGTGCCAAGGCATGGTGTTAGCGGATGCGTTCTATTACACCAGCCCGACCAATGAACGTATTTGGGTTTCGCCAACCAAAGTGACTTTAGAGCGTGACGACAAAGGTCGTATCGTGAAAGCGGTGGATGACGAAGGTCATGAGTTGGTGCACGCCGGTATGACGAAAATGTCGAAATCCAAAAACAACGGCATCGACCCACAAGAAATGGTAGAAAAATACGGTGCGGACACTGTGCGCTTGTTCATGATGTTTGCCTCGCCTGCGGAAATGACCTTGGAATGGCAAGAATCCGGTGTGGAAGGGGCGAAACGTTTCTTAGCGCGTGTATGGAATTTGGTGTTTGAATACAGCAAAAATCCGACAAAAACAGCCGTTAATCCGACCGCACTTTCTAGCGCTCAAAAAGCGTTACGTCGTGATGTCCACAAAACCATTGCGAAAGTAAGCGATGACATTGGTCGTCGTCAAACGTTCAATACGGCGATTGCGGCAATCATGGAATTAATGAACAAGTTGACCCGCGCGCCGTTGGATGACGAACAAGATCGCGCCGTGATGGCGGAAGCCTTGAGTGCTGTGGTGCGTATGCTTTATCCAATTACGCCGCACATTTGTTTCCGTTTATGGAAAGAACTGGGTAATCAAGACATTATCGACTTTGCCCCTTGGGTGGAAGCGGATCCTGATGCGATGATTGAAGATGAAAAATTGATTGTGGTTCAAGTGAACGGAAAAGTGCGTGGTAAGGTCACTGTGGCTGCAGAAGCAGATGAAGAAAGTGTGAAAGCGATTGCCTTTGCCGATGAAAACGTCAAACGCTTTACCGACGGAACGCAAATCGTTAAGGTGATTTATGTTGCCGGCAAGTTGCTCAATGTTGTGGTGAAACCGCAGTAATCTAATCAAAAAATGGCCGCACTTAACGCAAAGTGCGGTCATTTTCCTTGTTATTTTTCGAGATCAAAACTCGTCCTCACACTCACCAGTGCCCACATAATCCGCAAAATCCTCTTGATGAAACCCATGTGACAGCATGTATTGCCAAATTTTTTGGCGCATTTTCGGCGGTTGCTTTTCCTTATAATCAGGAAACTTTTTGCGTAACACATTTAACGCCAATGCCGACCAGTCAATATCGCATTCACGGATAACCGCTTCAATGGTTGCGCTGTCAATCCCTTTTAATTGACGCAATTCTTGTTTAATTCGATTAATGCCATAGCCTCGCTGAGAACGGCTGTTCAAATAACTTTCGGTAAAACGTTGATCACTTTGCCAATTTTTTTGCTGGCAATGGGCGATGGCCTGATCAATGTCTTCCTCAGAAAACGCTTTTTCCTGCATTTTACAACGCAGTTCAAATTCGCTGTATTCACGGCGAGAAAGTAAATTCATCACATAATTGAGGGCAAAGGAGGACATATTGTGTTACTTGTGATTATGGTTAAAAAACAGATAGAAAAAATGCGGTCTTTTTTCACCGCACTTTACCTATTACTTATTTTATTCGAAATCAGATTCAGCTACTTCGTCTTCAACATCGGCGGTAATGGCTGTTTCCGGATGCGCCAATAATTCATCACGCAAGGTGCTTTCAATTAATTTCGCTTGCTCCGGATTCTCTTTTAACCATTTCATTGCATTGGTTTTACCTTGACCGATTTTCTCGTTTTCATAGGCATACCATGCACCGGCTTTGCTGATGAGCTTGTGTTTTACGCCAAGATCAATCAATTCGCTTTCTTTAGAAATGCCTTCACCGTACAGAATTTGGAAATCCACTTGACGGAATGGCGGTGCAACTTTGTTTTTCACCACTTTCACGCGGGTTTCGTTACCAATCACTTCATCGCCTTCTTTGATTGACCCGACACGACGAATATCTAAACGCACAGAGGCATAGAATTTCAGTGCGTTACCACCGGTAGTGGTTTCCGGGTTACCAAACATCACGCCGATCTTCATACGAATTTGGTTGATGAAAATCACTAAACAGTTGGCATTTTTAATTTGTCCGGTCAATTTACGCAACGCTTGAGACATAAGACGTGCTTGCAAGCCCACATGAGAATCACCCATGTCGCCTTCAATTTCCGCTTTCGGCGTTAAGGCTGCAACGGAGTCAACAATAATCACATCCACCGCGCCGGAACGTACTAAGGCATCACAGATTTCTAACGCTTGCTCACCGTTGTCCGGTTGAGAAACCAACAACTCTTTCACATCCACGCCCAGTTTAGAGGCATAAATTGGGTCTAAGGCATGTTCTGCATCGATAAAGGCACAGGTTTTACCCGCTTTTTGCGCTTCGGCGATAACAGAAAGCGTCAAGGTGGTTTTACCGGAAGATTCCGGGCCAAAAATTTCAACGATACGTCCCATTGGCAAACCGCCGATCCCTAACGCTAAGTCAAGACCGAAGGAACCGGTGGAAATCGCTTCAATATCCAATTTTTGGCTGTCGCCTAATTTCATGATGGCGCCTTTACCAAATTGTTTTTCAATTTGACCTAACGCGGCTTCGAGCGCTTTTTGTTTTTCTTCTTGAGTTGCCATGTTTATACCTCGGGAAAATCATTATCAAAATTTGCGCTTATAATAACTGTATCAATATACAGTATCAAGTGAAATTTTGATCTTTTTAAAAATAATGTGATACCGCTTCCAAAACACAATTATTTTGCGTCTTATTCTGCTTGAAACATGATGTCTTCTATGCTTTCTTGCAGTGCCAACCAGTCAACTTCTACCTCTTCCAACTGCTTTTTCACCTGCACCTGTTCGGCTAAAAGTGCGGTTAATTTTGCTTTCATTTCTGCGTCGTACAAACTCGGATCCGCCAAATCTGTTTCAATCTGCTGTAATTTAGCCCCCAGTTTTTCCATTTGAGTTTCTCGCTCCGTTGCCTGTTTGCGTAATGGCGCAAGTTGTTGGCGAAGTTCCGCCTCTTTACGTTTTTGTTCTTTACGGTTAGCGGCAGAATTTTCATTTTCACTGGGCTCATTTTGTTCTTTTATCGCCGTTGGCTGCGCGTTTTGCTCGTTTAGCCACTTCTGATAATCTGCCAAATCCCCTTTAAATTCTTCCACTTGCTTATCATGCACCAAATAGAATTCATCCACGGTATTGCGCAACAAATGGCGATCGTGCGACACCAACACCAAAGAACCTTGATAATCCACCAACGCTTCGGTCAACGCCTGACGCATATCCAAATCCAAGTGGTTGGTCGGTTCATCTAGCAACAGTAAGTTCGGGCGTTGCCACACAATAAGTGCCAACACCAAACGCGCTTTTTCACCACCGGAAAAAGACGCCACCGGCTGATTCACTTTGTCGCCGTGAAAAGCAAAGCCACCTAAATAATCGCGAAGTTGTTGTTCTGTTTGTTGAGGCGCAATTTTTTGCAAATGCCACAAGGCGCTTTCATCCGCACGTAGCGTATCTAATTGATGTTGTGCGAAATAGCCTAACTGCACACCTTTCGCCAATTGAATCGTGCCGCCGGTCGGGGGGATTTCGCCTGCCAATAATTTAATTAAGGTGGATTTCCCTGCACCATTTTTACCGAGCAACCCGATACGTGAACCGGGCACCAAATTCAGTTTAATTTTACTTAAAATTTCCACCGCACTTTCACCCGAACCATAACCGGCAGAAGCGTTTTCCATCATTAATAGAGGACTTGGCAGGGAGAGCGGTTCACGAAATTCAAAATGAAACGGATTATCCACATAAGCCGGCGCAATTTTTTCCATGCGTTCCAATGCCTTAATACGGCTTTGCGCCTGTTTGGCTTTGGTGGCTTTGGCTTTGAAACGGTCGATATAGCGCTGCAAGTGATCGATTTTCAGTTGTTGTTGACGATACATGGCATTTTGTTGCGCCAATTTCGTTGCCCGTTGCAATTCAAAGGAAGAATAATCGCCCGTGTATTCATTGAGTTTTTGTTGTTCAATATGCAGAATTTTGCCGACAATCGGGTCTAAAAAGTCGCGATCGTGCGAGATTAAAATCAATGTGCCCGAATACTGTTTTAACCAACGCTCCAACCAAATCACGGCGTCCAAATCCAAGTGGTTGGTCGGTTCATCGAGCAATAATAAATCAGAGCGACAAATCAGTGCCTGTGCCAAATTCAACCGCATCCGCCAACCACCGGAAAACGCCTTCACCGGTTGCACTAATTCCGCCTGAGAAAACCCCAAACCGTGCAATAACTCGCCGGCGCGTGCTTCAATCGTCCAAGCATCAATGGCATCAAGTTGATTATGCAACGTGGCAATCGCATTGCCGTCATTCTCCGCGTTCGCTTGTTGCAATGCCTGTTGCAGACGGCTGTATTCACGGTCGCCCTGAATCACATAATCAATGGCGCGGCAATCCAGTGCGGGCGTTTCTTGATTCACCCACGCCAACGCCCACGTTGACGGAAAAGACACCTCGCCACCTTCGGCGCTCATTTCATTTTTAAGCAACGCAAATAATGAGGATTTGCCACAACCGTTTTTGCCGACCAGGCCAACTTTTTGTCCCGGATTAATGGTGGCGTTGGCGTTTTCGAGGAGCGTAGTCAAGCCCCGTTTTAGGGTTAAATTTGTGAAAAAAAGCATTGGTTTATAACGAATTTAATATAAGATATCAGTTCATAAAATACGTAGGTTATTTTCCACTTTTTTATTGGAGTTGCCAATGTTTGATTCTCTCGTCGTTCAATTTGTCGTGCTATGGGCGGTTATTGACCCGATTGGCTCCATTCCTGTCTATTTAACCAAAACCGTTGGATTATCCGTAGAAGATCGCCGAAAAATCGCACGTAAAGCCGTGATGATTTCCGCCGGTATTTTGATTTTCTTCCTCATCGCCGGACAAGCCTTGTTAGAAGCCATGCAAATTCCCCTCACCGCCTTCCAAATTGCCGGCGGTTTGGTGTTATTACTGTTCGCTTTGACCATGATTTTCGGCGAAGGCAAACCGGAACAAGAAATTAAACTCTCATCCAATCTCAACGAACTCGCCGTGTATCCGTTAGCTGTGCCGTCTATTGCCTCACCCGGCGCCATGATGGCGATTGTGTTGCTCACCGACAACCATCGTTTCAGCCTGTTCGATCAAACCATGACAACCTTAATCATGCTTTCTGTGTTGTTGATTACCTATCTTTTATTCCTCGCCGCCAACCGCATTCAACGTTGGATTGGTAACACCGGCGCAGCGGTGATTAGTCGCGTCATGGGATTAATTTTAGCCGCCGTTGCCATTAATAATATGTTGGTGGGCATTCGTGATTTCTTTACACAAATGAGTTAAATATGAACCTAATTAATGCCAGTGCTTGTGAGCTATTTAATCTTCCTTTTTTCCAATTTGCTCAAATGAAAAAATTTTGCCCGGAAGAGATTCCGCGCATTAAAGCTGACTATAAAGCCCATTGGGAAAACTGGAAAGCGACCATTTTGCAAGCGTCCACAGAACTCGGTGCGCCTTTTGCTAAACCGCATATTGAAAGTTGGACGAATGGGTGGCAGGTACGCGGACATTTTTTTGCTTATTTTAAGTATGAAGATCATCTTAATTCCGCGGCGATTTTATCGGTATTATTAAACTCTCGCCGTTTGTCCGTCAGTTTAGATTGGCATTGCTATCGCGCCGATCGTTCACAAATTAATGTGCAACAATATAACCAATGGCTCGAAAATATGGACTTTACCACCTTTGCGGAGTTTGATATTTGGCGCGGTGATGAAAGCGAATACGATGATTTTCGTCAAGTCAAGACGCTTTCGCCGACCGATTTAACGTTGCGTTCTGACGACGATTTTTGGTGCATCGGGCGAAATGCAGAAAAAGCCGAATTGGATTCACTGGATGCGACCCAATTTATCGTCAATAGCATTCGCGAGCTCCTACCGCTTTATGAAGCCTGTCATCGCAAGCCAGCATAGAAAATACGGCCACTACCTCGTGAGGTAAATTTAGTCTCGGCGTTCTCCTTGCACAGAAAACGTTCGCATTAACTGATGCATTTTATGGCAATTTTTATGAAACGCTCGGCAATAAGGACAAATCGCCAAATGCAGATAAACTTGTCCTTGTTCTAATAGGGTCAAGGGGTTTTCTTGATGCTTAGAAATTAATTGAGTCACTTGACGACATTTCATCATTTCTCTCCGGCGTTATCCGTTTTATCAAACCAATGGTGGGACAAACACGCTTGTAATTGTAAGCGGGCGCGGTATAGCAACACGTGCAAATTAGAGATGGATAAGTCACATTCTTGGCAAATTTGTTCACTTTGCATATCAAAATATTCTCGCATCATAAAAACACGTGCTTGCTGTGCCGGCAGATGATCCAAGCACGCTTCAAAAATAATCCAGAACTCGTTTTTATATACCTGTTCTTGAGGTTCTTCCCAAGTTGAGGGTAAAAATCGACTACGATCCCAATGTCCTTCTTGATCAAAAAACGCATTCGGGTCATCGTCATCACTCACTTCTGAAACCGTCACTACACGTTGACGATACTTCAGCAAATCAATAATCTGATTTTTCAAAATAGCGAAAAACCACGTTTTTAACGCAGCCGCGCCTTTAAATGACGCGGCATGCTGATACGCCCTTGTCAGAGTTTCTTGTACCACATCTTCCGCCAAATCCTTGTCGCGCAACTGCAGCAGTGCAAATTTTAACATTTGCTCCCGAATCGCTTGTATTTGCTGAGATGAAATCGATTGAAACGCCAGCGGCATCGTTGAAGACATAAAAAATCCGTTTTATCTATACTTGCAGGCATTCATCATAATCCAACCTCTTTCACAAAGAAAGCCATACAGCAGAATTCATAGATACGAATGATATGCTTTGTGAAAAGGCTTGTTTACCACAAGCCTTTTCATTAAATGAACCTTATCTAAAAAAGTTACATTTTTGGCTTCATTGCTTCAGATTCTTTCATGCCCTGTTCCATGTTATTTTCCATCATCTTTTTATCTGATTTCATTTTTTTCTTCATATCGTGTTTCATCGATTTTCCTTCTTTCATCTTATCCATTTTATTATCCATCATCGGCTTGGCATCTTTCATGCTCTCCATTTTATGTTCCATTTGCTGTTCCATCGGTTGCATGTTTTTCATTTCCGCAGAAACTTGAAAGGCCATTGCCATACCAATCACACCGGCTAATGTGACGAATGATGTCATTTTTTTCATAAGAAACTCCTTTAATCCTATTAAGATGTGTTGAATTTTTTTCATTAAGAAAAACCGTAAGAAAATAAATCTGTTCTTACTTGTTGATTAGACGATATCACCTGCTGATTTCTTACAAAGATTTTTATGAAAAAAGAGGTGATGGGAAGAGGAGATGAGCTGCAATGGTACAAAACAAAAAAAGTGCGGTTAAAATCTATCGTGAATTTCCACCGCACTTTTCATCTTCAAATTAACGCTTACTTTCTGCCTGTTTGATTTCCGGCGTTGTGTATAAACGATGTTTATACAAATAGCTACCTAACAGCGCATGAGCCAAAGCTTCTTTGACCATACTTTGCGGCACTTCTGCCTCCGTTAAGGTTTCGCTAGCTTTGTCGTAACGATAAGTTTTGGCGCCCACTTTCGGGAATTGAATCACTACGTCATTGCCCCGCATAAGCGCCTGCACTTGGTCGTATTGCATGATAGCGCGATTCGGATCGTTTGGTTTGGTGAGGTCATAACCGATCATCGGATAGTCACCACTAATGCCTGCCAGAGAAAGTAACGTGGTCGGCATATCGAATTGGCTAACCAAACGGTTATCGCGGCGCGGTTCGATGCCTTCACCCAAAATCAATGCCGGAATGTGGAAATGCTTAATTGGCATCAAGCTGGCACCTGCTACACGAGAGTCGTGGTCAGCAATCACTAAGAAAATCGTGTCTTGCCAATAATTGGAGGCTTTCGCCAATTTGAAGAAATGCCCAATCGCATAATCCGCATATTTTGCCGCATTGTTGCGCGTGGCTTTCGGCTGTTCGTACAGATCGATTTTGCCGTCCGGGAATTCAAACGGATCATGGTTACTGGAGCTGAACACGAGGCTAAAGAACGGTTTACCTTCGTTGTGTAATTGGGTAAACGTCTCATTGGCTTTAGTGAACAAGTCTTCGTCACTCACGCCCCAAGTCCCGGTAAAGCTTGGGTTTTGATAATCCATTTGGTCGATAATATGCTTAAAGCCGTTTCCGTAGAAAAAGCCCGCCATGTTATCAAAATGCTTTTCCCCACCGTAAATAAAGGACGTATCGTAACCCCGTTGGCTTAATAACTGTGCCAAGGTGAAGAAACCGCGTTGGCTGTTGTTGAGTTTCACCACAGCACGTGCCGGTGTCGGGGTAAAACCTGCGGTAACCGCTTCAATACCACGCACGGAACGGGTGCCGGTGGCATATAAATTATCAAACAACCAGCCTTGCTGTGCCAACTTGTCAAATTCGGGCGACAACGGCAAACCACCTAGCGTGCCGATAAATTGCGCACCGAAGCTTTCTTCCAACACAATCACGATATTTTTCGGCTTGCCTTGATAAGTGGCTTGGTTGCGAGTCAAGGTTGGAATGTCCTTGGAAATATAAGCCTCTGCCGGGCGACTGCCACTGTTTTTCACAATGGAAAGCATTTCTTCCACCTCCATTTTGCCGTAGGCTTCGGAAGAGGTGCCTTCATCTTTAAACTGTTGTGCTGCATAAATCACAGAATAGCCTGAGTTCAGCACCAAAGAATTCACCATGGCATCGGAAGAAAACGCCACCATCGCCGGGTTGATTCCACGGTGTTGAAAACTGGAACGCGCACCGAGAAAACTCAAGGCAACCACCAACAACGCCACCACAGGGCGCCATGTCCAACGCATTGGCGTGATATTGCGTACCGCCCAACCGGCCAGTTTCCAATACACCACCGCAGCAATAAGGGTAAAAATGAGGCTAAAAATGACCGCACTTAAATGCCCTTCCATCAACATGGAGAATACTTCTTTCGGGTAAATCAAATATTCGATAAACAGGCGATTCGGACGATAATCATAGGTTTCAATAAATGCCGGTGTCGCCAGTTCCATAAACACGATAAACACACTGCCTGCCGTCAACCAGAAACGCAAAATACGCTGCCAAATGCGCCCTAACGCGTTTTGATGATAAAGCAATACCGTCAATAATGCCGGCATACCGAATAAATAACACAAAGACACCACGTCCATGCGTAGGCCTTGCAAGAACAATTCGCCCCAACCGTTGACTGCATTGACCCGATCCAGTTGCCATAAAGACAAACCGAGACGAGATAGGGTGAAGACAATGAGATTCACCAAAGAAAAGAAAAAAATCGGGAACAGCAGCGAACGCGGTTTGCCTGCGGTAAATAAATGTCGTGACATTTCAGTCTCCAAAACGTAAAAAATCCGCTCTTTTAAGCCATGACAACAAAGAGCGGATTTGAGAAAAAATTATTCGATCCAATGAACAATCTCATTGAGTGGCTTGCGGGATTTCGGGCGAATGTCTTTGGCACGATAACCGAAAGTCACCGCAACGGACACCGCATATTTTTCTGCGTCATACGCACCGGTTTGCGCCAAAATACGGTTGACTTCGGCATAGTTAAACCCTTCGATCGGGCAACTATCGATACCGATTAAGGCCGCGCCAGTCATCATGTTGGCAAGGGCGATATAGGTTTGTTTGTTTGCTTGCCCAGTCAAATAAAGTGCGGTCGTTTTCCAACACGTTTATGTGTTCTGTTTGAAAGCGTTGATAGGTCGCCATATTGGCTTGCATTTGCTCTTCCGTTAAGCCGCGACGTGCAAGATTTGCGCGAAAATCCTCGGAATCGTAACGCATATGTTTATTCGCCAAAATCACCACCACATGGCTGGCATCATCTAACTGCGTTGCCATGCCCCAACTCACCGGTTTTAAGGCTTGGCGTAATTCGGGATTTTGCACCACTAAAAATTGCCATGGCTCGGATCCTACGGAGCTTGGCGATAAGCGACCAAGTTCTAAAATATAGTCAAAATCTTCTTTGCTGATTTTGCGCTCGGGATCGTAATAACGTGTTGCGCAACGGAAATGGAAGGCATCTAATACTTGTTGTTTGGTAGCAAACATTGAATTCTCCTTTGTCATCATAAATATCAGGCGGTAGTTTACGTTTGTTTAGAGGGAATCACAATATAACGCCCAAAATATGACAACAAAGTAGAATCACATGATTTCGCCGAAAAGAAAAAGTGCGGTGATTTTTTTATTTAATTGGTTGCATAAGGTGTAAATACATTATTTTCACCTCTCAGCAACTCCATTAGTTTCGGATGAATAAATAATTTATCCCTCCCCACAGATTGTTCACTTAAAACCCCTGCATCACACAAATCTTTTAAATATTTAGACACGGTTTGTCTTTTAGCAATGCCTGCCCGTTCCAAATTTGCGATGCGAGTATAAGGTTGTTCAAACAGCAATTCGACTAATTCTAAACTGTAAAGATGAGGCAAAGATTGTTGAATGTAACGTTTTGTTTCAATAGACAAGGCTTTGATTGCCTCAATTTTCCTCAACGTCCAAATTGCCGTCTCTTCAATCCCTTTTAAGAAATATAACAACCAATCTTGCCAATTTTGATTGACGGTGACATCCAACAACAAGCGGTAATAATCTGCTTTATGCTCAATAATATAACGACTTAAATATAAAATCGGCAAATGAAGAAGTCCTTTTTCAATCAGCAATAAACTATTTAACACTCGCCCTGTTCGCCCATTACCATCTAAAAAAGGATGAATAGCCTCGAATTGATAATGCGCAACTGCCAAAATAATCAACGGATCCAACGACTCATTGTTATGAATGAACGTTTCCCAATTTGCTAGTTTATCCCGAATCAGCCGCTCTCCTTCCGGTGGCGTGTAAATGACCTCACCATTCACACCATTGCGTAATGCCGTTCCGGTTATCTTCCGAATATCCATTGCGCGTCCTTTTATCTCACTACATACCAATACGGCTGTTTGTGTACAAAGTGGACGATCCTTTAAACTCTCAAATCCGGAAAATAAGGCTGTTCGATATTGCAATGCTTCTTTGGTCGCCGCATCATCTTCTTCACTATCAAGCTGTAATGACCGGAAAAGTTTATCTGTTGTGGTAACGATATTCTCAATTTCACTACTTGCACGTGCTTCCATAATCGGCAACGTATTGATTAACATCGACTGATTAGGGATAAGCTCAGCCGCTTGTTTTAACTCCGCTAATGCCGCTCTCGCTTTGATCGTTTGCTTTAAAACGTCTTTCGTTTCCAACTCTTCCGTCGGTGGAAGATCAGGAAGCTGATTAAACGCAAACGTTGGGCTCCATTGTCTCATCTTTAAAAATCTCATTTTTTTAAACAAATCCGAAGTATATGTTTATCAAATCAACATATCAACAAAATAGGTTTAAAATTTCTCCATTTTTAAACATATGCGAAGAAAGCGGCTTGCTCTTCGGGTAAGTAGGATGGAATATCGAAATCCACCGCACTTTTCATCCTTATGATTCGTGGTTTGATTTTGTCACTTGTTGGTTAAGATTTTGGGTCAAACCATTGATGTCGGCACCGTTTAAGCCTAGCTCTTTTAGCAGATTATCCACCAGCGGCGCTTGTCCGCGATAGCGTAATGCGCTGTTTACAAGCTGATCGGATAAACTGGCCTGTGAAGCAACTTCACCCTGCTCGGCAGATGTCGCGGCACCAAACCCACCAAGGCCATTTACTTGCAAGATTTTAATATCGTCAATATTTTCCATTGGACGTACGCTTTCACGAATAATGTCCGGTAAATGTTTCAATAGCGCAAGGCGAACTTGCATTTCCACTTGCTCAACGGACAAGACATTCGCCGCTTCATTGACAGCGCGGGTCCCTTCGGCATCCACTTTATATTGTTGCTCCAAGGCTTTCGCTAACAAGATTTTTGCATCCGCTTCCCCTTTGGCTTGTAAACGTTGTTTCTCCGCCTCGGCTTCCGCCACAATGCGTAACGCTTCCGCACGGTCGAATGCGGCTTGTTTCTCTGCCTCCGCCGCGACGGTGATCGCAATGGCATCTTTTTGGGCGATTTCTTGAGCCGCAATCAATTCAACGGCCTTGGCACGTTCTGCTTTTTCTGTTTCACGCACCGTGATAACACTTTCCTCTTCTCGTACAGCCGATGCACGCGCTTTATCCGCCAGTGCTTTGGCTTCCGATTCGGCACGTGATTTTTCCGCAACGGCAATGGCGCGATCTTGCTCGGCTAATTCAATCGCTTTCTTACGTTCTACTTCCGCGCGTTCAATTTGTTGATCTTTTTGAATTTTTTCATTTTCAATATCACGTTCCGCAAGAATGCGTTTTAAGTCCACTTCTCGAGATGCTGCGATTTTAACTTCTTCCGCTTCGCGTTTTTTCTGCGCTTCCTGTCCGGCAATTTCGGCATTTTGTTCCGCCCGACGTATCGCAATCTCACGCTCTTGTTCTAATTTGGCATATTCTTCTTCACGCAAAATTTGTAAACGAGTACGTTCGGCTTCCAAATTTTTGGTTTTTATCGCCAAATCCGTATCCTGTTCAATATCGTTACGTTTTTTACGGCGCACCTCGATGGTTTCCGTTAAGCGGGTTAAACCTTCCGCGTCAAAGGCATTTTGCGGATTGAAGTACTCAAAACTGGTTTGATCCAAGCCGGTCAGCGATACGGTTTCCAATTCCAAGCCGTTTTTAAACAAATCTTCCGAGACCACTTGTTGCACTTTTTGCACAAAATCCACCCGTTTTTCATGCAATTCTTCCATGGCCATTTCCGCTGCAACCGCCCGCAAACTGTCAACAAACTTCCCTTCCACCAATTCTTTTAATTGTTCCGGTGACATGGTTTTCATCCCCAAGGTTTGCGCCGCCGTGGCAATGCTTTCGGCGGTCGGTTTCACTCGCACATAAAACTCTGCCGTCACATCCACCCGCATACGATCTCGGGTAATCAACGCCTGATCTGCTGCGCGACGCACTTCCAAACGCAAGGTATTCATATTCACGGGAATCACTTCATGTAACACGGGCAAGACAATCGCACCGCCATTCATGATCACTTTTTCACCGCCAAAACCGGTGCGTACAAATGAGACCTCTTTGCTGGCGCGACGATATAATCGGGTAAGAATGAGGCCGAGAATTAATAATGCAATGAGTACAATGCCGGCAATGATTGAAATCAGTTCCATAATTTGTCCTTGTGTTTGAGAAAAATACGTCGTCGTTAATCAACCAAATTTCCATTCGGATTTTTGATTGCTTTAAAAAGATTATCTTGTAAAGAAATCAACAATACGGTTTCGCCTTGCATGAGTGCGTTATCATCGTCAGGTTCGACCATGACATAATGTTGCTGACCGTAACCATCCTTTACGCGCGCTTGGGCGGGACTGCCTCGCTTTGCCGTGCCAAGTATCACCACCCCGACACAACCGACCAAACTCGCTTGGGTAACTGCGGTCGTTTCATCTTTAGGAAAGATGTGATAAACCCCGGTAGCTGCCATGCGTACCAAAGGTAGGCTGGCAAACCAGACAATCACGGCAGCAACACAACCCGGCAAATAAAAACCGGAGAACTGATATAATGCATATTGCAAGCTATAACCCAGCAAGCCAAAAATAGCGAGAAAAATCACCACTAACATTAATAGAGGCAACTTGCCGACATATAACCAACTTAAAAATCGGATCACAAGACCACTGTCGGCGTAATTCAGCCCAATTTCTGCCTGTGTGTCCGTTAAGCTATCCGGTAAAAAATCATCGACCCACTCATTAATACCGCCCAGCATAAATGATGCCAATTCAAGAATACCAAGCAATAACATCAGCATAATGGCAATGCCGAAAATGCTATTTTGTGGTGCAGTAATCAGTTCCCACATAATATATCCTTATTTCAAGCCGCTATTTGGCGGTTTTCAGTTGCGCTAAACGTTCTTTAATCCGATTCGTTCTGCTCACCTCTTCCAAATCTTTTAATTTGGCTAACTGTGACGGATCACGTCCTGCCATATGCAAGCCGGTTTGTCGCCCCATCAGCCGATCAAACGCATTGGCTGTCTTTTCCGTATTGCGCAAAATTTGATTTAATGTGGAACCGTCGCGTCCCTTTTCATGCGTTGCCGCTTGCGTTTGGCTTTGCTTCCAATCTTGAACGGCCTGTTGCATTTCACGTCGTTTCGCTTGCAATGCCACAATAAACCCTTCAAGCTCTTTTTCCTGCGCCGCACAGTCCGCCACCGTATTTTCCAACACAGGCAAGCGAGCCTCAATGTCCATTTGTTCGGCAATTCCGATTTCCGCCAAGTCATCACGATTGGATTTCAGTGCTTCTTGAATATCCGCCTGCAACGTTTCAT
Source organism: uncultured Aggregatibacter sp. (assembly GCF_901873365.1). Lineage (GTDB taxonomy): Bacteria > Pseudomonadota > Gammaproteobacteria > Enterobacterales > Pasteurellaceae > Aggregatibacter. The sequence goes on from NZ_CABFLM010000033.1 coordinate 29,667, forward strand.
GGCGATTGCTTTCATCCGCCATTTTTTTCGTGGCTAAATGCTTCTGCACTAAAACCTTGCCTAATTCTGACCGCACTTCATCTATTGCGCGCTCAATCTCGCGAATATTTTCATTCATCACCGCTTCCGGTGCTAAATTTTCTGCGGCATCTAAAATGGCATGAAATCCGCCACTGACCAAACGTCCGACACGACGAGCTAATGTTTCGCTCATATTCTACCTCCTTCTTTTTTTATTTTTCATCACGTTGACGAATAATGTGAGCCAAATTCAATGTGTTTTCCAATTGGGCTAACACACTGTCATCGAATGCGGCCCCTTTCCCCGTCACCGCCAGTTGCAAAATGCTGTCAGTTAAACGCACAATGCGCCACATGACTTCGCGCTCATATTTTTTTAACGCCTCCAACTCGCTTTCCGTCGGAACGTCTGCGACTAATGTTGCGGTTAAATCCGGTAACAATTCAAATAAGCGCGCCAGAATGTGCGAATGAACCCCCAGTTCTTTTTCCGCATGCAACACATCGCGCTTGGCATTTTGTAAAAACTGTTCCGCTTGCACTAAAGCGGTGCCGTAATCCTGCGGCTGTGTATAACTTTGCCGGGCTTGTTTTAATAATTCACGAATTTTTTCCGAAGGCGTATTTGCCCCTTCAACCTGTAAATTTGCAATAAAATCCGCATCTTCCTGAGAAATTCTCACGCTTATCGGAATTCGATTTGCTACACTCATATTCAAACCTCATTGTTTGTATTCACTTGAATACAATATACATAGATCGTTTTTAAAAAACAACTGATTATTTAAACATTTTGTTGTTTAGCTGATTTGCCGATAGCAAACAGAAAAAATACACATAAAAAAAGTGCGGTGGATTTTCTCAGCGTTTTAAAAGACCGCAAAAACCCACCGCACTTTGACGTTCAACAAGCTTAACTACGACATCCGTCCGTTGGCGATTGGAATAACCTGATCACAAATTGCCATGGTAGAGGCGCGATGGCTCACTAAGATGATCAATTTTTCTGCTTTCACGTTTAGCAAGGATTGCAAAATCATGGCTTCGTTTAAGCTGTCCAGATTGCTGGTCGGTTCGTCCAACAAAATAATCGGCGCATTGTGCAAGAAGGCGCGGGCAATGCCGATACGTTGTTTTTCACCGTCAGAAAGGTTGCTCCCCATTTCAGTAATTTTTGTGTCGTAGCCTTCGGGCAAACTCATGATAAATTCATGAATGGAGGCTTTTTTCGCCGCTTCAATCACTTGCTCTTTCGTTGCCTTGCGGTTTGCCAACACAATATTTTCATACACCGTTTCATTGAAAATATAGGTTTGTTGGGTGATGTAAGCGATATTGTCGCGCAAATTCACCGTATTAATGTTTTTTAAGTCCGTATCGTTAATGCAAATACGGCCTTGTTGCGGATCGTAAAAACGCATGATTAATTTCAGAAGCGTACTTTTCCCGCTACCGCTGCGACCATGAATACCGAGAATTTCGCCTTTATTGAGCTTTAAATTCACGTCAGACAAAATTTGTTCATCTGCATAAGCAAAGCTGACATTTTCCACATTAATTTGCTGCACATCCGCGATATTCACGCCATTTTCTACGTCTTTTAATTCCGGTTGTTCTGCCAATAATGCCAACACACGTTCGCCGCTGGCGAGGGTTTGCAATAAGTTGTTGGACAGGTTACTTAAAGCAATCACCGGGCCGTAACTTGACATCAATAAAATCACACCAATGAGCAAGCCGGCAAAATCAATGTAATCGTAAGCAAAGAGGGTTAAACCCACCAATAAAATCACGATATTGAAGAAAGACACCGCGATTTCCGTGAACGAACGCACGTTGCCTTCTTGTTGTTTGATTTTTAAAAAGGCTTGGTCGATTTTTTCACTGCGCTGATGGATTTCCTGTAAGCGTTTTTCCTCGTTACCGAAAAGTTGAATTTCTTTCATGCCACGAATGCTGTCGAGGAAGAAATCGTTCATTTCGCCAACTAAGTCACGGTATTTGCGGCCATCTTCACGTGCCATTTGGGTGGTGACGATAGGCAAAATAATGCCGACAGTCACATAAGCTAAAAATGCCACCAACACAAACCACCAAGAAATATGCGCGAACACCGCCAATAAAATACCGGAAGTTAAAAAGGCAATGGCGATCGGGGCGATGGTGTGCGCATAAAACACTTCTAGCAATTCAATGTCGTTGGTAACCAAAGAAAGCAATTGACCGGATTGTTTGTCCTGCAATTTTACAAACGCCAAACGACGTAATGCACTGAACACTTTGTCGCGCAACAACGCCAATAATTTGAAGGCGATGTAATGGCCGGACATTTGCTCCAAATAACGCAAAATGCCACGCGCTACCGCCAGCACAATAAGTGCGGTCAAAATTTGCGATAAATTTAAATGGGAGTGGAAATTAAGCAACTCCGACAAGCCCATCGCACCTAGCACCATAATAAAAATGGCACTAAGGAAACCGAGGGTACCCATAATAATGGTGAAACTCATGATATGCGCCAACGGCGTCACCAATTTCATCAGCTGCCACATAACGACAAATCCATTCTTACGCATGATTTGCCCCCGTTCTGATATTTTCTAAGTTCTTTTGTTGATTAAACATTTCTGCATAAATTCCGTTTTCAGTCATTAAAGAAGCATGATCGCCCGATTCTGCCAAGTGACCGCTTTGTAACACATAAATTTGGTCGGCATTTACCGCATTCGCCAGACGGTGAGAAATCATGACAATCGTTTTTTCGTGTTTAAGCTGTTGAATAAATTGCAGAATGATTTCTTCACTTTCTACGTCGATGTTACTGGTCGCTTCATCGAAAACGTATAAGTCGGCATTGTGCAACAAGGCACGAGCCAACGCTAAACGTTGAATTTGACCGCCGGACAAGTTGGTTCCGCGACTTAATAACATCATGTCTAACCCGCCGTTTTCACGGACGAAATTCGCCAAATTCACTTGTTCCAAGCATTGATAAATGGCGTCATCAGAAGCATCGGACAATGCCATCAACATATTTTCTCTGAGGCTACCTTTGAAAATGTAACTGCTGTGGCTCACCAACGAAACGTGTCGATATAAGGAATGACGGTTAATTTGTTTAATATCGATGCCATTAAACAAAATTTCCCCTTGCTGCGCTTGGTAAAAACCCATAAGCAAGGAAACCAGCGTGGATTTACCACAACCGCTTTTACCCACAAAAACCGTTAATTGCTTCGGTTGAATATCAAGGTTTAATCCGTTAATCGCCGGTTTTTCTGCAGAATAGGCAAAATGTAAATCCTTAATTTGCACGGTGACTTCATTTTTAGCTGGAAAATCCACCGCACTTTTATTTTCTTCTACCGGCGTATCTAGCAGCGTAAATATTTTTTCTGAAGCGGCCTTGCCGTTCATCGCCACGTGGAAGAAAGAACCGAGTAAGCGTAACGGAATGAAAAATTCGGAAGAAAGTAAAATGAATAAAATAACACCAAAAATGCTTAAATTACCGTCTTGGTATTGTAAAAGTGCCGTCAAAATTCCTAGTGCCGCACCACCGTAAGCCAATAAATCCATTAAAGAAACGGAGTTCAGCTGCATGGTCAGCACTTTCATGGTGATGGTACGGAAATTCTCCGCTTCGATGTCCATTTGTTTGGCTTTGTAATCGTCATCTTGATAGATTTTTAAGGTAATCAAACCTTGTAGGTTATCCAAAAAACTGCTGCCTAAACCCACATAAATAGACCAATATTTCGCCAACAAACGTTTTGCGATTTTATTTACCGCAATGATGGACATTGGAATTAACGGAACGCAAACCAAAAGAATTAACGAGGTCGGTGCGTTAAAAAAGACCAGAAAAACAAATAACGTGAGTGGCGCAAGCAGGCTATAAAACAACTGCGGAAGATAACGACCGAAATAAATTTCCAGTTGCTCCACGCCTTCAGATGCCACTTGGATCACGGAAGAGGTAGATTGTTGGTTAACCTGATTCAGCGGCATGGAAGATAATTTTTGATAAATCAGCGTACGCAATTTATGCTTCACTTGCGTACTCGCTTTATAGGAGGCTTTTACCGCCATTTTGCCCGCCCAAGCACGCAACGCCAGACAAGCAACCAAAACGACGGTAAAAATGACCGCACTTTGTAGCGTAAATGTGCGCTCAAACGCCCATTGCAAACAAATGGCAAACACCACCGCACTTATAATCCCACCGATTAAAGCGACCCAGTTCCATAAGACATTAATAGCAATCCATTTTTTGCTATCTGCGACTGTATTTATCAGCCGTTTATCTATCATCATGATAGAAACTCCTAAAAATAAAAAAGAAGTACGCCGGCAGCGTACTTTTGTTTAACTAATCCTGTTTTCCTATCGACAACGGTTTATTTTCTAGACGATTTACTTTCTGAAAGTGTCAAACGGTGGCGATAAGCGGAGATCATTATAAAATAAAAGAAATATAGATGTATATGAGAATTGTTTTTATTATAAATAAAATGCTTAAGTGCTTGTTCTCTGCCAAGAATGCGTAAAATAAGCGCATAATTGACCGCACTTTTCCCAGCATTCGTTCAAATATTGACTTCTCCCCCTTGCGTAGTAATATGCACCCACTTTCCATTACAGGCGTTGATTTATGCTAGCGTTTTCACATCAAGAACATATTGAATCCTATTATTCCGTCACCCGTAACCAACATTTTGAGTTACCGCCGTTAAATCAAAAAGAATCGGCTGACGTGTGCGTTGTCGGTGCAGGCTTTTTCGGTTTATCCACGGCATTAGAACTTGCCGAACAGGGCAAAAGCGTGATTGTGCTGGAAGGCGCACGGGTAGGCTTTGGTGCATCCGGACGTAGTGGCGGTCAAGCCATTAACGGTTTTGAAGACGGCATTGATGAATATATCGACCAAGTCGGTTTGGAAACTGCCCGTAAGTTATGGCAAATGTCCTTAGAAGCCATTGATATCATTGATGAACGCATCGCAAAATACGGCATTCAGTGCGATTGGAAGAAAGGCTATGCCACGTTAGCACTCAACGAGCGTCGTATGGAGGATTTAATCGCCGTTGAAAAAGCCAGCCACGAAATTTTTGGCTATCAACATATGCAGCTTTGGGACAAAGCCAAACTGGAACAACATCTCGGCAGTAAGATTTATTGTGGCGCATTGTATGACAGCAATTCCGGCCATTTGCATCCGCTTAATTATTGCTTAGGTTTAGCAAAAGCGTGTTTGGATTTAGGAGTGCGTATTTATGAACAATCACCTGTGGTGGATTTACGTGAAAAGGCAACAGACATTGAAGTCATAACGGATAAAAGCCTCGTTATCGCCAAAGATGTGGTGTTGGCAACTAACGCTTACATTGATGTGCTACCAAAAAGTATTCACCGTGGCATTGCCCGCAAAATTCTACCGGTAGAAAGTTTCATCATCGCTACTGAACCACTGGATCAAGCCACCGCTGATTCCGTGATCAATAACGGCATGTCCGTGTGCGACAACAATTATTTGCTGGATTATTACCGTTTAAGCGCCGATAACCGTTTATTATTCGGGAGCGATTCCAGTTCTGAGAAAAACATGATTGAAGTCATGCGCCACAATATGTTGCGCGTTTTTCCGCAGTTAGAAAACGTTAAAATTGATTACGGCTGGGGTGGCCCTATCGACATGACCATCAATTCCAATCCACATTTTGGACGCATTTCGCCGCACATTTATTTCGCCCACGGCTATTCCGGCCACGGTGTCGCGCTCACCGGTTTAGCAGGCCGCATTGTAGCCGAAGCCATTTTGGGCAATGATGAACGTTTGGCTATTTTTGGTAAATTAAATGTGCCTTCGGTATTCGGAGGCAAATTGGTCAAAAACCTTGCATTAAAAATTGGCGTGCACTATTACCGTTTCTTAGATAAATACCGCTGATGAATAAATCGGCGGATTTTATTTCTTTCAGTTATAACCTAGAGAAAACAATTATTTTGCTTTCTAAAAACTTACTGTAATAATCCACCGCACTTCACCTTATCAAAAAAGGAACACTTTATGAAAAAATCATTTATTGCAAAAACATTCTTATTATCCGGTTTAGTTTTCGGCATGGCGACCCAAGCCATCGCCGGAGAAATTTCCGATCGCGTAGAAAAAACCAAAACCTTATTAGTGGGCACCGAAGGCACTTATGCGCCATTTACCTTCCATGATGACAGCGGTAAATTAACCGGCTTTGACGTAGAAGTGATTGAAGCAGTAGCACAACGTTTAGGCTTAAAAATTCAATTTAATGAAACCCAGTGGGATTCTATGTACGCCGGTTTGAATGCCAAACGTTTCGACTTAATTGCCAATCAAACCAATCCAAGCCCAGAACGTTTGAAAAAATACCTTTACACCGCACCCTATAACTATTCCACTGCGGTTATCGTAACCAAAGAAGGCGACAATAGCATCAAAACTTTTGAAGATTTGAAAGGTAAAAAAGCAGCACAATCCTTAACCAGCAACTACGGCAAAATCGCCAAAGCCAATGGTGCAGAACTCATCGTCGTCGAAGGTTTGGCACAAGCCTTAAAATTGATTACCCAAGATCGCGCCGAAACTACCGTGAACGACCACTTGGCAGTCTTGGATTACTTCAAGAAACAACCAAATTCCGGTTTAAAAATTGCAGTAAAACGGGATGACAAAGTGCCTTCCGGCTTCGCGGTATTAAAAGGTGAGGAACCGCTGGTCGAAAAAATTAACCAAGCATTGGAAGAACTAAGAAAAGACGGCACCTTGAAACAAATTTCAATCAAATGGTTCGGCGATGACATTACTCAATAATTTTCTCGCCTCACTTCCCTTTATGAATGCAGAAAGAGCTGATGAAGTCATCAGCTCTTTTTGGCCTATGTTGGAAGCGGCTATTGATAAAACCATTCCGTTAGCCGTGATTTCCTTTTTTGCCGGCGTCGCTATTGCGTTACTGATGGCGCTGATTCGCATTGTGGAAAAACCAAATTTCGGTATGCGTTTATTGCAAATACTTTGCCGTATTTATGTTTCCACCATTCGCGGCACACCGATGTTGGTGCAAATTTTCATCATTTTCTACGGATTACCGGAAGTAGGGATTAAGCTCGATCCGTTTCCAACAGCAATTATTGCCTTTTCCATTAATATCGGCGCTTACGCTTCAGAAACCATTCGCGCGGCAATTTTATCCATTCCCAAAGGACAATGGGAAGCTTCCTATTCCATCGGTATGAATTATTATCAAACGTTCACTCGCACCATCATGCCACAAGCCTTGCGCGTATCGGTGCCGCCATTGGCAAACACCTTTATCAGCAACGTGAAAGATACGTCTTTGGCGTCGTTAGTATTAGTGACGGAAATGTTTCGCGTGGCACAAAACATCACTGCGGAAAACTATGAATTTATTATGATTTATAGCGAAGCCGCACTGATTTACTGGTGCATTTGTTTGATATTGTCCTTTGCACAAGATCGTTTGGAACAACGTCTATCCCGCCACCTCAAGGCCTAAGGAAATCCTATGTTAGAAGTGAACAATATTCATAAAACATTTAATGGCAATCCGGTGCTAAAAGGGATCGATTTTCACATTGAGAAGGGCGAAGTCGTGGCGATTCTCGGCCCTTCCGGCTCCGGCAAAACCACCTTTTTACGCTGCCTAAACTTATTGGAACGACCTGAACTTGGCACACTGCGTTTTTGTGATGGAAGTTTAACATTGGATTTTTCTCGCAAAATCAGCAAAGCCGATGAATTGAAATTACGCCGTCGCTCATCCATGGTGTTTCAGCAATACAATTTGTTCCCCCATCGCACCGCACTTGAAAATGTGATGGAAGGCATGGTTGTGGTGCAAAAGAAAAGCAAAGCGGAAGCAGAACAGCGCGCTGTGGAATTGCTTACCAAGGTGGGCTTAAAAGACAAAATGCACTTATATCCGTCGCAACTCTCCGGCGGTCAGCAACAACGGGTGGGCATTGCTCGCGCATTAGCGGTTCAACCGGATATTATTCTGCTGGACGAACCCACCTCGGCGTTAGATCCGGAATTGGTGGGCGAAGTGCTACAAACGTTAAAGTTACTGGCACAAGAAGGTTGGACGATGATTATCGTTACCCATGAAATGCAATTTGCCCGCGATGTGGCCGATCGTGTCATTTTGATGGCAGACGGCAACGTGGTAGAACAAAACAACGCACGCGAATTTTTCGAAAATCCCCAACAGGAACGCACCAAGCAGTTCCTGTTGCAGGCCAAAATTCCCGTTTGCGTGGAATATGAAATTTAACGCGTTTTTATAGCGCAATTTGCGGAAAATATTGTTCGCTGAGCGCAACAAAATCCGCTAAAGAAATGGACCGCACTTTTGCATCATTTGGCAGAAGTGCGGTTAAATTTCTCGCCAAAATATCGTTCTCTAAGACAAAACAGGAAGCATGACAACGCGCCAACACATCTGCCTGTTTTAACGCCAATAACACGCCATCCTGCCATAACACCACCGCATCTTGTGCCGTGGCATTTAGCAAATAATGTTCCAGTTCCGTTTGTGAATAATGCGCTTGAGAAAAAGTATAAAGCATAATTAGAAAGTCAGAATTTTTTCACATTGTTGTAGGCGTTGTAACAACGCTTGACGCGACAACACGTCACAATCCAAGACGAAATCTGCGGGATTCAGCTGAAATTGCTGCAGTGAATCAGCGCACACATAGCGCTGTTCGATATCGTATAAATCCAATAATTTCAATGCACTTGCCGTGTCTTTTTGCAATACGACTTCCGCTTGTTGCTGTTTTTGCAAGTTCAACACGCCGTCATCTAAGAAAAACACCGCAATGCCTTCTTCCGCACAAAATGCCGTTGCAGCAAGCAGCGCATCTAATCCTTCCCGTGTATTGGCTGTGCCGTAAGGTGCATGACGAAAAATAAAAGCAAGTTTTGTCATAGGGTAATTACTCGATCGGCTTGTAGCAAGGCTTGGCTAAATTCACCTAAACCGGCAAGTTGAAAAACGTCTGCCAAACTGACCGCACTTTTATCCGCCGCTGATTCACTGTCCACCACGCCCCGACGTTGTGCCGCAGCGACACATAAATGTAATGGCACATTAAATTGGCGAGAAAACACTTGCCACGCTTTGACTAAATTGAATTCATCATTGGCCGGGTACACCAAAGCATTGCCATTGCTGACACCGTCTTGATAGAAAAAGATTTGGCGGATATGATGTTTTTGAACCAGCTCTTGCGCTAACTGATAGGCAAGAAAAGCGCCTTGGCTCCCATAAACTGGCTGTTTAACCACCAATACATAATCCATGATTACTCGTCCTGATCCTGTTTAATTTGGCGAATGTATAAATACACGGTATGACGGGAAATATTGAGGCGTTCCGCCACCAAATTGATCGCATCTTTAATGTCGAAAATGCCTTTTTCATACAAAGAAACCACGATTTGGCGGTTTTTATTATTATTTGCCACCATACGATCAGAAGTCACTTCCTCAATGGTTTTTTCCACGGTTTGAACCACCAACTCTTCCACTGAACTGGCAAAGTTCACCGCAGAGGTTTCACCATGCTCCGATGCAGGGATAAAATTTTGCAGAAATTGCGACATAGGCACATCTAAATTAATGTTGATGCAAAGCAGGCCAATGATACGTTTTGCGCTGTTACGAATCGCGATAGTCACTGACTTCATCAAACCACTGCTTTTCTTGGCGCGGGTAAAATACGGTTTGCTGACGCTTTCCGATTTCATATTGTGCAAGGAACGCAACGCGAAATCCGTCATGGGCGAGCCCACTTGGCGGTTGGTGTTATGTCCGTTAGCGATGTAAATGGCGGAGTGTTCTAAATCCTCAAAAGAGTGGAGAACGATTTCACAATGTTGCCCGATGAGCGCACTGACACCGTCAACCACGGCAATATAGGAATTTAAAATCGTGCGATCTTCGTCGGTAAAAGGGCGTTTATCCGTTAACATGAATGTGCATATGCATTTTATTCAAATAAGAAACCGCACTTTTAAATGCAAGGCTCTAAAAGTGCGGTCATTTTTTCAAAGGTTTTAATTATTTTTTCGCTGGAATCACATCTAAGACTTCGACATCAAAATAGAGTGTCGCATTCGGTGGGATGCTCGCACCCGCACCTTCTTTACCATACGCTAAATCAGCCGGCAATACTAATTCAATCTTACCGCCTTTTTTCACTAATTGCAGACCTTCGGTCCAACCTTTAATCACTTGATTTAACGGGAATTCTGCCGGTACGTTACGTTCACGTGAACTGTCAAATACGGTGCCATCTGCTAATTTACCGGTGTAATGTACTTTAACGACATCTGTTTCTTTGATCGGATTGCCTTTACCTGCATCAACAACGCGGTATAACAAGCCGGATGGTGTTTTCTTCACGCCGTCTTTTTTCGCAAATTCTTCTGCGAATTTTTTACCTTCTTCTTCCGCTTTCTTCGCTGCTGCAGCGAATCTTTCTTCGCTTGCGGCTTTTAATTTGCCATCAATTTCTTGTAAGACAGAGGTAATTTCTTTATTGTTTTCTAACTTAACTTTGCCACCTAGCACGTCTGCAATACCGGCAACGACTTTATCACTGTTGTAATCGATCACGCCTTTTTGTGCATCAATTAAACCTTGTAAATCTGAACCAAACAAAACACCGACCGCGTAAGAAGCTTCGTCATTAAATGAACCGGCTTTTTTGACCTCTGCCGCTTTCATTTCAGTCGCTTCTGCTTTTGCGGCTTCCGGTTTTGCCTCAGTTTGCGCATCTGCAAATGCATTGGCAGAAAGAACGCTTGCGAGTATAAGTGCAACAGTTGACAATTTTTGAAATTTTAACATGATGTTAGATCCTTTATAATACATGAAACACGAAGTCATAGAGTAAAACGGATTCAATAAATTCACAACATTTATTTAGGAATTATTATGTCGATATCGAAAAATTTAGAACCACGAATTGCCGAATTAGAAATGAAATTGACTTTCCAAGAAACTATCATTGAAGAATTGAATCAGGCGCTTATCGAACAACAATTTCTAATTGATAAAATGCAGGTACAACTTCGTTATTTAGTGAATAAACTGAAAGATGTACAACCCTCCAACATTGCTACTCAGGCAGAAGAAACTCCTCCGCCGCATTATTAATGTAAAAAAGGGCGCTATATTTAGCGCCCAAAAGAAGGGTTTTCTTATTGTTGTTGGAATTATTTTGCGAAGTACGCTTCTAAATCATCGCTACCGCCAATGTGTTTACCACCGATAAATACTTGCGGCACGGTTGCACGGCCGGAAACTGCACGTACACTTACGATAGTAGCATCATGACCTAACACGATTTCTTCGAAGTTCAAGCCTTTTTCATGCAACATTTGTTTTGCTTTCGCACAGAACGGGCAGCCCGGTTTAGTGAAGATCGCAACAGATTCTTGAATTTGGTGTTGTGGTGCGATGTATTTTAACATGGTATCTGCATCAGATACTTTGAACGGATCGCCCGGCTCGTTTGGCTCAACGAACATTTTTTCTACTACGCCGTTTTTCACGAGCATAGAATAACGCCATGAACGTTTACCGAAACCTAAATCTTCTTTACCTACCAACATACCCATGCCTTCGGTAAATTCACCGTTACCATCCGGAACAAAAGTAATGTTTTCTGCTTTTTCATCTTCTTTCCATGCGTTCATAACGAAAGTATCGTTCACGGAAACCACAAGAATGTCGTCAACGCCGTATTTTTTGAATACTGGTGCTAATTCATTGTAGCGTGGTAAGTGAGAAGAAGAGCAGGTTGGGGTAAATGCACCCGGTAAAGAGAAAACGATAACGGTTTTGTTATCAAATAATTCAGATGAAGTTACATCAACCCATTTGTCACCTTGACGAGTACGGAATGTAACCTGAGGAACTTTTTTTCCTTCCATAGTAGACATAAGTTTTTCTCCTATTCTATAAGTGTTGCTATGAATTAGAAAGCCAGCCTAAATTACAGGCAGTTTCTAAAGATGGTGTGAATTATAGATAAAATTGTGATATAGTCACAATCAATTAATTCTATCCTTTTAATTGTTACTTTCTATAATGAGGACATATGAATATCCGTGATTTAGAATACCTTGTTGCCCTTGCAGAACACAAGCATTTTCGTCGTGCAGCAGACGCCTGTCATGTGAGCCAACCGACGCTAAGCGGTCAAATTCGCAAATTAGAAGACGAACTTGGCATCATTTTATTGGAACGTACCAGTCGTAAAGTGCTCTTTACACAATCGGGTTTATTGTTGGTAGATCAGGCTAAAACCGTGTTGCGTGAAGTGAAACTCTTGAAAGAAATGGCAAGTAACCAAGGCAAAGAAATGACCGGTCCGTTACACGTTGGCGTGATCCCGACAATAGGTCCTTATTTAATGCCTCATATTGTCCCGGCATTACAAAATGCGTTCCCCGATTTGGAACTCTTTCTCTACGAAGCGCAGACCCATCAATTATTGGAGCAGCTTGAAACCGGCCGCTTAGATTGCGCCATTGTAGCATCCGTACGTGAAACCGAACCGTTTATTGAAGTACCATTATTTAAAGAAAGAATGTTATTGGCCGTTGCTGAAAATCATCCTTGGGCAAAAGAACAAACCATTCCAATGTCTATGTTGAAAGATCGTGAAATGTTAATGCTTGATGATGGACACTGTCTGCGCAACCAAGCCCTTGGCTATTGTTTTACCGCCGGGGCAAAAGAAAATTCTCATTTCCAAGCGACCAGTTTGGAAACCTTGCGTAATATGGTCGCCGCCAATGCCGGCATGACCTTAATGCCAGAGTTAGCCGTACTAAGCGAAGGAGAACGCGGCGGCGTGAAATATTTGCCATGCCAACCCGAACCTTCTCGAGATGTTATTTTGGTTTATCGCCCCGGCTCACCGCTCCGCGCTCGTTATGAACGTATTGCCGAGGCCATTGCGAATTCGGTTAAATCCATTTTATCTTAACGGAGCATTTCATGGTCGGTATTCGCGCGCAGCAAAAAGAAAAAACCCGTCGCGCACTCATTGATGCGGCATTTAACCAACTGACGGCGGAAAAAAGCTTTTCCAACTTGAGTTTAAGGGAAGTTTCCCGTGAAGCCGGCATCGCGCCGACCTCGTTTTATCGCCACTTCCGTGATATGGACGAATTAGGCTTAACGATGGTGGATGAAGCGGGTTTAACCCTTCGCCAACTCATGCGTCAGGCCCGTAAACGCATCGCCAGTGGCGGGAGTGTGATTGTCATTTCAGTGGAAACGTTCTTTGAATTTATCCATAACAGCCCAAACGTCTTCCGCTTATTGTTACGAGAAAGTTCCGGCACCTCACAAGCCTTTCGTACGGCGGCGGCTCGAGAGATTAAGCATTTCATTGATGAACTCTCGGAATACATCGCACGCAAAAATAATTATTCGCAATATATCGCCTATGTACAGGCAGAAGGCATGGTGACCATCGTATTCACCGCTGGTGCCAACGCATTAGATATGAGCAAAGCGGAACGGGAACAGCTAAAAGAGCGGTTGATTTTACAGCTTAGAATGTTAGCCAAAGGAACCAAGCACGAAGCAAGAGATCGCCGGGAAAGCCATTAACTACAAAAAATTTCTCAAAAACATCCTTTCGCTATTCCTCACCTTGCTGGTGATGAGTAACCTCATGGATTTTATTCGTAAACCGACTGTGCCGGAAAATATTAACGCAACGGCATTATACGATTTACAAGGGAATCCGTTTTTTCTACCACAACTGGCGCAGGACAAACCCACTATTGTCTATTTTTGGGGAACCTGGTGTGGTTATTGCCGTTACACCTCGCCGACAATTAACACACTGGCAAAAGAAGGCTATCCTGTCGTTTCCATTGCTTTACGTTCCGGTTCTACGCAGGATGTCACTGATTATCTTAAGGAACATCAATACGAATTTACGACTGTCAATGATCCCCATGGTGCACTGGCAAATCAATGGGGTGTGAATGTGACACCGACGATTATTCTTTTGCATCAAGGTAAAATGGACTTAGCCACAACAGGCTGGACAAGCTACTGGGGATTAAAAGTGCGGTTATTTTTAACCACGTTTTTATAGAATAGGCTTAGCTGACTCACTGCGTCATTTCACTTAAGCGACTCTGCTGCAAAATTCGCTGGTAATTGTGTCTGTATACTTGCCCAAATCGCTCCGCTGTCCTTGCCATACTGTAATACGCAAGGTGCCACCTCATCGATGGCTTGACGTTGGCAAATGTCTATCAAATTTGCATAAAAACGCTTTGCCAAAAGGCGTGCTTCTGCATTTTGGAAGTAAAACATGCCAATATGGGAATACAAATTCTTGAAACTATTTAAAATTAAACCATACACCGGATTATCAGAAGCAAACGCAAGATTACGGAAGACGTCATAGTCAAATTTTGTGTAATCTTCCGCAGTATCTTGTAATGTATCTAACGGTTGTAAAATACGTAAAGATTGTTCCGGTGCTCGTCTAAAGGCTTTGGGAATGTAAATCATAGAAATATCGGTACGCGCCGAACGCATATTTGCAATAAGCGAAGGCTGACGAGTGCCATCCAATTGAATCATGGTTTCTAAAATATTTAAACCGGAGGTTTCCCAAATATCATTAACTTTTGTCGGCTTACCGTGTTGAATATTTAACCAGCCATCTCGCGCTAAGCGTTGTAACACTTCACGTAATGTGGTGCGCGTCACACCAATTTTATCTGCTAATTCCCGCTCTGCCGGTAAATCTGATCCCGGTGGAAAATGATGACTCCAAATACTCTTCACAATATATTCTTCAGCTAAGGCCGCGGGACTTTGTGCCTTCAGGAGAGGAGGGGTATTATTCATAAGATTCTTATTCAATAAGTAATAACAGCATCCTTATTATCGTTGAAACTGCTAGACATTACAATGAGATAATTATTTGGTAAATTCATTGACATCATTTAGGATTTTTGACACAGTTGAAATTTAATTTAACTAGAATAGCGTCGTTTAGCGTTATTTGATATTCGATGTAGGGGACATCATTTATGGATGATCGTAGTTATACACAAGCATTTCTTAAAAACTTTTTGGGAACCAGTCCGGATTGGTACAAAATCACCATCATTACCTTTCTTATCCTCAACCCGATTTTATTTTTCATCACTCCCTTTTGGGCCGGTTGGTTATTAGTTGTTGAATTTATTTTTACCTTGGGTATGGCATTAAAATGCTACCCGTTACAACCTGGTGGTTTGCTTGCCATTGAAGCAATCATTATCGGTATGACAAAACCGGAACACATAAAAGCAGAAGTCTTGGCTAATTTTGAAGTAATTTTGTTATTAATGTTTATGGTAGCAGGCATTTACTTCATGAAGCAATTATTGCTCTTTGTCTTCACCAAGTTATTGCTCAATATTCGCTCAAAACTGGTCTTATCATTGGCATTTTGCTTTAGTGCGGCGTTTTTATCTGCCTTTTTAGATGCATTAACCGTCGTTGCGGTAATTATCAGTGTCGCCATGGGATTTTACGGTGTATATCACAAAGTTGCTTCCGGCGGGACATTTTACGATTCTACAGATATCACTAATGACGAAAAAATCGGTAACCATCATGAAACCTTAGAACAATTCCGCGCCTTTTTACGCAGCTTAATGATGCATGCCGGCGTTGGTACAGCATTAGGCGGAGTAATGACCATGGTGGGTGAGCCTCAAAATTTGATTATTGCCGATCAAGCAGGTTGGAACTTTGTTGAATTCTTCTTCCGTATGGCACCGGTGACTGTGCCCGTATTTATTTGCGGTATCTTAACCTGTGTCTTGTTAGAAAAATTTCACTTGTTTGGCTACGGAGCAAAATTACCACAAAAAGTCTGGGAAGTTCTGGCTGATTTTGATCGTGCCAATATGAAAAAACTAACCAAACAAGAACGTTTGAAACTCATTATTCAAGCAATAATTGGGGTTTGGTTAATTGTTGGATTGGCTTTTCACTTGGCTTCAGTGGGTTTAATCGGACTAAGTATTATCATTCTATGCACCTCGTTCTGTGGCATTACCAGCGAACACGCATTGGGTAAAGCATTCCAAGAATCCTTACCGTTTACCGCACTTTTAGTCGTATTCTTCACGATTGTTGCTGTTATTATCGACCAAAAACTTTTCGCACCAATTATTCATTATGTTCTATCAGCAGAAGAAAGTACTCAACTCACCCTATTTTATGCTTTCAATGGTTTACTTTCTGCTATTTCCGATAACGTATTTGTGGCAACGGTGTACATTAACGAAGCGAAAAACGCATTATCTGCGAACATTATCCCGCCACATCAATTTGAGTTGTTAGCTGTTGCGATTAATACTGGAACTAACTTGCCTTCCGTTGCAACACCGAACGGACAAGCGGCGTTCTTATTCCTGTTGACATCATCACTCGCCCCCCTAATTAACCTATCTTATGGTAGAATGGTTTACATGGCATTGCCTTATACTATTGTGCTGTCTTTAGTAGGTTTATTTGCCGTAGAATATATTTTGCCATCAATGACTATTTGGCTAGCCAATTTAGGTTTAATTACGCCAATTTAATAAATTTGAAGGTTAATTAAAATAGAGAGGAAAAAACGCAATGCTACATTTTTTCAAAACACTTTCCGTCCAACGTTCCGGTTGGTTATTGTTATTGATTTCAGCATTAGCGTTAGAAGGCACCGCACTTTATTTCCAGTATGGCATGGGCTTACAGCCCTGCGTAATGTGTATTTATGAACGTGTGGCATTATTTGGTATCGCCTTTGCCGGCATAATCGGCCTAATTGCTCCACGTTTTTTAATCATGCGCGTATTGGCGCTAATCGTTGCTTTTTTAAGTGCGGTCAAAGGATTATTTATTTCGATCAAACACGTCGACTACCAACTCCACCCGGCACCTTGGAATCAATGTTCTTACTTACCTGAATTTCCACAAACCTTACCATTGGATCAATGGTTCCCGGTCTTATTTCATCCCACAGGTTCTTGCAGTGACGAAGTATGGTCTTGGCTAGGGCTTTCTATGGCACAATGGATTGTGGTGATATTTGCAGTGTATTTACTGATATTCCTCTTCGTTTTAATCAGTCAATTCAAACGCGTTGAAATCCATCGAAGCAGACGCTTATTTAAATAATCAGTTATAAATAACCTAAATCTCAAGATTTGGGTTATTTTTATATTGGTTAACCTTTATTTGAATTCTTCATAATACGATCTTTCGCAACGCGCCACTCACGTTCTTTGATATCATCACGTTTATCATGTTGCTTCTTCCCTTTCGCTAAACCAATTTTGATTTTAGCCCAGGCACCTTTCCAATATAAAGAAAGCGCAATCAACGTAAATCCATCTCGGTTTGTTTTCCCAAATAAAGAATCTAACTCACGTTGTTTTAAGAGCAACTTACGTGTACGACTCGGATCACAAACAATATGTGTAGAAGCTACGCTGAGAGGTTGTATCATTGAGCCAAACAAAAAGGCTTCACCATTTTTGAAAATAACATAGCTATCACTAATATTTACCTTACCTGCTCTCATAGACTTTACTTCCCAACCTTGTAGCTCAAGCCCTGCTTCGATTTCATCTTCAATAAAGTAATCATGTCTAGCGCGTTTATTTAAGGCAATTGTATTACTACCAAGTTTTACTTTTTTCTTTGTCATTTTTTGAAATCCAAATTAATGAGTAAAAAAAAAGACTGAAGACTATACAGCCTTCAGTCTCTAGTTTTAGTAGAATGAACTTTTATTCCGCCGCTACTTCTTCAGAAGAAACTTCAGGACGATCAACTAATTCAATGTAAGCCATTGGTGCATTATCGCCTGCACGGAAACCACATTTAAGAATGCGGGTGTAACCACCTGCACGTTGTGCAAAACGTGGTCCTAATTCATTAAATAATTTAGCAACAGTTTCAGTGTTGCGTGTACGAGCAAAAGCGAGGCGACGATTTGCCACACTATCTACTTTTGCTAAAGTAATTAACGGTTCAACTACTCGACGTAATTCTTTTGCTTTTGGCAAAGTTGTTTTGATAATCTCATGACTAATCAAAGAACTTGCCATATTACGAAACATCGCTTGGCGATGACTGCTATTACGGTTGAGTTGACGACCACTCTTACGATGGCGCATAACCTTATCCTTCTCAGAAAAATCTTAAACCTACGACCAAACTAGTCTTCAGCAATACTTGCTGGTGGCCAATTTTCAAGGCGCATACCTAGTGATAAGCCTCTTGAAGCGAGCACATCCTTAATTTCAGTAAGTGATTTCTTACCAAGATTAGGTGTTTTTAATAACTCAACTTCTGTACGTTGTACTAAATCACCGATATAGTGAATTGTTTCTGCTTTCAAACAGTTAGCAGAACGAACTGTCAACTCTAAATCATCAACAGGACGAAGCAGAATCGGATCGAATTCTGGTTTTTCTTCCTTAATTTCAGGTTGACGAACATCTCGCAAATCAACGAATGCATCAAGTTGTTCTGCTAAAATTGTTGCTGCACGACGAATCGCATCTTCAGGATCAATAGTTCCGTTTGTTTCTAGCTCAATAACCAATTTATCTAAATCGGTACGCTGTTCAACACGTGCAGCTTCAACATTATAAGCAATACGGTCAACCGGGCTATAACAAGCATCTACTAATAAACGACCAATTGGGCGATCTTCATCCTGATTTTGAACACGAGCTGATGCAGGCACATATCCTCTACCACGTTGTACACGAATACGCATGTTAATTGATGCATTCTCATCAGTTAAGTGGCAAATAACATGCTCAGGATTTACAATTTCAACATCACCATCATGGGTGATATCTGCAGCAACAACAGGGCCAATTCCAGATTTAGTAAGGGTTAGAAGAACATCATCTTTATTTTGTACTTTTACAGCTAAACCTTTTAAGTTTAAAAGCACTTCAAGAATATCTTCCTGTACGCCTTCTTTGCTACTATATTCATGCAAAACACCATCAATTTCTACCTCAGTTACAGCACAACCTGGCATTGAAGATAGAAGAATACGGCGTAATGCATTTCCTAGAGTATGACCGAAACCACGCTCTAATGGCTCTAAGATAATCTTCGCCTGTGTTGAACTAACTTGTTCAATATCAACTAGGCGTGGTTTTAAAAATTCTGTAACAGAACCCTGCATTTTATCCTCTCTTTGCTTCTAAGCACTACTACAATTATTTGGAGTAGAGCTCAACGATCAGATGTTCATTAATGTCTGCTGATAAATCAGAACGCTCAGGAACACGTTTAAATACACCTTCCATTTTAGCAGCATCAACATCCAACCAAGTTGGTTTTTCTTTTTGTTCTGCTAACTCTAACGATGCTTTAATGCGTGCTTGTTTTTTAGATTTTTCACGAACAGCAATTACATCATCAACTGAAACTTGGAAAGATGGAATGTTCACAACACGGCCATTCACAACAATTGCCTTATGACTCACTAACTGACGAGCTTCAGCACGAGTTGCGGCAAATCCCATACGATAAACAACATTATCCAAGCGACCTTCTAACAATACCAATAAGTTCTCACCAGTATTGCCTTTTAGGCGATTCGCTTCTTTGTAATAGTTACGGAACTGACGTTCTAAGATACCGTACATACGGCGAACTTTTTGTTTCTCACGTAACTGACTACCATAGTCAGACAAACGCGGTTTACGAGCACCATGTTGACCAGGTGCTGTATCAATTTTACATTTCGAATCAATCGCACGAACGCCTGATTTAAGAAATAAATCAGTACCTTCACGACGGCTGAGCTTGAGTTTAGGACCCAAATATCTTGCCATTTTCTTTCTCCAACTATCCTATTACGTCATTAAACACGACGTTTTTTCGGTGGACGACAACCGTTATGAGGAATCGGAGTCACATCAGTAATATTCGTGATACGGAAACCCGCTGCATTCAATGCACGGATTGTTGATTCACGACCCGGACCCGGACCTTTAACCATAACTTCCAAGTTCTTTAAGCCGAACTCTTTAACGATTTCAGCACAACGTTCTGCAGCAACTTGTGCAGCGAACGGGGTAGATTTACGAGAACCACGGAAACCTGAACCACCTGCGGTTGCCCATGCTAGAGCATTTCCTTGACGGTCAGTAATAGTAACGATTGTATTATTGAAAGATGCGTGAATATGTGCAACGCCATCCACAATTTGTTTTTTTACACGTTTACGTGCACGAATTGGTGTTTTAGCCATTCTTTATTTACCCCGACTATTTTTTGATCGGCTTACGTGGACCCTTACGGGTACGCGCATTAGTTTTAGTACGTTGACCACGTACAGGTAAACTACGACGATGACGTAAACCACGATAACAACCCAAGTCTAAAAGACGCTTGATGTTTAGTGTTACTTCACGGCGTAAATCACCTTCAACGGTAAATTTACCAACTTCGTCACGCAGTTTGTCAATCTGCTCTTCAGACAATTCGCTGATCTTAACATCTTCAGCAATACCCGCTGCAGCACAAATGCTTTTTGAACGAGTCTTACCAATACCATAAATTGCAGTTAAAGCGATTACAGTGTGTTTATGATCAGGAATGTTAATGCCTGCAATACGGGCCACTATGCACTCCTATATTAATTAATTTGACACCCTGATCTTGAAAAGCCCGTTTTCAGGATACTCAAACAGAGTGTCAAGGAAATAAATGAGCTGAGTAGTATAATTACTCAACCGGTTCTTTGCAAGAAAAATATCAATTAACCTTGGCGTTGTTTATGTTTGGGATCGTTACAAAGTACACGAACAACTCCCTCACGTTTAACAATTTTACAGTTACGACATAATTTCTTAACGGAAGCACGAACTTTCATTGCTTATCCCTTTTATAACTGGACTATTGTCCAAAACCTTTAAGGTTTGCTTTTTTCAACGCAGACTCATATTTTGTAGACATTAAATGACTTTGAATCTGTACGATGAAATCCATAATAACCACCACAACAATCAGCAAAGATGTACCACCGAAATAGAATTGAACATTCCAAGCAGATGTCATGATATAAGGAACCAAACAAACGAATGTGACATATAATCCCCCAATAAGGGTCAATCTAGTCATGATCTTATCAATATATCGAGATGTTTGTTCCCCTGGTCTAATTCCAGGTATAAATGCACCTGACTTTTTCAAGTTATCTGCTGTATCCCGAGGATTATATTGCATTGCAGTATAGAAAAAGCTAAAGAAAATAATTGCCACGGCATATATAACTAAGTATAACGGCTGTCCAGGATGTAATAACATTGATAAATCAGTTAACCATTCTAAACTTGAGCCTTGTCCAACCCATTGAGTTAATGTTGCTGGAAAGAGTATTATACTCGATGCAAAAATTGCGGGAATCACACCTGCCATATTCACTTTTAACGGAAGATGTGAAGTGTGTCCACCCAAAATTTGTCTGCCTTGCTGGCGCTTAGCATATTCTACTTTGATTCGTCTCTGCCCTCTTTCGACAAAAACGACAAAATAAGTAACTGCAAAAACAATAACAGCTATCAATAAAAGAACAAGAAAATGCATTTGACCAAGGCGAGCTTGCTCAATCGTTTGACCTACAGCAGCAGGTAAACCAGCAACAATACCTGCAAAAATAATCAAAGAAATACCATTACCAATACCACGCTCTGTAATTTGCTCACCTAACCACATTAAAAACATAGTCCCGGTGACCAAACTAATTACCGCGGTAAAATAGAAGCTAAATCCTAAATTAGGAACTAACCCCGGTAACATATTAGGTAAACCTGTTGAAATACCTACCGCTTGTAAAGTAGCAAGAACAACTGTTGAATAACGTGTATACTTACTAATTTTACGGCGACCAGATTCACCTTCTTTTCTTAGTTCTGCCAGTGCTGGATGAACTGAGGCTAATAGTTGGATAATAATTGATGCCGAAATATAAGGCATAATACCCAAAGCAAAAATAGAAGCTCGACTCAGCGCACCACCAGAGAACATGTTAAACATATCAATGATGGTGCCTTTTTGTTGTTCAATTAACTGAGCCAATACGGCAGCATCTATACCAGGAACAGGAATGAACGAACCAATACGGAAAACTATCAATGCGCCTAAAACAAATAACAATCTATTCTTAAGCTCACTTTTTCCGCCTTGCGTACTTCTTGCTTGATAGCCTGGTTGCTTAGCCATTAATTATTCCTCGATTGAACCGCCTGCAGCCTCAATTGCTGCCTTGGCACCTTTAGTAACACCTAATCCGCGAACTACTACTTTAGACTTAACTTCACCTGCCAAAATTACTTTAGCAAATTGAATATCCTTAGTTAAAACATTAGCTGCTTTTAATGCTTCTAGAGTTACGATGCCACCTTCAATTTTATTTAGGTCATCTAAACGAACTTCTGCTGTTACTGCAGATTTCATTGAGGTAAAACCAAATTTAGGTAAACGACGGTATAAAGGCATTTGTCCACCTTCAAATCCGCGACGAACACCACCGCCGGTACGGGATTTTTGACCTTTATGACCACGTCCACCAGTTTTACCTAAACCAGAACCGATACCACGACCAAGACGTTTAGCACTATGCTTAGCACCTTCAGCCGGAGATAGAGTATTTAAACGCATCTATTACTCCTCCACTTTAACCATATATGAAATTTGGTTAATCATTCCTCGTACTGCCGGAGTATCAATTAACTCAACAGTATGATGCATATGGCGAAGACCAAGACCACGTAGTGTAGCTTTATGCTTCGGTAAACGAGCAATAGAACTACGAACCTGTGTTACTTTAATAGTTTTAGCCATTATCAATTACCCCAAAATTTCATCAACTGATTTACCACGTTTAGCAGCAACCATTTCTGGTGATTTCATATTTGCTAAAGCATCAATAGTTGCGCGAACAACATTGATTGGGTTAGTTGAACCATATGCTTTTGACAATACGTTACGGACTCCAGCAACCTCTAACACGGCACGCATCGCACCGCCGGCAATAATACCGGTACCCTCACTCGCCGGCTGCATAAAAACGCGCGAACCAGTATGAGTACCCTTAATAGGATGTTGTAACGTACCTTCTGTTAAAGCCACATTAACCATGTTACGACGTGCTTTTTCCATTGCTTTTTGAATCGCTGCAGGAACTTCACGTGCTTTACCATATCCAAAACCTACTCGGCCATTACCATCACCTACCACAGTCAATGCGGTAAAGCTCATGATACGACCACCCTTTACAGTTTTAGATACGCGGTTTACCGCAATTAGCTTCTCTTGCAGTTCACCAGCTTGTTTTTCGATGTTTGACATCTCAAATTACCTCAATTAGAACTGTAGACCAGCTTCACGGGCTGCATCCGCTAAAGATTGGATACGGCCATGATATTTAAAACCAGAACGATCAAAAGCTACGCCTTTAATGCCTTTTGCTAATGCTCTTTCTGCAACGGCCTTACCTACAACTGCAGCAGCATCTTTATTTCCGGTATATTTCACTTGCTCTTTAATTGCTTTCTCAACAGTAGAAGCAGCCGCAAGCACTTCCGAACCGTTTGGTGCGATGACTTGGGCGTAAATATGGCGTGGAGTACGGTGAACAACTAAACGAGTTACACCCTGCTCTCTCATCATATGACGCGCACGAGCCGCACGACGGATACGAGCTGATTTCTTATCCATAGTGTTACCTTAATTATTTCTTCTTAGCTTCTTTAATACGCACCACTTCATCAGCGTAGCGTACCCCTTTACCTTTATACGGCTCAGGGCGACGATAAGCACGAATATCTGCAGCAACTTGACCAATTAACTGTTTATCTGAACCTTTCAAAACAATTTCAGTTTGAGAAGGACATTCAGCAGTAATTCCTGCAGGTAAAACATGCTCAACAGGATGAGAAAATCCAAGACTTAAAGCAACAGCGTTTCCTTTAATTTGTGCTCTATAACCTACACCAACTAATTGTAGTTTTCTTGTAAATCCTTCAGTAACGCCAATAACCATAGAATTAACTAGCGCTCTCGCAGTACCAGACTGCGCATTACCGCCCTCAACACCCTCACGTGGTGAAAATGTCAATTCGTTATTTTCATGTTTAACTTCTACTGAATGATGAATAGAGCGAGATAACTCACCATTTTTACCTTTGATTGTTAGCAACTGTCCGTTAAGTTTTACCTCAACGCCGGCAGGAATACTAACAGGTGCTTTTGCAACACGAGACATTATCCTACCTCTCCATTAAGCTACATAACAAATGATCTCACCGCCTAAACCCGCTTGACGAGCTGCACGGTCAGTCATTACACCTTTAGATGTAGATACAACAGCAATACCTAAACCACCCATTACCTTTGGTAATTCGTCTTTACGTTTGTAAATACGAAGACCAGGGCGACTTACACGCTGAATACTCTCTACAACCGGTTTTCCTTGGAAATATTTTAACGTAATTTCCAATTCAGGTTTTACACCTTCAACTACTTTAACGCTTTCGATATAACCTTCGCTAGCTAATACATTGGCAATTGCCACTTTTAGCTTGGATGAAGGCATACTGATCGCAACTTTATTCGCAGCTTGACCGTTACGAATACGAGTCAACATATCTGCGATAGGATCTTGCATACTCATTGTGCTTTTACTCCGATTCCAAATTAAAGTGGTAAATTACCAACTTGCTTTCTTAAGACCCGGGATTTCGCCGCGCATAGCAGCTTCACGAACCTTAATACGACTTAAACCAAACTTACGAAGAACGCCGTGAGGACGTCCAGTTTGACGGCAACGGTTACGTTGACGACTAGGGCTAGAATCACGTGGTAAAGTTTGTAACTTTAACACAGCGTTCCAACGATCTTCGTCAGAGGCATTAACGTCAGAAATAATCTTTTTTAATTCTACACGTTTAGCATAGAATTTTTCAGCCAATTTCACGCGTTTTACATCGCGAGCTTTCATTGATTGTTTAGCCATTTGTAACCTGCCTTACTTACGGAATGGGAAATTAAAGGCAGCCAATAGTGCTCGACCTTCTTCATCACTCTTAGCTGTGGTTGTAATAGTAATATCTAAACCACGTACACGATCTACTTTATCGTAGTCGATTTCAGGGAAGATGATTTGCTCACGCACACCCATACTGTAATTTCCACGACCATCAAAAGATTTCGCGCTCAAACCGCGGAAGTCACGAATACGTGGAACAGCAATTGTAATTAAACGTTCTAAGAACTCCCACATACGTTCACCACGTAGTGTCACTTTACAACCGATTGGATATCCCTGACGGATTTTAAAGCCAGCAACAGATTTACGAGCTTTAGTAACCAAAGGTTTTTGACCGCTAATTGCTGCTAAATCTGCTACTGCATTATCTAGCAATTTTTTATCGGTCAATGCTTCACCCACACCCATATTCAGGGTTATCTTTTCGATTCGTGGGACTTGCATGACAGACGAGTAGTTGAATTTCGTTTTCAATTCATTTACTACTTGCTCTCTGTAGTAATCATGCAGTTTCGCCATCGCATTACTCCAGTTTATTATTAAATAATTTCATTGTTAGATTTGAAGAAACGTACTTTTTTGCCGTCTTCAAATCTAAAACCTACTCGGTCAGCTTTGTTTGTTTTCGGGTTAAAAATTGCAACATTTGATACATCAATTGCAGCTTCTTTCTTCACTAAACCACCCTCTTTACCTAATGCAGGTACTGGTTTTTCATGTTTAGTGATGATATTTACACCTTCAACAATCACTTTACCGTTAGATAACACTTTTGTTACCTTACCGCGCTTACCTTTGCTTTTGCCGGTAAGCACAATTACTTCATCATTTTGACGGATTTTTGCAGCCATTACATTCTCCTTACAGTACTTCTGGAGCTAAAGAAATGATCTTCATGAATTTCTCAGAACGAAGTTCACGAGTCACCGGTCCAAAAATACGAGTACCGATTGGTTGCTCAGTGTTATTATTTAAAATGACACAAGCATTACCATCGAAACGAATAACTGATCCATCTGGGCGACGAACACCCTTCTTGGTGCGCACAACAACCGCTTTTAACACATCACCTTTTTTTACTTTACCGCGAGGAATTGCTTCTTTTACAGTAACTTTGATAATGTCGCCAATAGCAGCATAACGACGGTGCGATCCACCTAGAACCTTGATACACATTACGCTGCGAGCGCCTGAATTGTCAGCAACATCCAGCATAGTCTGTTCTTGGATCATATTAGTGCTCCGTTAAATTAAAAAACCACCCTTGCGGGACGAACCTACCCGCACAGTCAAAAGAGAATGGCGGGCAGGCTGCGGATTCTATCAAAAGAAAAAGAGAAAGGCAACGATAATTTGTCTTCCTCTTCTTAAGCCATTTGCTAAAAGTGCGGTTAAAATTTACCGTACTTTCAAGAGATTAAAAACCCAAGATACTTCCTTCCTATTAGCTTTATTTCTATTTCTTAATGGAAACTAAAAACTTATCGGAATGAGTTATCTATTCCTGATTTTAGGTATCCTACCTGAAAGCCGTACATATCAATTATTTTTGCTTTTGAATAATGATATTTTGTCGGTTGCCCATTAAAATCAAACACCTTAGTTTCATTGCTTAATTTTTCAATTTCTTCTTTATTTTCTATATAAAATTGATAAATAATTTCCAAAGATTTTTTATTCGGTGTACTAAAACCACATTCATTCCCGGCAATATCACTAAATGAGTCTCTAAAAAAACGATCATATGCAGGAATAACAGCAAATACACCCAATAGAACTTTTGTCACTAAAGTAACTGATTGGTGACTTTTTCCTTTAAGAATATATTTTTCTGCTCCCTTATATAAATCTAGAACAGTTTGGCTATTTTCTTTATAGTTCTCAACATCAATATTCCATGTACTTAAAGATTGCTCATAAATCCATTCAACAAGATCTTTTAAATAGGCTGGATTTTTCCATAATAAAAAACTAGATCCTCTCAGCATTCCCCAGCTTGCCAAATAACTCCACAATACTTGACAACTTTTTTCAATATCAATTGCTCCACTTTCTTTCGAAGATCGAAAATGGAAATAACAAAAATCAAAACTATAATAGCGATGCTGAATATCTTGCTGATCATTCTTAAATTTTGAAATTACTTCATTAATATTTCTTTTCATAAATTTATCCCTGTATTCATACTGTTCGCTCATAGTCATCAATTTCATC
>NZ_CABFLM010000034.1 GCF_901873365.1 uncultured Aggregatibacter sp.
TGTCTATATCATCCAATCTTAATATAAGCTCTGGTTCTTCAAAAGAGCCATTATAATAAATTAAATTATTAAAATTAATGAAAGTGTTCTTTTCTATTAGATTAAATATATTTTTATAAAACATAACGAACCTTGTTAAATATTCCAACCATGAAAAAACAAAAAGTCTCTATCATCATTGTTAAAATTAGGATAATTTTTATGATGAAGAGTTCTATCTAAATTTAACGCTCCCCCTCCAAAATCATGAGCATGCCATTGAGAGCCCAGAACATTATCTTCATTTAGTCTATGTATCATGCTTATATTTTTAGAACCTTGACTTCATCTAACCTTTCTTCTAGCCTCTGTCTAGTTGCCCAATAACCCAATCAGGTCTTGCGTGATAAACCACCCAAGTGTAGGTTCATAATAACGCAAAAAGTTGTAATGCAAGCCCGTTTCTTGGTCGAAGTACTGGTTCTGCAGGCGGAATGGTTGGTGCGTGCTCCGTTGGGCATGGCGGTTGCTGTCATGAATAAGCTGTCCCCACGCGTCATAACGCCCTTTCCAAATGAGTTTGCCTTGGCTGTCTGTCATTTCTCTAGGCAC
>NZ_CABFLM010000035.1 GCF_901873365.1 uncultured Aggregatibacter sp.
AATGGATCAACTTGATTCTGCACCGTGCCCTCAAACCGATACAAATTCATCCCACCCATCAACCCAATCGGGTCTTGTGTGATAAACCGCCCGAGTGCGGGTTCATAATAACGCAAAAAGTTGTAGTGCAAACCGGTTTCTTGGTCGAAGTACTGGTTCTGCAGGCAGAATGGTTGGTGCGCGGTCCGTTGGGCATGGCGGTTGCTGTCGTGAATAAGTTGTCCCCATGCGTCATAACGTCCTTTCCAAATGAGTTTGCCTTGGCTGTCGGTCATCTCCCGTGGGATGCCGATTTGGTCGCAGTGGAAGTAGTTCACGGTATGTTGTGCATTTTCACTCTCTTTATAACACTGCGCCAACGGCTCATAGCTGTCGGGGTGAGTGTAAATGTAAATGAAAGTGCGGTCGGTTTTTTCAGCATTTTGCTGATGATTACCTTTGCGAATTTCCTGCACTAAGTGTGAGCCCGCCCAGATAAATTGCGTGTGGCATTGTTTTTCGCCTTGCTTGTTCAGTTTGGATTTCGCAATCCGTCTGCCCAGTGGGTCATAATCATACACCCAGCTTTCGGTGGTGTAACGGTT
>NZ_CABFLM010000036.1 GCF_901873365.1 uncultured Aggregatibacter sp.
TTTCTATATTTATTTAAAAATAATCCTGAAGTAGGGTAATTTCTATTTTCTATTTGATAGATATTCTTCATATCAGTTTATTCCATTGCATTTATAATAATTTTTCCAAGCATCTGCAATTTGCGCTTGATGGTTCTTATCGCCACCTTCCCAACATGTTTGTTCCCTTATTGAACGGGCTAGTGCTAATTGCTTCCAGGCTGATGCTCTAATCTCTTGATCATATTTACTCATACTAGGTTTACATCCTCCTAATTTTCCTACTGTATTTTTTGCATTATGGACATCTTTATTCAATTTATTATAAACATCATCCGGACATTTAGGTTTATTAGGGCATTTGCCAATATCATTGGTTTCTTCAGACTCCTCCGTCGCCTCCGTCGCCTCCGCCGCCTCCATTATTCCCACACCGATAAGAATACCAGTCATAGCAGCAGCTGTATGGGCTAATGCTTCCAAAAGCCAAGGCGCCGCAAGCACCAGTGGAAATAAGCCCAATGGATCAACTTGATTCTGCACCGTGCCCTCAAACCGATACAAATTCATCCCCCCCATCAACCCAATCG
>NZ_CABFLM010000037.1 GCF_901873365.1 uncultured Aggregatibacter sp.
AATTATATGCTCATAATGCTCATCTTTTTCTTGATGAATAATATATTGAACAATCCATTTTTTGATTGCCTGGAAATCTTGCTGTAATTTCTTCTCAAAAATAACGCAATGCTGATTATGAAAGCAAATAGCATTATCAGACATCACATGGCTGAATTTTTTATATTCATCATTTTTTAGATAAAAGCGAATGGACTCACTATCACTGATTTTTAATGGGTAGGCTTGATCAATGATAATATTAAAATCAATAGGCTTATCTAATTCTTCAAAATCAAAAGTAATGTCAAAACTTACCTGCTCTTGTGAAAAATGAAGAGCAGATAAATTTTTAATATATGGAATAGATTGAATAGTTTGCTCTAATTCAATTTGAGAAAATTTCATATCAACCAAATCTTTGTGAAATTGGAGGTGTTGAAACTAATACCGAACTTTTAAGCCCATAAGCCTTATTCCCATCGTTATTATTTTCAGCAAATTTTCCATTTAATGGAAGATAAAACTCTATTTGTTTTTCATTTAATTCTATTTGTACTAGCATAGAT
>NZ_CABFLM010000038.1 GCF_901873365.1 uncultured Aggregatibacter sp.
GTGTTATAAGAAAATAAGTGGAAATATCAATCAGAACTCGTTAGTTTTATACTCTAATGGTGTTAAAGATAAATTATATAATTGTTCACTAAACTATATTGGTAAAGACTTTAGCTTTAACTTATGGCGTTATGATTGTTTCTTGTGTTATTGCGTTTTAAATAATGAGTTTAAAATTGGATGTATTTATACTGGAGATGTAGATCTAAAAGTAATTAGGAATAATTTTATAAAACAAATAAAAAGTTTCAGTAATCATTTACCAATTAATACAATACAAGTTCCACATCATGGCAGTAAAAATGGATTTGACATTGATTTCTTTAAATATTTTGATAAAGGAACGTGTAAAATAATATCTCCAATTTCATTTGGTTTATCTAACTCTTATGGTCATCCATCAAGTATGGTTATTAAGCAGTTAACATCGGAATGCCATTTTCCTATTTATGTTACGAATGATAAGAGGGATTTATTCACCCAAGTTTTTGAGTTTGAAGTTTAGTAAGTTAAATACATCATAACTGCGTTTTACCTTCTATAGGAT
>NZ_CABFLM010000039.1 GCF_901873365.1 uncultured Aggregatibacter sp.
GGTGAAAATATAATTTCATATTATCCTCATATAAATATAATATCTTACGGATATGATGGTGGATCACCCTTACCATTTAAATCAATTGCTCCGCTAGGAATAAATTTAGTGTGATGTCCATATATTTGCATTACTTTTTGTGTTTGCTGCCAACGACAAGTACAATCTTTTGGATTTTGCTGCACTGCAAATACTTTAAAATGTGGAATTCCAATCCCATCATTATTTCTAGCTCCATCCGCTCCTCTTTGTACGATTCTTGGACCAATATACCCTAACGTGCCAACAGGATATGGACTACAAGGTGGACATTTTGTTTCATTACACTTCGCTGTACCATCTGCTTCAGCCTGAGCCTGAGCCTGAGCCTCAGCCTTATCATACTCCTCTTTGGCATCCATTATTCCCACGCCGATAAGAATACCAGTCATAGCAGCAGTTGTATGGGCTAATGCTTCCAAAAGCCAAGGCGCCGCAAGCACCAGTGGAAATAAGCCCAATGGGTCAATTTGATTCTGCACCGTGCCCTCAAACCG
>NZ_CABFLM010000040.1 GCF_901873365.1 uncultured Aggregatibacter sp.
GCCATACAATACGCCTTGGTCGCTATGAATAATCGGGCATTCTGTCGGTTTAAGCCGACTAAGCCCTTGTTCTAACATCTTTTTTACCAATGAAAACTTCGGGCGTGTCGCAAAGTTATAGGCAATAATTTCTCGGTTAGCCAAGTCCATCAACGGTGAAAAATAAAGCTTTTCTTGCCCAACCTGAAACTCTGTAACATCGGTTACCCATTTTTGATTGAGTGCCGTTGCTGTAAAATCACGATTCAGTAAGTTCGGTGCAATATGTGATGTTTTCCCTCGTTTCCCATGTCTTTTCTTACGTAATATGGAATGAATACCTAACTCATTCATTAGTCTTAACACCGTCTTATGATTCAAATGGAAACCCATTTGGCGTAATTTAAACGTCATGGGGCGATAACCATCTCGTTTTCTGTTCTTTTTATACAGCGATAAGATAGCCTCTTTTACTTCGTGATAATTTCGCTTAATCTCTTTATAGTAAAAGCTTGAACGAGGCATTTTAGCCACACGAAGTAAATCA
>NZ_CABFLM010000041.1 GCF_901873365.1 uncultured Aggregatibacter sp.
TTATCAATGACCCTTACTCAGACTTTCTTGAAAGTCTCGTTTTCAGCTTGTTTCCAGTTTGTTAAAGAACAGTTTATAAAGAAAGTTATCTCTTTATATCATCATAGTTAAGTCAACTTTACCGTTTACTTATGATTTATCCTAATAAACTTAACTATGATGATATTGGTGGAGATAAGCGGGATCGAACCGCTGACCTCCTGCGTGCAAGGCAGGCGCTCTCCCAGCTGAGCTATATCCCCAATCACATCCTTTGGTTTTCACTCATACACAGTATGTTTGATATTTTCGTTGTCAACGTTAATTCACTAACATAATTTATCAAATCACCGGTCTAAGTGGTGGGTCTGAGTGGACTTGAACCACCGACCTCACCCTTATCAGGGGTGCGCTCTAACCACCTGAGCTACAGACCCAATAGGATTTATCTTCGATACGTTTATTCTTCTTTTGTTTACAATCATCAGCCAAACTGTGTGGACACTTAAAGTCAATTCTATCTTTGGTAAGGAGG
>NZ_CABFLM010000042.1 GCF_901873365.1 uncultured Aggregatibacter sp.
ATGCCCGAAAAAGTTAAATAACGTTCCGTGCGTAATTTGGTCGTGCATCAAGATGCACGCTACGAACTGAAAATTTGCAGGAAAGCGTGCCAAAACAAAATAGGACAGGTAATACCTGTCCTATTACACATCCCAAAACGCCCCTAGAAATTATCCAGCACTGCAATCGCATCGTCCAACTTCTTCACCGTAAAAACAGCCATATTTTCCACCGCACTTTTCGGTTTATTGGCAAAAGGCACAATAGCACGTTTAAAACCGTGTTTCGCCGCTTCGCTGATACGTTCTTGTCCGCTTGGCACCGGGCGAATTTCACCGGCTAATCCCACTTCGCCGAACACCACCAAATCCGGTGGCAACGGGCGATTGCGGAAGCTAGAAATGAGGGCTAAGAGCAAGGCTAAGTCGGCGCCGGTTTCCGTGACTTTGACTCCACCGACGACATTGACGAAAACATCCTGATCGCCCATTTGTAGGCCACCATGGCGATGTAGCACGGCAAGCAATAAGGCAAGGCGATTTTGTTCTAGTCCCACTGCAACACGGCGCGGATTAGCAAGCATGGAATGATCCACCAAGGCTTGAATTTCCACCAACAACGGTCGAGTACCTTCCCACAGCACCATAACCGAACTGCCTGAAGTCTGCTCATCACCACGACTTAAAAAAATCGCTGATGGATTTTTTACCTCTCTCAGCCCTTGCTCCGTCATGGCAAACACGCCTAATTCATTCACGGCGCCGAAGCGATTTTTGTGGCTGCGCAACGTACGATAGCGTGAATCAGTTTCGCCTTCTAGTAATAAAGAACAGTCAATAACATGCTCCAACACTTTCGGCCCTGCCAAAGTGCCATCTTTCGTCACATGACCCACCATCACGATCGCGACCTGACGGGTTTTCGCATAACGGGTTAAAAAAGAAGCGCATTCACGCACTTGCGCCACGCTACCGGGCGAGGATTGAATATCGGCTAAGTGCATAACTTGAATGGAGTCGATAACAATAATCTGTGGCTTTAACTGATCCGCCAAATGACAAATTTGTTCCACAGAGGTTTCCGACAGCATGTGGAGTTTTTCCGGCGGCAACCCGAGGCGTTTAGCGCGCATTGCTACTTGTTGCAAAGACTCCTCACCGGTCACATAAAGTGCGGTCATTTTTTGCGACAAATCACACATCACCTGTAACAGCAACGTACTTTTCCCTGCGCCCGGATGGCCACCAATCAAAATCGCACTGCCCGGCACAACACCACCGCCCAATACGCGATCCAATTCCTTAAACCCGCTACTAAAACGCGGCGTTTCTTGCAGGCTAATTTGATCTAAGGTTTGGATTTTGGCACGGGTTTCACCGGCATAACCGGAAAAACGATCCGCTTTATTATTTGGCGTAGAAACCAACCGCACTTCGGAAATGGTGTTCCATGCTTTACAGGCGGAACACTGCCCTTGCCAACGAGAATACTCTGCACCGCAATCATTGCACACATACGCCGTTTTTGCTTTTGCCATGATCGCCCCTTATTCTTCGCCAAGCGTTAATGTCATCAGATGAAGCATACGCTGTGCATACTGTGGCGTTTGGATAAGATCGAACAATTTATTCATTGCTAACGCGTTGTCTTTCGTTTCGCTATGCAAGCGAATAATTTCACGAATTTGCGCCAAGAATTGGGCGTTGGCCTCGGTCAATACCGTCAGCACATTTTCCAACGCATAGTGATGATTTGCTGCGACCTGTTCGTTGAGCGCCGTTTCTAAGAGATTTTTGTTATCGTCATAATAATGTGTCAAATTAAAAAAGGCGCCGACACGCTCAACGGTTTTAATAAAATCGGTCGCAAAAAAATCCACACCCAACGCCAACGTTTCTTCGAGTAAATCTTGTTCGTAACGCAAAAGTGCGGTCAGTTTTTCCGATGTTTTTTTGGCGTATTTTTCCGTATGCAAAAAGCCACGCCAGCGTTCAATCCAATCTGATGATTTCGGTGCTGTACCCTGCGCCAGTTGATACCCCCGTTTGGCTTTGCTCACAGAATAAAAATGCACGTTGCCTTGATAATGGTTTAGAAAATCCGCCACAAAGGCAAAAAAAGATACTAATCCACCTTCTTTAATTTCAAATTCAATTTCACTAATGGACTGCTGTTTTTCACCGGCAATCACCTTGCCTACATCCACCGCCACTTCAATTTGGCTCGTCGGCGTGGCTTGAATTAACCACATATGACGCTCAAAATCCGTGCTAAAAATCGGGTTTAGTGGCGCTGTTATTTCTAGCGATAATTCATAGTGTTCCGTTAATGCCGCCAAATTGGGTTCCGCATTTGGCAAGGCCACATTATATTCAGGGCGAACGTGCAAACCGCCTGACACCTTGCCATCGGTTTTTAGCGTTAACGTATAATCATCGCCTTTTTGTCGAACACGCAGCCCCATATTATGGCGGGTAAAATATCCGTCAGCCGTATCATAATAGGTGTTCGCCAAGAAGGCTTTTTGATGCGCAATCACGTTAAATTGTGCCAAAATCGAGGCGAATTGTTCAATCTGAATATTTTCTACCGCCAGTTTTAATTCAATTTCATCCTGCATACGCTTTCCTTTAAATTCCTTCATTTTTCTGTTTTATTCGTATTTTCTCTCTGCATTATCCGATAAAAGCCTGATTTTTTCGATTAAAATCGTGAATTTTTCATTGACATCATGTAATATGCGCGCTGAATTATTAACCTTATCTCCTAAGGAGTTCCTTTTATGGCGATGAATAATATCCTTGGATTATTTGCTCACTCCCCTTTAAAACCTCTCCAAAAACATTCCAGCAAAGTTACCGAATGCTGTGAATTATTAATTCCTTTCTTTGAAGCTATCTTTAAAGAAAACTGGAGCGGTGCAGAGCAACTTCGTCTTGATATCTCCGCACATGAGCGCCAAGCCGATGTGTTAAAACGTGAAATTCGATTAAAATTGCCACGCGGTTTATTCATGCCGATTGAACGCACCGATTTGTTAGAACTCGTTACCCAGCAAGATAAATTAGCCAATTATGCCAAGGATATTGCAGGTCGCATGGTAGGGCGTCAATTCGGTATTCCGCAAGAAATGCAGGAAGAGTTTATGAGCTATGTTAAACGCAGCTTAGATGCCACAGAACAAGCGCATAAAGTGATTGAAGAAATGGATCAATTATTGGAAACCGGCTTTAAAGGACGTGAATTAAATTTTGTTAATCAAATGATTAACGAACTTGATACCATTGAAGACGATACGGATCAAATGCAAATTAAATTAAGAAAAATGTTGTTTGAAATCGAAGGGCGTTATAACCCTATTGATGTCATGTTCTTATATAAAATTATCGAATGGGTCGGTGTATTGGCCGATCAAGCACAACGTGTCGGTTCACGTATTGAACTTATGCTGGCTCGCTCCTAATTTTCATTAATTTAGGTATTCTTCATGGAATTACTCTCTCAATACGGTTCACTATTAATTATTATTACAGCCGTTTTCGGCTTTTTCATGGCCTTTGGTGTCGGTGCCAACGATGTTTCAAACGCAATGGGAACATCCGTTGGCTCAGGTACCATCACCCCTAAACAAGCGATTATTATTGCCATGATTTTTGAAGCGGCCGGTGCCTATTTAGCCGGCGGCGAAGTTACCGAAACCATTAAAAGCGGTATCATTGACACCACTCAATTCATCAACCAACCTGAAGTCTTAGTTTTCGGCATGATGGCCGCCCTCTTTGCCTCCGGTGCTTGGTTATTAATTGCCTCCAAAATGGGCTGGCCTGTCTCCACCACACACTCTATTGTGGGCGCTATTGTGGGTTTTTCTTGCGTGACAGTAGGGTTTCAGTCGGTGGATTGGAGCAATATTAAAAATATTGTCGGCAGTTGGTTCATTACACCGGTCATTGCCGGTCTCCTTGCGTATGCCATTTTTTATAGTACGCAAAAACTGATTTTTGATACAGAAAGTCCACTTCGAAACGCGCAAAAATACGGCCCTTATTACATGGGCATCACCATTTTCATTTTGTGTATCGTCACCTTAACCAAAGGGTTAAAACACGTTGGCTTAAACTTAAGCAATACAGAAAATATTCTGCTTTCATTCGGCATCAGTCTGATCAGTATTGTTTACAGCCATTTCTATTTTCGTAGCAGTAAATTCAAATTCAAAATGCTAGAAGGCGGCGCTTTCGGTGGTGTAGAAAAAGTTTTCAGCATGTTAATGCTGATGACCGCTTGTGCGATGGCCTTTGCACATGGTTCAAATGATGTTGCGAATGCTATCGGCCCACTTTCTGCCGTTGTTGCCATTATCGAAAGCGATGGACAGATTATCAATAACGCTCCACTGGCATGGTGGATTCTCCCTCTTGGCGCCTCCGGCATTATGGTCGGTCTGATTGTTATGGGATACAAAGTGATGGCGACTATCGGTACCGGCATTACGGACTTGACCCCAAGCCGTGGTTTTGCTGCGCAATTTGCCACAGCGATGACTGTGGTTCTCGCCTCTGGTACCGGTTTGCCGATTTCTACCACGCAAACGCTTGTTGGTGCGGTATTAGGGATTGGATTTGCACGAGGGATTGCCGCCATTAATTTAACGGTTATTCGTAATATTTTTGTTTCTTGGATTGTTACGCTGCCGGCAGGTGCATTATTTGCCATTATTATTTACTATCTGCTACAAGCCATTTTCCATTAATATCGGCTTAAGTGCGGTCTAATTTGGCAGCGGATTGTTGACGGCATAGTTAACCGGTTGTGTCATCTCAGCATTAGTGGGACAATCGGTTTGATCCGGAATCAGGCTTTTCATTATTTTATACAATAGAAGGGGTTCAATATGAAAAAAGTCATGCATTATTTGCTTGTACCGTTTTTTTTAAGTGTTGGAATTTCTGCCGCTTATGCGGAAACACAATATGTCACAGAAAATCTTTCTACTTTTTTACGTAAAGGTGCCGGAGAACAATTTAAAATTGCAGGCTCAATTCAAGCCGGTGAAGCCGTCACAGTGCTTGATAAAAAAGATCGCTATACACTGATTCGTGACAGCAAAAATCGTGAAGCGTGGATTCTTAGTAGTGAACTCAGCCCGAATGCCAGCAGCAAGTTGGAAAACCCAAAACTCAAAAGCCAGATTCAAGAATTAAGCTTAAAACTCAATCGATTAGATGACGCTTGGCAACAACGTACGGCAGAAATGCAACGTCGAACCAAACAAGCGGAACAACAAAGCAGCGAATTACTAGAACAAAATTCGCAACTCAAACGCGAATTAGAAATCACAAAAAATAAAAACCGTGATTTAGAAGCCATGTTGGATGCCGGCAAACGCGAAATTGCTATTCAATGGTTTATTTACGGCGGTTCCGTATTGGGTGTCGGCTTATTAATCGGTTTAATCCTACCATTAATCATGCCAAAACGCCGTCGTCGTGATGGTTGGGCATAATGGTTAAGACGCCATTTTACGTTTATTTGGTTGGTGGCGCAGTGCGTGACCAACTGCTTAACCTGCCGGTAAAAGACCGTGACTGGGTGATTGTGGGGGCGACGCCGCAAGCCTTGCTCGATCTCGGTTATCAACAAGTCGGCAAAGACTTTCCTGTCTTTCTCCATCCGCAAAGTAAAGAAGAATATGCGCTCGCACGCACTGAGCGTAAATCAGGTCAAGGTTATACGGGCTTTATTTGTGACTTTTCCGCCGATATTACCCTTGAACAAGATTTAATTCGCCGCGATCTCACCATTAACGCCATAGCGCAAGATTTACAAGGCAATTTATACGATCCTTACCACGGTGCCGATGATTTACAACAGCGTATTTTGCGCCACGTTTCCCCGGCGTTTGTGGAAGATCCCTTGCGCGTATTACGCGTTGCTCGCTTTGCCGCACGCTATCATCATTTGGGATTTACCATTGCGCCGGAAACTTTGCAATTAATGCAAACACTCACGCTGCAAGGCGAATTGCAACATCTCACCGCCGAGCGGGTTTGGGCAGAAACGGAAAAAGCGCTAAACGAAAAAAATCCTGAAATTTATTTTGAAACTTTACGTCAGGTCGGCGCCCTTGCCGTCTTATTTCCCGAATTAGACGCCTTATATGGTGTGCCAAACCCTGCCAAATATCATCCTGAAATTGACAGTTTTGTGCATACCATGATGGTATTACAACAAGCCACCTTGCTTTCCGAACAGGTAGATTGTCATAAAAGTGCGGTGCGTTTTGCCGCCATTTGTCATGATTTAGGCAAAGCAAAAACACCAAAATCCAATTGGCCACATCATCATGGCCATGAAAAACTGGGTATTACGCCTACGCGAAATTTGTGCAAACGTCTCAAAGTCCCCTCCTATTATCAACAACTAGCCGAGCTAACTTGTGAATACCACACGCATATTCACAAAATCTTTGAGCTACGCCCGGAAACGGTGGTGAAACTGTTTAATACCTTTGATGTGTGGCGTAAACCATTACGTTTTATGGAATTTCTCTTAGTGTGTTTTGCCGATACCTGCGGCAGAAAGGGCTTTGAACATAGCCAATACCCACAACAAGAATTTGCGTTGGCTTTATATCAAGCGGCCTTAAAAGTTGATGTTCAATCTATTATTGCTGCCGGTTTTGAACATAAAGCCATTCGCGATCAGCTGAATCGCGGTCGTATTTTCGCCGTAAAACAAAAACGTGCGGAAATCTTACCACACTTTTCTCCCCCAACGATCACTCAGGAAAAATAACGACTTATGAAAACACT
The DNA here is from genome assembly GCF_901873365.1 of uncultured Aggregatibacter sp. GTDB lineage: Bacteria > Pseudomonadota > Gammaproteobacteria > Enterobacterales > Pasteurellaceae > Aggregatibacter. Next base: position 6,796 of record NZ_CABFLM010000042.1, read on the forward strand.
AACCTCTTATTTGTGGATGCTATTTATCGGTTTACTCTTAACCGGTTGTGTCGTCACCGATGAACAACGCCCAACAGATGTCAAACATATCGACAGCACCGATCCGACTTGGCAACAACATTTGCAACAAATTAAACGAATTGAAGGCTATCAAGCCTTAGGGCAGCTTGGCTATATCAGCAAAAAAGAACGGTTTTCTACTCGTTTTGACTGGCAATACCATAACCCCCAAAATTATACGCTGAAATTGTATTCGACCCTCAGTAGCGAAACGTTGCAAATTCAAATGCACGCCCAAGGCATGACCATTTCTGATAACAAAGGACGTCAACGTTCTGCGGCAGATGCCAAAATGTTGTTACGGGAAATTATTGGTATGGACTTCCCATTGGATCAATTTGCTTTTTGGTTAAAAGGTCAACCGAAAGGCAGTGATGACTACCATGTGGGTGAAAATCATCTACTCGCCTCGTTCACGCATTTCTTTGACGGTAAAACGTGGACGGCGGATTATTTGTCTTATCAATCCAGCTCTCAACCACCAATGCCGGAAAATATCTTGCTGAAAACTGACGGACAAACGCTGAAAATCCGTGTTGATGAATGGAAATTCTAAGGCATGAAAACATATCAATTTTCCACCGCACTTTTATCTCATCCGTCATTGGAAAGCGCACAACCGTTGCGCTTTCCTTGCCCGGCTAAATTAAATCTTTTCTTATACATCAATGGCAAACGCCCCGATGGCTACCACGAATTACAAACATTATTTCAATTTTTAGACTTTGGTGATTGGCTATCAATTAAAGTGAGAAATGATGGCAAAATTAATTTAGTCTCATCCATTCCTGATTTAAACGTAGAAGATAACTTAATTTATCGTGCCGCAACCTTGCTTCAACGCCATACTAATACGTCACTTGGTGCCGATCTGGAATTGGATAAAATTTTGCCGATTGGTGGTGGTGTCGGCGGTGGTTCATCCAATGCAGCAACCACTTTAGTAGCATTAAATGATTTATGGAAAACAGGTTTAACGACTGAAGAATTAGCCCAATTGGGCTTAAGCTTAGGAGCGGATGTGCCGATCTTTGTGCATGGCAAGGCCGCATTTGCCGAGGGCGTCGGTGAACAAATCACTTATTGTGAAGTACCGGAAAAATGGTATGTCGTGCTCAAACCGAATGTCTCCATTTCCACAGCCGTTATATTTTCAGATCCCGATTTACCACGCCAAACACCAAAGAAACCGTTGTCACAATTACTCCAAGAAGAATACGCAAACGATTGCGAAAAAGTTGTTCGTGATCATTATTCTGAGGTTGAAGAATTGCTTAACTGGTTGGTAAAATATGCACCGGCCAGACTCACCGGAACCGGCGCTTGTGTTTTTGCAGAATTTGATGATGAAAAATCTGCACAATGGGTTCTTGAGGCAAAGCCCCAAAATTGCTTTGGCTTTGTTGCAAAAGGATTAAACCTTTCTCCATTACATGCCATGTTACAACGCACAAATGTTGAAAATTTGCCCGACTCAAGCCACTAATACTTACTTAATAAATCTATAACTCCCGAGGTTAAACGAATATGCCTGATATTAAACTCTTCGCCGGTAATGCAACACCGGAACTCGCCAAACGTATTTCAATATGCTTAAAAACCAAATTAAGCGATGCAACCGTTGGCCGTTTTAGTGACGGTGAAGTGCAAGTGCAAATTAATGAAAATGTTCGTGGTAGCGATGTATTCATTATTCAATCCACCTGTGCACCCACCAATGACAACTTAATGGAATTGTTAGTAATGGTTGATGCACTGCGTCGCGCTTCTGCAGGCCGTATTACCGCTGTGGTGCCTTATTTCGGCTATGCCCGCCAAGATCGCCGTGTTCGTTCTGCGCGTGTGCCAATTACCGCAAAAGTGGTGGCAGATTTCTTATCCGGTGTCGGCGTTGACCGTGTATTAACCTGTGATTTACACGCAGAACAAATCCAAGGATTCTTTGATGTACCGGTGGATAACGTATTCGGCTCTCCGGTGTTAATTGAAGATATTTTAAAGAAAACCGATTTAGTAAATCCAATCGTGGTCTCTCCGGACATTGGCGGTGTTGTGCGTGCCCGTGCTGTGGCCAAACTATTAAACGATACGGATATGGCAATTATCGATAAACGTCGCCCACGTGCTAACGTTTCTCAAGTCATGCATATTATCGGGGATGTGGCTGATCGCGACTGTATCTTAGTAGATGACATGATCGATACCGGCGGTACTTTATGCAAAGCCGCGGAAGCATTAAAAGAACGTGGCGCAAAACGTGTATTTGCTTATGCGACTCATGCGGTTTTCTCCGGTTCCGCAGCAAAAAATCTTGCCAGTGATGCCCTTGATGAAATCGTTGTGACCGATACCATTCCTCTTACCGATGAAATTATCGCATTAGGAAAAGTGCGTGCCTTAACGCTTTCAAAAATGCTTGCCGAAGCGATTCGCCGTATCAGTAATGAAGAATCTATTTCAGCGATGTTTGATGAATAAGGCATAAATAAACGCTAATACATTCAAATCTTCTTTATTGCGCCCAAGTTAATGTAATGCATTAGGTTGGGCGTTTTTCTTAGATGAACCCAACGATCTTTGATGAGTAAAACGGCAGGATAAGTTTCTGGAAGTGATATCAGAGAATTGAGGGTTTCTGCATTCAATTAAAGGACTGATACCCTCCTTTAGAAAACATTTTAAGATAGATTAATCTGACAGCAACAAATCTTAGAAGTCGCTGCCAGATTCAATATTATCCTCGCATCAAAATGCGTTAGATATTTTGATTGATGAATGCGGCTAATTGATTTTTAGGCAATGCACCTACTTGGCTTGCTACCGGTTTGCCGTCTTTGAACAATAATAATGTCGGGATGCTACGAACACCGAATTGTGCCGGTGTAGCTTGATTGTCGTCGATATTGATTTTCACAATCTTTACTTTACCGGCAAACTCAACTGCCAACTCATCTAAAACTGGGGCAATCATTTTGCACGGACCACACCATGGTGCCCAAAAATCTAACAATACCGGCACGTCGGAATTGACCACATCGGCTACGAAAGTTGCATCGCTGGAATGTAATACTTCACTCATTTTTCTGTCCTTATTTCTTTTAATGAATCATGCCATTTGATCTGGCATTGCTTGTTTAAGTGTCTGCGCATAATAGCATAGCGTAGAGCCATTCGCACAAATTAGTTTAATTGCTGAAAACTAAGATGGTAGCACCTTGTTATCACAAGGCTTACCGCTCCCCACCGCATAAATATTCGATAAGGTCACATCGGCAATACTGGTTAACGCTTCTTCTGTTAAAAAGGCTTGATGCCCAGTGAGTAAGACATTGTGACAAGATGATAAGCGGCGGAAAACATCATCTAAAATGACTTCATTAGATTTGTCTTCAAAGAATAAATCTCTTTCGTTTTCATACACATCCATTCCTAAAGAACCGATTTTACGTTGTTTTAACGCATCAATCGCAGCTTGCGTATCAATTAAAGTGCCACGACTGGTGTTAATAATCATGACGCCATCTTTCATTTTGGCAAACGCATCACGATTTAATAAATGGTAGTTTTCCGGTGTAGCAGGGCAGTGCAACGTAATGATATGTGAACGATGATAAATTTCATCTAACGTCACATATTCTGCTCCAAGCTCTTCTGCTGCCTTATTTTTAAACGGATCATACGCCAAAATATGCATACCGAACCCTTTTAGAATGCGCATAACAGCCACACCAATCTTACCGGTGCCAATCACCCCAACAGTTCGGCCATGCATATTAAAACCTATCAACCCTTCCAAAGAAAAGTTCGCTTCACGAGTGCGTTGATAAGCGCGGTGAATACGGCGATTTAACGTCAGCATTAACCCAACCGTATGTTCCGCAACAGCTTCCGGTGAGTAGGCCGGTACACGAACCACGGTTAAGCCTAGCTCTTGTGCCGCTTTTAAATCCACATTATTAAAGCCGGCACAACGTAATGCAATAATTTTTACGCCAAGTGCGGCCAGTTTTTCCAATACTTTTCGGCTTCCGTCATCATTGACAAAAATGCATACGGCATCACAATGTTCCGCCATTTTTGCTGTTCGCTCGCTAAGCATAAAATCAAAAAACTCTAGCACCAGCCCATACTTAGCATTAATTAATTCTAAATACTTTCGGTCATAACTTTTTGTACTGTACACCGCAACTTTCATTTTGCCCTCCCTGAATGACTTATTTAAGTTGTGCAAACGCCTGCATTAAATCCGCTTTAATATCCTCAATGTTTTCTAATCCTACTGAAAAACGCAATAGATTATTTGTAATACCGCGAGCAACACGCTCCGCTTCAGGAATATCCATGTGCGTTTGTGTTGCCGGATAGGTAATAAAACTTTCCGTGCCGCCAAGGCTTTCAGCAAAGGTAATCAATTTAATGGCTTTTAAGAAAGTATTTACCCAATTTTCATCCTGTAAACGGAAAGAGAGCATCCCGCCCTTATTTGGGTATAACACATCTTTAACTTGTGGCTGTTGGCGTAAAAATTCGGCAACCGCTTTCGCATTTTCTTCATGACGTTGCATACGTAAAGCTAAAGTTTTCATGCCTCGAATGGTTAACCAAGAATCAAATGGTGACAGCACCGGACCGGAACCATTTTGAATGTAAAATAGACGATCACATAATTCCTGCCCTTTCGCCACAATTAAACCAACCAATACATCATTATGACCGGCAATATATTTCGTACCACTGTGGATAACAATGTCTGCACCATGCTCCATTGGACGGAACAACACCGGTGTTAAGAACGTATTATCCACAATAAGTAATAAATTGTGTTTTTTCGCCACCTTCGCAATCGCATCCACATCACATTCTTCCATTAACGGATTAGAAGGGGTTTCAATAAAAATGGCTTTGGTATTTGGCGTAATCGCCGCCTCAATCTCACTGACAGACGCGGTATTCACATAGACCGGTTTCACACCGTGCGTATTTTTATAGCAAAAATCCAATAATCGATAGGTGCCACCATATACATCGCTGGATACAATCCATTCATCCGGTGAGGTAAAGAGAGACATTAGTAATTGAATTGCCGCCATACCGGAAGAACAAGCAAATCCGCGATCACCTTTTTCTAATTTAGCAATAGTTTCTTCTAGTACACTGCGGGTCGGGTTTTTCGTTCTTGTGTAATCAAATCCGGTACTTTCACCGATGCCATGATGCCCATAAGCCGTAGAAAGGAAAATTGGTGTGGAAACTGCACCGGTCCGCGCATCTGTACGGTTACCGGCTTGAGCCAATAAGGTATCAATCTCATATTCTTGCGTCATAAATCCTCCGATAAAATAACAAAATTTTATACCGCACTTTTGATAAAAATCGTGCATGCATTTTGGCACAAAGCACAATGTGATTAAAGGAGATTTTTATAACGGTTTCATCAAATAAATGAAAAATTTACTATTGAAATTTTAAAATTTGCATTTTTTTTCAACAAACACATTTATTTTTCTAAATTGTTTATTGACAGTGAGACATAAGTCAGTAAAATGCACGCCACTAACAGCGAATGCGGGAATAGCTCAGTTGGTAGAGCACGACCTTGCCAAGGTCGGGGTCGCGAGTTCGAGCCTCGTTTCCCGCTCCAAACTAACGGCGTGTTAGCAAAGCGGTTATGCACTGGATTGCAAATCCATGTAGCTCGGTTCGACTCCGGGACACGCCTCCATAACCTTTTATCGCAGTTAGTTATTTTGCCCGAGTGGTGGAATCGGTAGACACAAGGGATTTAAAATCCCTCGCCTTTCGAGGCGTGCCAGTTCAAGTCTGGCCTCGGGCACCATTTTAAAGATTCCTTTTTTCCTTTCTTAAATGGTTACCTAATGTACACATGGGTCGTTAGCTCAGTCGGTAGAGCAGCGGACTTTTAATCCGTTGGTCGAAGGTTCGAATCCTTCACGACCCACCAAAGCAGTTAACATTCTTAGATCAATTACCTAAAGTCAATACTCCTTAACGTAAATTTTCTTGTTAAGTGAGTAAATTATGAATGTTAACCACACTTCAAAAAAACCTTATATTGTTACTATTGCCTGTACTAAAGGCGGTTCTGCAAAAAGTACCAATGCGGCAAACATTGGTGCATTTTGCGCTGATCATGGCTTAAGAACGCTGCTGATTGATACTGATACACAGCCTACACTAAGTTCTTACTATAGCTTAGAGCGTACTGCCCCCGGCGGGATTCATGAATTTTTATCACAACGAGATATAGACCCTTCCCATATCATTTCTCAAACTGTCATTAAGAATTTAGATTTAATCCAATCGAATGACCCTTCTAATAATGTTAGCCAAATGTTGCGCAATGCACCAGATGGTGCCATCCGCTTTAGTCACCTCATTAAAAGCATTAATAACTATGATGTGATTGTCGTAGACACACGCGGTACACGCGACATTACCGTAGATATGTCAGTTTTAGCCGCTGATGTCCTCTTCTGCCCTATTCTTCCACAAATTTTATCGGCAAAAGAATTCATTCGTGGCACCATTGGGATGTATCAAGATTTACAAACATTTGAGTCCTTTGGCTTCAAACTTCCCCCATTAAAAGCGATTGCAAATTGTGTTGATAATACCAACGATGTCAAATTTGTTATGCAACAGCTACATACGTTATTTGCAAGTACGTTTGATGGTAGCAAAACCTTCCTTGATTTTTCCATTCCGGATCATGTTGCTTATAGAGAGGCCGCGACCTACTCTCTACCGGTATATCGCCACAGTTCAGCAGAATACCCGGTTATTAAGCAATTATGCTGTCTTCTTTTACCCCAATTTACAGCACATTTTGAACAACCGATGCAACGGGGATAATTGTCATGACAAAAGAAAAAATCCCTCAAATCAAGGCTAAACCGGTTTTCTCCGTTGAGGCGGAAGCCGCCGTATTGGGGAGCCTTATTTTAAAGAATGAGTTATTTGATGAAATTTCCACATTAATTCATGCGGATGATTTTTTTAACTATACCCACAAAATTATCTTTGAAGGTATTGTGCATTTGTTACAACTCGGCAAACCCGTCGATATTTTGACACTGGAGCAGTACTTTACCGACAAGTCACTCATTGATGAGTTTGGTTTGGGTTATCTGGCACAAATTGTCAATAACACACCTTCCTCTTCAAATATTGTTGCCTATGCGAAAGTGATTGCCCGCCATAGTAAACAACGTCGATTTGCGGCACTGGGTCAGTTTATTGTTAATGAAATGCAAGTTTCAAAGGATGATGAAGATTTATCGCTCTTTGAAGAAAGGGTTGATAAGCAATACACCAATATTACAGTTGATGAGGAAACAGATACCGTCGCTAATTTAGGAGAGTCCTTTGAAAAAATTCTCACCCAGATGGAACAAGCGGCAGAATCCGCCGATCCGGTGAGTGGTACGCCAACTGGCATTAACGACTTAGATGAAGCCACGACGGGCGGTCAACCCGGCGAACTTATCATTGTTGCCGCCCGCCCTTCAATGGGGAAGACTGCTTTCGCGCAGCTCATCGCGCAAAGTACATTGGATAAATATATGGACGCGCCAATACAGTTCTATAGCCAAGAAATGCCGGCGGAACAATTGGTTCAACGCTTTATGTCCATGCGTTCCCGCGTCAGTTTGCAATCTATCCGTAAAGCGACTGAATTGACCGAGCTAGAGTGGGCAAAAATTGCGGAAACAACGGGTTACATCATGAAGAACTGGCAAGATCGCCTGCTTATTGATGATGAACCCTCCCTCAGCCCATACCGCTTACGCGCTAAAGTTCGTAAGAACATCCGTCTATATGGCAAGCCCAAAGCCATCATCATCGACTATATCCAGTTAATGCGCAGTACCGGTAAGTTTGAAAACCGTAATCTGGAATTAGCTGACATTTCAGGTGAGCTCAAAAAACTGGCTAAAGAAATCGGTTGCCCGATTTATGCCTTATCCCAACTGAATCGCAGTCTTGAACAGCGCGCCAATAAACGGCCGATTAATTCGGACTTGCGGGATTCCGGCTCATTAGAGCAAGACGCCGATGTCATTATCTATATTTATCGTGATGAGGTGTACAACCCGAATTCCGAGGATAAAGGGATGGCCGAAATCATTATCGGTAAACAACGTAATGGCCCGCTTGCCACCGTAAAAACACGATTTCTTGGACAGTACAGTATTTTTGAAAATTTAACGACACAGGATAGAGATTATGAATAACCCATTTATTGCAAAGAATAAAAAACAACAAAGTCAGTTAGATGCCATTGCAAAGGGACTTAATGTACAACCGATTAGTAATCAATCACCGTCTTATCAAGAAACGACAGCGACATATTATCCTGTGCAATCTCAATATATTACGGTGACATTAGACAAATTGCGCCCTTACGAACATAACCCACGTAAGACGCGCAACCCTAATTTTGAAATAATTAAAGAATCCATTCGCCGTCGTGGCTTAGATCATAAACCGAATATCACTCAACGCCCGGGCGAACCTTATTACATTATTGCAGATGGCGGTAATACGCGCATTCAGGCATTAAAAGAACTCTTCACCGAAACACAAGATCAGCGCTTCTGGTCAATTGAGTGTTTGTACAAACCTTGGAAAGGGGAAAGTGCGGATAGCGTGGAAGCCGAATTAGATTTGCTGATCGGACATTTAATTGAAAATGACACCCGAGCCGACCTCACGTTTATCGAGAAAGCCTTAGGCATCCAGCAAGCGAAAGAATACTACGAGAAAAAGTTGGGGAAAACCCTTTCTTCTCGGGAGCTTTCAAGTGAGTTAGAAAATGATGGATATATTATTCACTACACTATGGTTTCGAAGATGGGGCGATGTATTGAGTATCTCTATCCTTATATTCCAGATGTGCTTTTTGCCGGACTAGGCAATGCGCCAATCGATAAGCTACTTGCCATTCGCAATAACGCCTTGGCGATTTGGCAAAATTACCAATTTGAAATGGAGGTTACCTTTGATGAAATTTGGGGGCACAGCCTTACACGTTGCAACGATGATCAACCATTCCATGTGAAGACCTTTCAAGATTACCTGATTGATGAAATGTCTTCCATGCTTGGCGATCGCGTGAGTTATGAAGTGCTTTATCTGGAAATCGATCTTGATGAACAACGCTTTAAAAAGATGGCACAGAAACAACATGAAATTGAACAGCATGTACAAGAAAGCCTCCAGGATGTGCAAACGTTCAAACTTCCTCAAGAACCCTCTCCGGCTATTGATGAGCATCTTTCTCCGCCTAAAGCCACGAGTACGTCATCGGCAGCCGTGACAGAGGTCCCATACAGTATTCCTAAACCGAGCTCATCAACGCATGACATATTACCGCCTTCATTCGATGAAGCGGTAGAGGATGATGAACAAGAAACGCAAGAATCTGCTGAAGAGGGACATCCTTTAGAAGGACTTTCCTTTGATTTTGCCAAAAACTTGAGCCAACAGTTCGGTATTACCCCGGGGATGACAGTACAGGAGCAACGTCAACAACGTGCGGAAGAAAATGGATTAACCTTTGCTTGTGTTGGCCGTCAACCGGTTGATGACATTTGGCAGGTTTATCCGGGGCGTCAACATAAAGTGGAAGCCTATTCACTTGCCTTAGATATTGCCGAAAGCGTTGGGCTTACCGATTATGTCGAGCATATGGTGAAAACACCGGTAGACTACTCTTATCGTATGAAAGCACTGGATAAAGAAGTCGATGGTGCCACACAGATGTGTTATGACTTCTTGACTCTTTTACAAACCGACAGCCAACCAGAGACGACTTTTAACCTATCACCGAACTATTTACTTCATAGCGAAGAGATTAATGACATTACCTTGGTAAAACTCTTTCGTTTAATTCGCCTTGTTCGCTACATTCGTGCTGAAGGAGGTGCGCAATGAGTATGTTCAGCAATTTAAACCAAGTGGTATTAAATGAGATCCTTGTTAATCTGCAAGAGGGCAACATTAATGTTTGCCGCAACTATGGTTTCTCAAAACAAGAATTACAGGAAATTGAAAAACTCAGTACGGAAGAGGTTTATGAGCTGGCCAATACTAAAGCACCTTTCGCCAAAGTGGAAATCGATCATGAGGCGTTTTGGCGATTAATTGCCCGAGTGCGAATTTCGTCACAAGAGCGTCGTCTCATCGATCGCGCCTTAATGTTGGGAGCCTCCATACAAATGCTGAACTCTTACTTTGGTTTAACCACCGCAAAAGTCTCTGCACGCCGTAGCTTGCTGGGCAAACAAGAGCCGATGGGACGAAAACCGGCTGCCAGTGAGGAGGAGGAAAAGCAAATTTGGGATTTATGGCAAGCGCATAAAAGTGATATTCAAACGATTGAATCCTCGGAAGGACTTGAGTTTTTAATTTTGATTGCGGAAGAAACCGGCATTAACCTAACGGAAATTTGGAAATTGGTCAGTCGCTGGAGCGCCGCATAAAAACAATATAACGCCCAACCTAGTGCGTTACGTTAAGTTGGGCGTTACCCGTTATCGTGAGTAAAGGAACTTGGGAAAATTCCTTCGTTATTGTAAGCGTGTTCAGAGGCATTGCAATAATAAAAATAAAATATTCTCAAAGAGAATTAAATTATGGATACAAAAGTACAAGAACATGGGTTGCTCTTTTTTGGCAACCAACATGAAACCGTGCCAACTCGCTTGCTTTTTGACCCCTATCTCACGTCAAGAGCAAAATTAGCGTGGCAGCTGATTAAATATAAAGCAAGAGAATTTCAATCCGGCTTGTTTCCGTCTTATGAGGCGCTGGCCAAATTACTTTCGGATAAACCTTATGATGAGGCTTTGTTATCACGTAAATTGGTGAGTCAAACATTATTGCTACTTCGACTCACACGCTGGCTGACACTTTGTGAGACCGTGCGTAATGAGCAAGGTCAGGTAGTGGGGAATTTTTATATTCTTCACGATGAGCCGATGCCGATTATCGATACGATTCAACTTAATCATGACTATATCGCATTGCTCGAAAAATCTATTCACCATAAAGATAGTTTTGTGCGTGGTGTCGCCAATCATATTGTGGAAAATCTCCTTTCCGATAACACACAGTGGCATTATATATCCCACATTGATTGGATGCGTGCCCGTCTGCAAGATTATCAACAGCGCCCAAAAATGAATGATGTTGAACAAGAAAGTGCGGTAGATATTCAAGAAAATTTACTGAGTTCCAATAGGGAACTCAGTGAAAAAACAGGGGAACTCAGTAAAAACGACCAGAGTTCCAAAAAGGAACTCAGTCAAATCAAGCTAAGTTCCAAAAGGGAACTCAGCACCCAAAATGATGATAAGTCATTGATTTCAGGCTTAGTTCCCAAAGGGAACTCAGGTTTTTCACAGTACAGTACAAGTACTAGTATTTATACAAATACGTACTGTACCGGTAATGCGAATGAAATGGATTGGTCAGCCAATGTTCATTTTTCCCCTTTGGAAAAAAAGGCTGTCACACAAGCGATGCGTGGACTCGATTTAGGTATTTGTAAAGCAATCCTGTTTGAGCTTGAACAACGCGTAGTGAAAGGTGAAGTAAAGAAACCGCAAAGCTATGTCATGAGCTTGATTCAACGCGCGCATCATGGTGAATTTAAACCATTTCTTTATGAACAGCATTTACAAGGCCAATCTTCTTTGGTGAAAAATGGATTAATGCCACACAACGGAACCCATGTAGTCAATAATGTGAAAACAGATAACGTGGGAAGTTCGATGCGGACAATATCAAAAGAAGATCGACAAGCGCGTGCCGAGCGTATTCGTCAGTTTAAGATGTCAATTTGCGGTTAGGTTTGTATGGTGAACAAACTTTAATCATTGTCAAGTGACTGGACAAAGCACAAATTTTAACCACTGGAAAGGGACTTTCCAAAGTACAAAATTTAACCACTGTAGAAGGGTTCTACAAAGTACAAATTTTAACCACTGTAGAAGGGTTCTACAAAGTACAAATTTTAACCACTGTAGAAGGGTTCTACAAAGTACAAAATTTAATCACTGAAGAAGGGTTCTTCAAAGTACAAATTTTAACCACTGTAGAAGGGTTCTACAAAGTACAAAATTTAATCACTGAAGAAGGGTTCTTCAAAGTACAAAATTTAACCAATCATAAAAGGTGATATAACATGACAACAACATACAACCAACAACTTGGACCGCTACGTAGTGAAATAACTTTTACGCTGCATACGCAATATGCCACCCGTTTGTGGAATGGGCGTGACTTAGTTAAAAATGAGGAAGGTGATGTAGTGACTTCATCCATCTTGAGTATTCCGAATGCCCTATCTCTACTCAGCCAAATTCAGCAGGCAGCTGAACAGGATGATCCATATGCAGATGACTATTTGCTGCGTTTTGAGCAAAAAGTACTGAGCTTTCGCAAAGAAATGCAAGAAATTACTTGGCGCATGGTCCAACTCTACAGCGATAAAATCCCCGAAAACTTTAAAATTGAGCGTTGCGCCAATATTGCTCCGATCCAATATCCTATTTTTGTGAATACTCAGCTGGGTTATCAATTATTGTATCTCTTGGCTGATTTCGATTCCTTAGCCCGTACCGTCATGACCGCTTCACATATCGCAATCATTACTCGAGATGATGCGTATGACTGGTTAGAGTCCGGTGCAAAATTGATTCGCCGCGCTTTCGGGATTCTGGAAACCTATAAGCATTCCGGCATTACTCGCCAAGACGCTTTGGAAAATAATGCACGCTACGAAGCTGCGATAAAACGCATGAAATACACCCTAACGCCGGATGTGCTTTCAGGCGCGACACGTGCAACATTTGCCCCAATCATTAAAAAATCATCCATTACTGATCCCAATGAAAATGGGGATACCGGTTCAGTAGAAGTTCAAATTGCCCCGACGCAAGCTGAATAATGATATAAGGAGCCAATATGGATAATGTGCTTATTCCTTCCGATATGTATAAACAACTGGGCAGAACGACACCTCTCAATGATGCACTGAAGCAGTTATTTAGTGAATTGGATTCGTTGCAACAGTATGAATATTTGTATGAAGCCCTTGCAGCAGTACGGGAGGCTTTAATGTTGCAGCAGAATGATATGCTACATAATGTTCGACATAGTCCACTTACCACGCTACCTCTCCACATGATTCGAGATAAAGCATCGTCATCCGGCGGAACGTTTCTTCGCTGGCGCAGTTTTCAAGCCTCAAAGAACGGTGGTTCGGTATTAACACCGATATTTAATAATGCTCGTGTACCCTTGGAGTTACGACAAAAACTTGTCTCAGCCGAAAAAGAGCGCATTTTGATTAATCTGCAGGTTTCCGTGTTGAATTTTATGATGAGACAGGTATCAAGTGCGGGTGAAAAAATTAAAGAAATGGAAAATAGTTTATCCGGCTCACATTTGTAATCGTCGGATCTTCTAGTTTGTAATCATCGGATTGACCTAGTTTGTAATCGGCTCACTAAAAGGCCTTTTAAAGGTAAGGGGACAAGCCCCTTACCTTAACGAAAAAAAAACCTTTGCCTTTCGTGGTTGTGTTAAAAAATCTCTGTGTTTTTTACTGAATTTACCCTTAAGGATTAGATGTAAAAAATGCACAATCTTGACAGTTAATTTTGTGATTTAGGAGAAATCAATATGGCTGGAATTAATAAAGTAATTATCGTGGGACATTTAGGTAATGATCCTGAAATGCGAAGCATGCCGAATGGTGAGGCTGTTGCAAATATCAGTGTAGCAACTAGCGAAGCTTGGACGGATAAAAACACCGGTGAACGTCGTGAAGTGACTGAATGGCATCGAATCGTTTTTTATCGCAAATTAGCTGAAATTTGCGGCCAATATCTCAAGAAAGGAGCTCAAGTTTATATTGAAGGACGCTTGCGTACTCGTAAATGGCAAGATCAAAACGGGCAAGATCGTTATACCACGGAAATCCAAGGTGATGTAATGCAAATGTTAGGTACTCGCCCTCAAAGTACAGATGGTGCACACGATGCATCGGCAAATGCTTTTGATGATTCAATACCATTCTGAACTCAATCTAATTAAGGTTAATTGTGATGAAAAAAATAATTTTTGTTTTATCTGCAGTCGCTGCTTTAAGTGGTTGTGCTGAATTAAACTCATTGAATGATGCAGTTGGTAATGTTGCCGGACAATTGAATAGTGTTCTTGGTAAAGGAAATTCATCCGGTGCTTCTGATGGCGTGTATACTCGAAGCTCAAGCGCTTACCGTTATAACGTTGAGGACTTTGTGGTTTCCTCGAAAAATATTGACACGCTATACGTTAAAATCAAACGAAATCTCCTATTTAAAACCCGAGATGAGGAATTAAATGGATTATCCGGTTTTGAACGTAAACGTTATGAAGAATTGCTTGATGAACAAGGACATGCCCACGAAACGACACCAGGTGTATATTATCATATGGTTAGTAGCTATCGTGGTCATCGAAAAGTAGATATGACCCTTGCAAAAGAAGACGGTAAAGTTAGAATTTCTTGGATTGCTTCATCGAATGAAGCCGATTTTGGTCAATTTGTTAAATCAGAAGTGATAAAAGCAATAAAATAATACGATAATAAACATAGTGTAGGTAATTAATACCTCATTCTCCTTGGCCCTAACTGTGTTAGGGCTTTTTTTATTTATAAATTCTCATTTTTTTATTTTGATTCAATCTTGTTCGGCAATCATTCTTCATTAAAAATAAGTTATCAATGATACGCAATTTAATCTAAAAGAAAGTATGCATCTATATATCATTATGTAAACGAATCCAATAATCGCGCCTAAATTATCATAGAGAGGAATGAAATGAATAAATCCGCAATTTATCTTAATCACATCGATCTTAATTTTCCGGTCGAACTAGTTCCGTTTCAATATGACATTGAACTCCCCTCGTTTCTTGTTTATGTTACCGACCTTGAATCAGTAGTATTGCACGATAAACAGGCAAAATTATTCCTTGCTTGGCTATTTGAGGGACTAACAGCTAATTATTGGATGCAATATATCTCTGATGGTGAACGTTGCTATGTTGATTTAAACACTGAAAAATCACCATATTGCATTATGATGCCATTAGTTGTGTTCCGTTACCATTTTTGTCAATGGAGTAAAGAATACGCCTCTCCCGAAACCGCTCGATTGTTAGAGAAACTTTTTAACGACACTATGCATTGGCGTAAAGCGCAAGCGGACATGATTTCTATTAATTTTTACATAACAGATTAACTAATATTTCTATCCTTGTATTGGTTTAGTTCATTGATCATAGAAACAAAATCCACATTCTTTGCTCTGTCCGGATTATCCGTCCATTTCAAAGTTAATCCATAAGGTGCTATAGCCGCCAATAAGCGGTCTATTTGCTGATGATTGCACTCAGTATGAACATATAGTTTTCTTAAAGTTTGCTCTCTCGGCACACCGCTTTTAGGGCGCATAAACCCCATCCAGTAAATCTTATCCTCATCATTTACTACCCTTGGTATTTTTGTCCGTATTTGCGGATAATATTGTCTTAAGGTCGCTATTTGCGCTTGAGCAGGTAAATGCTGAGGTATATTTCCATTTAGCTCTTCAAAAAAATTATAAAGGCTAAAGGGGCGATTTCCGCCGCCTACTATTCCTAATTCAGCTTTGATAGCCTCTTCTAACCGATTATTAAAATAAATCTCGAAATCTCCATTCCGATGACTACCATATAATTTTATTTCTTCCAGTCGATTCGTATTTTTTAAGTATAAATATAGTAAATCTTTAGATTTTTCATCATCTTGTGCAAAAAACATAAAGAAAATGAACCTTCCCGGTGGCATAGAAATCTCAAAAGCAAAAGTAAAATCACCACGATGGATAGCTTCGTGATACGCATTATGTAATCCAGTCAAATTAAAGTCTGCCGGCATAGTACCTCCTATTTATTATTACTTAATAAAAAACAATTTCTCATTGTTTGCTTTCTTATTAATTTCTAATCTAAAAACTTCAAAATATCAATATTTATTCTAAATATTTAGATTAAGGAGATGTATGCCGACTAAACACATTGAAATTGAACTCTGGCAGCAGGTCGAGGCAAAAACAGTTGAAACAATTATTCAAACTAAAGTGATGGTTAAGGAAACTGAAATCTTGCAGGAAATCATTAGAAAGGGATTGCAACATATCTCTACTGAAGAATTGAGACAGTATGCGTTACAGAAAAAAGGAGTAAATGATGACAACGTTCATAAAAATCGATAAGGAGAAAAAGATCATCTATCGAGGTAAAGAATATATTGCACCGGATTGGGTGCGTTATGTTGTGACTCAACCTACAGGAGAAGTATATGGTTTTGAAGAAAAACCTTCACTTGCATCACCACCCTCAAATTGGCGCCATTGGAGTCCTTATTATCATGGATGGAATTTAGACAATATAAAATTTATACGTCTCAGTGCTTGCAAAGACTGGAGAGATTCATTGGCGTATATTGAAGACTAAAGGTGAAGTAGTGAAATTATTTTTATGTGAAAAACCATCACAAGGTAACGATATTGCAAAAGTATTAGGCGCGACAAAGCGTGGTGAGGGTTGTTTATCAACACCTGACGGTCAGCTTACCGTTACCTGGGGAATTGGTCACCTAGTAGAACAGTTTAATCCTGAAGAATATGATCCTGCCTTTAAAAAGTGGGCATTTGAGACCTTGCCAATTATCCCGGGTAAATGGGGGCTTTCACCTAAAAAAGAAACAAAAAAACAGTTCAATGTCGTCATGAAACTTATCAAACAAGCTAAACTTGTTGTCATTGCAACCGATATTGATAGAGAGGGCGAAACTATAGCAAGAGAATTGCTGGATTTGGCAGGATTTCGAGGACAAATAAAACGCCTTTGGTTGTCTGCACTAGATGAGGCAAGTATTCGTAAGGCTTTAGCCTCTCTCAAAAACAATGAAGAAACACTATCACTCTACTACGCCGGGCTTGCACGTAGTCGAGCCGATTGGCTTATTGGTATGAATTTTTCACGTCTCTATACCTTATTGGCTCAACAAAAAGGGTATCAAGGAAAGCCTTTAAGTGTTGGGCGGGTACAAAGTCCTACATTAAGCCTGGTTGTGAATCGTGACCGAGAGATAAAAAACTTCATCCCGAAGCAACACTTTACTTTGCAGGTAATGCTTTCTGACGGGAAACAGCATTTTGCTACGCAATATGTTATTCCGGAGCAATATTGCGATCCTGATGGTCTTTGTTTGTCTGTTCAAGTGATACAAGCGGCAAACCGGCAAATTCGGCAATTAGGCCAAGCGAAAGTAGAGTCTGTTGAAACTAAACGTGAAAGACAACATGCCCCACTTTGCTTTGCATTAAGTGACTTACAATCGGAGGCTAACCGCCTTTATGGATTGGGTGCGCAAAGAGTGCTTGATATAGCTCAATCACTTTATGAAACTCACAAAGCGACAACCTATCCTAGAACAGATTGCGGTTATCTGCCGGAATCACAACTGGCCGAAGCATCGCGTGTTATTCAATACGTGTTGCAGTCAGATCAGCGGTTGCAACCGATATCAGCCGTTTTAAACCTTAATCAAAAATCACGTGTTTGGAATGATAAGAAAATTACCGCTCACCATGGCATTATTCCGACTATGGTAAAAGTTGATATCAGTAAAATGTCCGATGAAGAAATGAAGCTTTATGATTTAATTCGCCGTCGTTATTTGGCTCAATTCTTACCTATTTCTGAAACAGATAAGACTCAAATCATTTTGAAGTGCGGTCAACATATATTAAGCGCACGAGGGAATGTCCTTGTTACTCCAGGTTGGAAAATTCTATTTGGCAAATCACTTGATGAAGATGATGATACACCTCAAGCCTTGCCTACCTTAAAGCAAGGGCAAATCTGTCAGATTTCTGATTCAGAAATGAAAACTTTACAAACATCACCACCTAATCACTTCACAGAAGGCACATTGCTCACCGCAATGAAAAATGCAGCTCGCTTTGTCACTGATGAGCGTTTAAAACAACGCTTACGAGAAACTGAAGGACTTGGTACTGAAGCGACTAGGGCTGGTACGATTCAAGGCTTGATTGATAAAGGTTTTTTACAGAAAAAAGGAAAGTCCTTATTGGCGACAGAAGCAGCGATGATGTTGATGGATAGTCTTCCAACAATGTTAAAAGACCCGGGGTTAACCGCACTTTGGGAGCAAGCGCTCAATCAAATTGCTGAAAGAACGCTTTCGCTAGAAGTGTTTATGCAAAAACAAGAAACTTTTGTTCGTCACCTTATGGCAGAGTGCCTTAAACAAGGCATGAGCCTGGGAAATATTGAAATTCGGAAATGCCCTCAATGTGGTGCACCAATGACAAAACGCAATGGGAAAAATGGACAATTTTGGGGATGTTCCGCCTATCCCTCTTGCCAATATATTGAGAATATCATCGGTAAGAAGAGCTCTAAAGGAACTCGAAAAACAACAGGCAAGAGTGTGAGTGAGCAAATTTCAGGCTTGCGAGATTTATTGAAGTAGCTTAGCGATAGCGAATTTAAACAAATAATGCTATAGTGAAACCTTCGAAAGACCGTTCGTGAATTGTCGGTTATCAATTCACACTAGCCAAAATGATTCCAGCACGCTGAAAGGAATTTCTCACATTGATTAACGCGCCTTGTGGGGTGTGCCACCTAAACTATCAGAGTAATGCAGGCGTAACGCACCCTATTTACTCTCGACTTTTCTAAATCGCCGGCCATTGCGGATTTTTAAAGTGTATTGCAAAGTGCATTTTAAAAATCCGCAATGGCTTGCTACCTCTTCTTTACCGGAGCCCGCCGGTGAAACAATGGGTGCCTTTTGTGTCAGTTTGATGCCACAGATATAACCGATTAATGGCCACAAAGTAATCGGATAAGGCGAGCCATAAAAATCCGTATATGGTAACGAACGTATCAGTATTTTTATGAATCAAATTAGTTTGGCCCACTTAATTTTTATTTAATCAATCTATAGTCAAAACTATAAGGTCATTCAGTTTTCTGAGTGACCTTTTCTTTTGGGTAAAATATCTCCAAAAAGAATTTTTAATTTTCCCTATGTTTTAGACTTGCTTTAGATTTTAATGACAACAGTTTTAAGGTGCTGTGAAAACAGCCTTTAAGAAGTTGCACGATTCTTGAGAAGCAACGCCTTACCTTTGAGTAAGTAGAATCACAGCCAAAATGTTATCCAGCATTCTGAAAGGATACGCTGCTATTGCAGGAATGCCACCTAAAACCATCCTTAATCTAATAAGATTTCTTATTCTAGATTAATCACAATTTAACCCTCGGCGGGAAATATTTTCCCGTGTTGGATTAAATGTTTCCCCATTTTTCACCACTTGGGAGAAACATGATGAAATTCAGTTCACTACATCGTAAATTTGTAAATGCATTTGATGAGTTTATTGATAAGTATGCAGATGAGATAACACCTTATCTTTTCGTACTTATTATGCTTTTTTTAATTTTTGAACTTATTGAAGCCATTTTTACTTATTTACCTTAATCTAACCCTTGCGGGAAACATTTTTCCCGGTTTGGGTAGGAATGTTTCTCCGCTTTTTTATTTCACATTAGGAGAAACAAATCATGACTACACAAACTCAACAAAATTCAACTCAATACTTCAATTTGCATACTCATGGTGTCGGATATTTAAATGATATTCGCGAAATCAAGCCAAAGAAAGGGGAAGCATTTTGGGCTTGTCGAATTGCTGCTCTTACAGGTTCTTCCGATTCTCCGGAATATCGTTTTTTTGATATGAACGTTTCAGGTGAAGAGACTGTGAGTTTAATCAAACGTTGCCAAGAAGCTGTTGAAGCGAAGAAAAAAGTCTTAGTTTCATTTGTAATGAGTGATTTGTGGTATGACACATTCACTTATTCAAAAGACAGTGATTATCACAAAAAAGGTGATACCGGCGTATCGATTAAAGGGAGACTCTACCGTATCAACTTTATTAAAGTAGACGGTGAGTTGAAGTACCAAGCAAAACGTCAAGATGAGCAAGGTAACGACTAATCTATAAACCAACGAAGACCAACAAATTTTGTTGGTCTTTTCTTTACCCATAAGGGGAAATATTCCCTTCATGGGTAATTTCTCCTTGTGTTATGATAAACCAGTCTTAGGAGAAATTGTATGGAGCATACCATGGCAAGTATTCGTTTTGATAAACTTAGATTTGTCAAAAAACTGAAAGAAAATGGACAAACTGAGGAGCAAGCTGAAGCTTTAGCAGAGGCTCTTGATGAAGCATTAGAGCAAAGTCAACATCCTCTGTTAACCAAGAGTGAATTCAAAATTGAGATAGCTCAACTTGAATCACGCCTTGTTAATGAGCTTCACACCACATTATACAAAACTGCCGGTTTTCTTCTTGCCGGCATGGGAATGTTGATGGGGCTATTTAAGTTCTTTAATTAAAAGAGGATGTATGAATTGGCCTCTAATTTTAACAACCGGGTCGTTTACGCTTGCTGTCGTGATTTTTTTCAGTCTCGTACTCTGGGTAAACTGGGACGAACTTACTGGGAAAAATAAGCAGTCTAGCGATTCCAAATAACCTAATTTCACACACAACCACAATACTCTAATTTTAGGGTATTGTGGTTTTCTTTTATCCCATGGGGAATATTTCCCTATGGGCGATATTCCCTTTCTTGTAAGGAATATCGTTATGTACCAATTAACTTCTGATGAAAAACAGATTTTGAGTCAAGCAGAAGAGATTTTAACTAAGGTAATGGAGAGAAATTCGCTCTATAAGACCGAATTACAAGCTTCGGAAAGTGATATTGTTGGGCGTTATCTGCAAAACAAAATTGGTTGTGAAGAAAGAGAACATTTTGTTGTCTTATTCCTTGATAACCAAAATTGTTTAATTAAAGCAGAAACACTATTTTCAGGCAGCATCAGTAGTACAAGTGTTTATCCACGTGAAATTATTAAACGTGCATTAGAACTCAATGCTGCAGCTATGATTGTAGGTCATAATCATCCTTCCGGATGTCTAGAGCCTAGCTTCGCTGATAGAAATATCACATTACAAATTAAAGAAGCAGCTAAGTTGATGGGAATTCAATTACTCGATCACTTCATTGTTTCACCTAACAAACATTTAAGCTTTTCTTCGCTTGGTATTATATAGCATGAACTTTACCTACCAGGAGATTCTTCTTGGTAGGTAAGTTTTTATATTGTTTTATGAACAGAATAACATCTTCCTTTTAATTCCTATTTTCTTCATAGTCATAAAGTTATTCCAGCATGTAAAAATGAAATTAAAAATTATGCCTTACTTTACTTCATCTCAAATTAAACAATTAAAATGGATAGGTCTAGGCTCCATGGTCTTAGATCACATTGCCGTTATTTTTGAATCCCCTGATTTGCAATGGCTTCGTATAATAGGAAGAAGTGCATTCCTTATCTTTGGGTTCATTGTCGCCGTTCATCTTGCTCAAGGTAATGGAAATATAAAAAAATATGCGCTTCGAATGTTATGCTGGGCATTGCTTTCACAACTTCCCTATCAATGGGCATTTAACGACAAGATGAGCCTCAATATTTTATTTCAATTCTTTGCTGTCATTATCTACGTCTCCGGTTGGGGACAGCTTTCTCAAAAACAACTGACCAAGCAATTAAGCGGTATCGGAATGATTATATTGGCAATAACCATCGCTATGACTGCCGATTATCAAGTATATGGTTTTGTCTATTGCCTATTTTGTTATTTATATGTACGACATCGCCCCCATACATTATGGAAACAAATTATCTGTTTCATTGGCTTGTTTATTTGTGTACTCAATGTCAATGCTACAATGCTCATCACGTATTTGCAGAGTGACTTATTTCCATTCGTTATAATCGCTATGGGATTGACTTTATTAGCACTAATCTTTCCCAAGTTATGGTCTGCCGTGACGGCAGAAAAAGCGGTTTCCTATCCACAATGGCAACATTACTTTTTCTATGTATTTTATCCAACACACCTCCTCTTGTTATATGCCGGAAAAATATATTTGACAGCCTATTAATTTATTATCTCAATCGGAAGAACAATAAATGATTTAAATCCTCTTACAGATTATCCATAGTGAGCGCAAATTTATTTCACCTCTATCTATGGAGAATTTTATATGCGGAAAATCCTTTTAACGGCAATCGCTCTTTGTCTGGTCAATGCCTGCTCCGTTCATCCAACGGAAAAAAATATGACTGACGTTCCGTCTACGACAAGCGTAATAGCCTCGCCTCAATCAACCGAACGTGTTGTTCAACCGGATATTTATATTGACGATCATCCGACAACACCGGAGGTTTTGCGTGAAGGTCGTTATACGCTAGTTTCTTTAGCACCAGAAGATGGCCAAAAGTACTTATTAGATCAAAGCGTTACGGTGACTGTACCGCAACACAATAAAAAGGTTTTTAACGCCAATGTGGAAAACGGACTTACTGCCACATTAAATAATACCGGCTTAGCCCTTTGTCAGCGTTTCAATAATAATGAACCGACATTACCCACATTATTTTCCCGTCCACTCCCTAAAGTGCATTATCAATTCGGACCGATGAAATTACGAGAAGCATTACAAATGTTGGCTGGACCGGCGTATGAAATTACTTTAAACGATATTACACGTACTGTTTGCTTTAAACAAAGAAGCTCGGTTCCTCAAAATATTACAACACGCCATTCCCCCATCGAAACCCAAACAGTAACCACCACAATCACGGAAATCATTGAGGAGTAAGGCGATGCGTTACTTAACAATCTTCTCCATTGTGGCGACATTGGGATTATGTTCTTTGAATGCATCATCTGACACAACCACAGAAAATAAGCTGGCCACTCAAACATTAAATCAACAAAATGTATTAACACATAAGCTAAATCAGCAAGTGCTTCAGATGCAGCCGCAAGAGTGGGGATTAACGGAAAGCGAATGGCAGCGCTATCAAGAGCTTAATCAAGGTGCTCGTGGTATATGGTCTCCAGGGCTTGATCCTCTCACCGTCTTAGGCGTGGAATCACGTAATGAACAGGAAAGAGAACACTATGCACGATTGTTAGCAAAGAAAATGCATGATCGTATGGAACGCGAATTACAGTTTCAACGTACCTATGATCGCGTGTTTGCAGAGCTTTATCCTAATGAACAGCCTTTTACCGTTGAACCACATATTTCTGAGCGCATCGGTCGTGTGATTTATTTTACCCGTTTAGATAATTGTGATAAATGTGAGAGCAATGCAGATCGCATGCTTTCTTATGTTAACGAGAAAACACCGATTGATATCTATTTTGTCGACGTAAAAAGCAATGACGATATCTATGCTTGGGCTAAAAAACATCATATTGATCCGAATAAAGTACAGAAAAAACTCATCACGTTAAACCATGATAATGGTGCTTGGTTGCAATATGCCGATGGCAAGATGCCTGCTGCATTCCAAATTCAAAAGGATGGGACATGGGAAAAAGTCGTTTATTAGACATGGCTTGGTGTGCCATGCTCCTTGGGCTCTCATTCCAAAGCACTGCATTTAGCGGCTTTGGTTCGGATGTAGATAGCTATATCCAAGAAGCCGCTTCGCGCTATCAAATCAGTGAATCAATGTTGCGCGGTTTAGTTAAAATCGAAGATGGATGGTATGGCAAAATTTCACCAACCGGTGCAACCGGCGTCGGGCAATTTACACAAGGCACCTGGAATTGGTTAGCCACGACCAACGAAGGTCAAGCATTGGGTATGAAACTAATTACACCGAACAACCGTAATACAGCAATTGATCCGCGTAAAAATAAGCGACTGAACACCTTAGCAACCGCACTTTATGCCCGTTGGCATCTTGGACAATTCGCTGAACGGGGGATTCAACCGACAGATGAGCATTTATATCTTGCACATAATATTGGCCTTGACGGGTTACATCGCGCATTACAGGGTAAATCGACTATCGAAGATATTCATAATATGCAACGCAACGGTATGAAATATGGCATGACGGTAAAAGGTTTTTTGAGTTATCAAAGCGGACGATTTAATCAAAGTAAACAAATCGCTAATTTCCAGCGTTCTTCTGCATCACCTCGTTATCAAATTAAGAATAAACCCTTACCTGCAAATTTACATTGGGTTTCGCCAACGGAAACCGCTATGCGTTGGGTTGAACCGGCTTCACATCAAACAAATCAACAAGCGATTCGTTGGCAAAATCCAACCAATTAATACGAGAACAACATTATGCAGTACAAATCTTTTTTCCTCTCTTTGGTCTGCTTAGGAGCAGTAGTTCAGGCGCAAGCCGAATTAAAAGTTATTGGTGATTTTGGCGGGGAAAGTGCAGTCCGTTTTTATGAAGCATTACAACCGGATGAATCAATGGTTCAAGCCTACCCTAATAGCGTTCCGTCAACATTAACCGAGGCCGATATCTTGCCTGTTGTTTCTCACAGAATGACACCAGGACAAATTCAACCGGTTCAAATGAATTTACCCGGTATGCTGCCGATTTTCCTCATTGGCACCGATAACTTTTCGAAAAACTGGTTATACCGTAATTATGACTACCTTCGTAAAATTGAGGCAATGGGACTTGTCGTAAGCGTTAAAACAATAAATGAATTAAGCGAATTACGTCAATTAGCGCCTGATTTAACCTTAATCCCAACACCTGGGGATGACTTGGCTTTAAGATTGAATCTTGCTCACTACCCTGCTTTATTGACTTCAGAGGGATTGTCACAATGAGTCAAAAACATGTGTTAGAAGGCTTACTGCGCCCACCGGTTGAATTCTTCCCAGCTGCAGTGCATGGCGCTTGTGCTTTAGTTTGCTATGGTGCGCCATGGTCGCTTGCGCTAAATCCCCTTATTGGTTATGGCCTCAGTGCAGGATTTGCCGGCATGGGGATAATGCGGTTGCGTCAAGGCATGGAAATTGTACGCTATCACCGGAATTTGCGTAGACTCCCTCACTATGCTTTGACTAGCCGTCAGATTCCAGTCAGTAAAAAAGCTTTATTCTTAGGACGTGGTTTTGAATGGGAACCTAAACATACCCAACGTCTTTATGATTGTTTCTCTGCAAATGGACAAATTTATTGGAAAAGTGGAAAGTGGTTTAAAGCCGCTCGTGATTACGAAAAGATCCATGATAATTGGTTCTCTCGACTCACCTCTATAGACTCTCCATTAAATCCGGTTCGTCCTTTACCACCGGTAGGTGGTATTCCGGTGATGCACGGTGTTGAACCCAATGAACGGAATATCATGTTGCCTTTAGGCGACCGTGGCGGTCACACTTTAGTGTTTGGTACAACCGGTGTCGGAAAAACACGCTTTGCGGAAGTGCTTGTCACTCAAGATATACATCGAGGTAAAACACCTGAAGAGCGCGAAGTTGTCGTCTTTTTTGATCCTAAAGGTGACCCGGATATGCTAAAGCGAATGTATGCGGAAGCAAAACGTGCCGGACGTGAAAATGAATTTTATGTCTTCCATCTCGGTCATCCTGAAATCTCTGCCCGTTATAACCCGGTTGGCCGTTTTGGTCGAATCTCTGAAGTCGCGGGACGGATTTCCGGACAATTAAGCGGTGCCGGAAATAGTGCCGCATTTAAAGAATTTGCATGGCGTTTTGTAAATATCGTTTCTCGAGCATTAGTAGAGATGGGAAAACGCCCGGATTACCTACAGATTTCTCGCTTTGTGCAAAACATTGACGCGCTTTTCTTAGATTATGCGAAGCTTCATTTTGATGCGATAGATAAGAAAATTTGGCCAACCTTATCTGAGGTTGCGGCTAAATTGGATGTGAAAAATCTCCCGTTTTCAATGAAAGATAGACCGCTTATTGCGGTGATTAACCAGTATATTTTGGAAAATAAAATTTTTGACCCGGTACTTGAAGGGCTATCCAGTGCGGTACGTTACGATAAAACCTATTTTGATAAAATTGTGGCATCGCTTTTACCGTTACTTGAAAAACTCACAACAGGTAAAACTGCTGAGCTTCTCTCGCCTGATTACACCGATATTCATGATGAGCGCCCCATCTTTGACTGGGAATCCATTATTCGTAAGAGAGGCATTGTTTATGTCGGATTAGATGCGTTATCCGATGCCACCGTGGCTGCAGCAGTGGGTAATAGTATGTTTGCTGATTTGGTATCAATGGCTGGTCATATTTACAAATTCGGCGTGGATGAGGGCTTGCCAGATGCATTTAAAACTAAAAACAAACCGCCTAAAATCAACCTTCATTGCGATGAGTTTAACGAATTAATGGGCGACGAATTCATTCCATTAATTAATAAAGGACGTGGCGCGGGCATGCAAGTGACGGCCTATACGCAAACTCTTTCAGATATTGAAGCACGAATTGGGAATAAGGCAAAGACCGGGCAGACTATTGGTAACTTTAACACCCTTTTAATGTTCCGTGTGAAAGAACCTGCAACAGCTGAATTTTTAACACGTCAGCTCAATGATGTCACGATTTATCAAAGTATGGTGACATCCAGTACAACAGATAATAGTAATCCGGATGATAGTAAAGTCTTTACCTCGAATACTGGAGAGCGGATATCTGAAAAAATGGTCCCGATGCTATCGCCAGCACATATTACAAACCTACCAAAAGGTCAGGCATTTGCCCTTCTTGAGGGGAGTACACTGTATAAATTAAGAATGCCTTTACCTGCAGTTGACAAAGATGATGTGATGCCAGAATCACTTCAAGAATTGACGGCTTATATGCGTAAAAATTACCATATTTCACCAAATTGGTGGCAATCTGCATTTTCTGATTATGCGCCAAGTCAAGATATAGCAACCGCTTTTCAGTCAATGTCATTAAATCGAGTACCTTCACACGCAGGAGAAGAAATGCTTTTTGGAGATGTAGAAACTCCCGTTGCTGAAGAGATGGAAGATGAAGATATTGATCAGAATGATGACACAGATGAGGAGAATTTTGATGACACAGATAATTAACCAACCGGATATGAACTTACTCAATCTTCCTGATATGCGCGTAGATTTTGATTCAGTCACTAGCTGTTCTTGTGGGCTAGAAAACGCAGATGAATTGCTTAATTATTTTTTACCTTATTTGGAAGATTGGAATAATCAGCGTTATACCACACATGAATTTTTGAAAAAATATACCAATAAAGGTATCTCACTTTGGACGGCTAATGATGTAAAAGCGACTGAAAATGGTCTCTGTGCAATCCAAATTTTTTTAGAAGGTGAAGTAAAAGGTTATCTTTTCTTTCACTGTAAATTATCTCCAGTAGGAACATTACAATAATGGCTGATAATAAATCTACTGGAAAAAAGAAGAGAGGGCCTTTTCACTACATTAATGCGACTTTGGCTGCGCTATTCGGATCATTAATTTTGAGTATCATTTTTGAGTGGTTAGGGATTGCATTTTTATGGCCTGAACAAGGTCATTTACATAGTCAAAAAATGATGTTGACTGAGCTTGAATGGCTTTCTGATAACTTAACTAGGGGGCTTTTTTATCACTCTCCAAAAGAATTGGCTGAAGCGATTATCTTGTCATTGCATGAATGGCTTTTTATCAACACAGGTGTGAAAGATTGGTTAGCCAATCCTCGTGAACACAGTGGCGTGGGTTTGTGGGTGTATCATTATGGACGAGCTTACATTGAGTCTGTGATTTATGTCGTGATTACCTTTGTCATTCGTCTTATTGTCATTATTTTTACCTCTCCGCTTTTTCTATTGGCCGGGTTTGCCGGATTTACTGAAGGTTTAATGATGCGTGACCGCCGAAAATTTGGTGCGGGGCGGGAATCAAGCTTTCTCTACCATCATGCTCGACGTTTGATTGGGCCAATTATGTTATCCGCATGGGTGTTATATCTTTCAATTCCAATTTCCATTTACCCAAATGTGATTTTGGTGCCCGCTGCATTTTTATTTGGATTATCTATCTGTGTAACCGCAGCAAGCTTTAAAAAATACCTTTAAACCTTTTCTATATTGTTATTACGGGCATTTATTCTTGAAGAATAAATGCCTTTTTTATGGGGGGAAACTGTTTTGAATTCAAAAAGAGTTTTTCATTAAATTTCCCCTTCATCTTTGGCACTCTTTGCGTGAAATCAGTTTCAAGTAAGGAGTTCTCCATGACTAAAAACATTTTCAGTTTACCTCTTGCACTCGGGCTTTTATTCGGTGTGGCGACAGTTCAAGCTACAGAACAGGAACAATTAGCTCAGGCGATTAAACAGTTAGAGGCAGCTAAACTTTCGTTGCAACGTGCTGCAGCGAGTGCCAAGGTTTCTGAAAAGCGTCGTGAATATTTTGATTATGCTGCAGCAAAGCAAGATATTTCGACTGTACAAGAAGGTATTAAACAATACATTAATCCTTCACGTGCGATTCCACGTAATCCCAAAGCCATTCGAAGTTTGAAAGAAGATTATCTTCATCTTCGGAGTCAATAAGGCATGAGTAACGCAAATTTCCCTTCTGTTTCTCCATTAGAGAGCTTTTATGCTGTAAGTGGTTTAGATCCGCTAAAGCTAAAAATCATGTTAGCCATTATTTTGATCGCCGTATTACTGCTTGCATATATGTGGGCAAACAATAATGGCTATAAGTTTATGCTGAATAAAGGTGATATTTGGTCTTTCTTCAAACTGCTTCTATGGGGTGCCGCATTAATTTTATGCGTCATAAGCTTTTTTATTTACTAATACCATAAGGACATATTATGACATTAATCAAATCTTCTTTTCAGAAACTATCGAACCGTTTTCTTGCGGTAATGACCCTGCTTTGGTTATCGATGGAAAATGCATTTGCAACCGGCGGAGGCGGCGGGAGTGGTATTAATGCCGCTAAAATTCCTGATTTTAAAATTCCCGGGGTAGATAGCAACACGAAAGATCCGATGGAAATCATCTTTTTTGTTGCGAAGGGATTAGCCACTTTAGCCGCAGTTTTATTTGCCGCATGGGCGATCCTAACTGTAGTTAAAGCATTAATTAAAACCTATAACGCCGCAACAGATGAAGCCGACAGAAAAGGATGGGGCCCTTTTGTTATCGCTCTTATTCTTGGCTTTATTTTAATTTTCTTCAGCCTCTGGTTGGTGAAAATGGCCATTGGTCTATTTTAATTGTCTCTGTGAGGTCAAGGTGTCAAGCGATAAAGAACAAACGATCCCCTTCCTTCCTACACGATTTAACCGCGAGGCGAATGTATACGGCGGGTTATCGGTGAGTGAGTTTATGTTGGCCGCAGCTATCGGATTTATCTTGGGTGCGGTACTTGGCCTCCTTTGTTGTTTTGCCTTCGGGTTCGGTTTTTGGTTACTGATTCCTTCCTTTGCCATGTTGTTTTGCATTATCTCGGTTTTGGTGGGCAAGGTGGTCATTGCCAGCCTCAAGCGCGGTAAACCAGAGGCATATTTGAATCGTGTCATTGAAGTGAAATTAGATAGCTTATTAGGGGGAAATCAATTTATTTCCCGCCAAGGAACCTGGTCTATTCGCCGAGTTAGAAAATAAGAGAATTTATTATGAGTCAATTAAAAGGGGTCGTTCACCAAAAAAATCGCGAAATCGTTACCGGGAGAATTGCGATTGGTGCATTGCTTGTGATTTGTTTGGTGCTATGTGCCATTATTTTTACCGCACCGAGTCGATTAATGATTTATAACCCACCTGATTTGCGTGCGGGCAGTCAACGACCCTGGTGGGAAGTGCCAAAATCAACCGTTTATGCCTTTGCTTATCAAACCTTCCAACAGCTGAATCGCTGGATGGAGTCCGGTGAGGAAGAGTACAAGGTCAATATTGAAAAAAATAAAGCTTTCTTGACACCAAGTTGCCAAGAATTTTTGAAAAAAGATTATTACGACCGTTTATCCAATGGCGAGTTACGTGAACGGGCACGTGGCGTCTATGAAATTGTTGGGCGCGGGTTTAAAGACAGCAGTGTGATTGTGCATAGTCCGGATAGCTGGACGGTCAATCTTGATTTAAGCGTAGACGAATATGTTAAAGATGAACCGGTAAAACGTGTATTGACCCGCTTTCCTATCAATATTGTGCGCATGGAAACGGATTTACAAAACAATCCATGGGGATTGGGCTTTAATTGCTACAGCTCGATTCCGCTACGTTTAGAAGCAAAAGAATTTAAAGAAAGGGAAAACCCATAATGAAAAAACTCACCTTATTACTGACCGCTGCTTTTGTTTTCTCGCCGGTTGCCTCAGCTGATGTCTTGATGAAATGGGCACGTAAGCCTCTCTCAGTTGATTTACAAATTGAGAAAGAACGCATTATTTTCGTTGATAAAAATGTGAAGGTGGGGTATCCGCCGGAACTGGACAACAAACTCCGTATTCAATCAACCGGTGGCGCGGTGTATCTCAAAGCCACAGCGGATTTCCCGAAAACACGTTTACATTTGATGGATTTAGCCACCGGGGAAATGATCTTATTAGATGTACAGGCAAAATCGTCTGTCGTCAATGCGGATGAGCCTATTCGTTTAGTGTATGAAAACAAAGTTGAAAATCAAGGGGCGGTTTATAATCAAGAGGTCAGTGCCAACAATGAACCGATACCAAACGCCCGTCCTGCACTACCGGTGCCTGCGGCACTTACACGCTATGCAGCACAAATGATCTATGCCCCATTACGCACAGTTGAACCATTGGACGGCGTTCGCCAAGTGGCACACCGTCTTCCTACCCCGATAAAAACCCTTTTACCGGCATTACCAATACGCGCCACCCCATTACTCGCTTGGCAGCTTGATGAGTATGTGGTGACTGCAATCCGTTTGCAAAACCAAGGACAATCACGTATTGAACTTGACCCTCGCGAATTACAGGGTCATTTTTACGCCGCAACCTTTCAGCATCATTGGCTCGGTGGACATGGCGCGCCTGAAGATACAACAACCTTGTATTTAGTGACGGAAGGTTACCCTAATCAATCGGTCATTCCACAATCTAATACGTACAAACCCAAAAAATTGAAAAAAGTCACCACGACAGTGACCACGACAAAATAAGGAGTTAGCCATGCAAATGAAAGCAAATAAAGCGTTCTTCGTTATCGGTGGTATCACGGCAGTGGTGGTCTTTACCATGGTGGGATTCCTTTTTTCCAGTGGCAGTACATCCAATACGGCTGAAGCCAAAAAAGAGGATGTACTGGATATTTCACTTAATGATCTATCACCGGAAGAATTACGTTCAATGGGAATCGAAGGTGATACCTCAAAAGATACCGTAAGAACGTTGGTTGGCAGGGTTAAAGAGAATAATAAACGTCTTGATGATGTCATCAGCCAAAATGACAGATTGATGCGAGAAAACGAGCAATTAAAAAATCAAAGTAGTAATACTGACTATCAGATTCAGCAAGCAGTACAAGCAGAAACCGGCGCATTAATTGCCGAAATTAACTCGTTAAAAGACCAAGTATTGCAAGGCAGTAATCAGGTGATGGGGACAGCTCAACAAAGTACAAATGCACCTTTACCGATTAATGGAGCTACCGTTGGGGCTCAAATTGAAAATAGCGGTGGTATGAATTGGGTTAATCCAAGTGATATGCGGATGACGGACGACCGTGGTAATCCGCTACCTATCGGTTCAAACGGCACCGGAATCGGTTTCCCCAAAATGTTTGATAACAGCATTAATGACATCCGAAAGGCTGAAGGGTTACAACCTATGAATAACGGCAGTAATTCCATGTTAAATACCGCAACGCCATTTTTTACCATTGCAGCAAACTCAACCTTGACGAATTCTGTTGCGATGACCGCACTTGTAGGCCGTGTGCCAATTGATAACAACGTGACAGAACCTTATCCGTTCAAGTTATTAATTGGACGTGACAACCTCATTGCCAACGGCATTGAGCTGCCGGATATTGAAGGCGCAATTGTCTCTGGCACCGCAAGCGGTGACTGGACCTTATCTTGCGTACGTGGCGATGTGAAAAGTTTAACCTTTGTATTTAGTGATGGCCGTATTGTTTCAACTGGGGATAACAATAATAAAATTGGTTGGTTATCCGATCCGCATGGTGTGCCTTGTATTCCGGGCGAGCGTAAAACCAATGCGCCCGAATATCTCACGACAAACTTCCTCTTGACCGGTGCGTCAGCGGCAGCGCAAGGACTTTCGTCTTCTCAGTCAACCACTGTCGTTGACGGAGGAGCCGTCATCGGTGCAGTCACCGGTAATAACGGCAAATACGTTTTAGGGCAGGCATTAGGCGGTGGGTTGAAAGAAACAGCTGACTGGTTCCGTCAACGCTACGGCCAGATGTTTGATGCCGTTTACGTTCCGCCGGGTCGAGAAGTCGCCGTACATATCGATCAACAAATCAACATCGACTATGACCGCCAAGCTCGCCAAGTGAAATATGGCCAAACATCACAACAATCTCATTTAGATTAAGGAGCAATAATGAAAGTATTAATGATGACAGGCGTGATCTTCGCCATTGGCAGTCTTTTAACCGGTTGCTCAACCTCTCAACGTGATTTATTGCCGACTGGTGATTCAACCATGAAAGATATTTGGAATAAGGGGGCTGGCGATAACAGTAATATTAGTGCCTATCGCTCGCACAATGGTCGTTTGATTGATGCACCCAATTATGTCTCGGCACGTGAACAACAAACATATACTCGGACGGCTGAAAATGAAACCCAAAATCTATTTCCTCGTTTACCTAATCCGGATTTAGTAATGTATGTTTATCCGCACTTAACAGACTCTTCCGAACAAATGCCCGTACCAGGCTACTCTTCCGTTATTCCGTTTTATGGTCGGGTGCAATATGCCCAGCCAGGTGAACGTACAAAAATGTATTAAGTAAGGTAACAACGATGGCACTATTCCAAGATGTATTAGGTGCTTTTTTCCCTGATAAGCAGGGGAAAAGCCCGAAAAGCGCTCAATCTAAAGAAAATCCGATACCGGCATCGATTAAGGGAAATACACCAATAGCGGATGAGAATGGGATACAAGAAGCAGTCGAGATTCGCCCCATTCTTCGTAATCGTAAAATAACCCAAGCACAGCATGTCAAAACACTTTATGGCCGTGATCCCTCTTTTATCAGTCACCTGCCTTACGCTGAGTATCTTGCAGAAGAAGGCGTCATGCTCTTTGATGATGCGAAAAGTGCCGGTGTAGTATTTGATGTTAAGCCCATAGGGACTGAAGGTAGAAGTAGCGATTACCTTAATCGTGTTCGCACACTGGTTAAAGATGCCTTGCAAGATAGTTTCGATGAGCTTGATACCCATCCTTACGTCGTGCAATTCTTTTGCCAGGATGACAAAAATCTAAGCAGTTATGTTGAAAATCTAAGACAGTATATTAAAACCAGCTCACCTGAAGCTAGCGGTAGTGCCTTTACAGAGCAGTGGCTTGATGAAATGGAACGCCATTTAAAAGCGGTAGGTAAACCTGGTGGGCTTTTTGTTGATGATCGGGTAACAAATACCGCCTGGGCCGGAAAAGTGCGCAAGACCCGCATGGTCATTTATCGTTATGCTAGCAACCATGAGACAGATACCATTGAAAAGTTAAATACTGCATGTGATCGTATTCAAAGTGCTTTTATCACCGCAGGTTTAACGCTAGAACGTCAAAATGAAGCCCAAATTCATCGTTGGTTATTAGAGTGGTTTAATCCAAATCCATCACGTTATTTTAGCGGATTGGACGATAAGGCTTGTTACGATTTATTGTCTCTTTCCGGTGCGTCAGATCTCCCCTTGCAAGACCAAGATTTTAGTGAAAATCTCTTTTTTACGCCACCGGAAAGCAAAAACGGTTACTGGTTTTTTAATGAGCAACCTCATGAAGTCATCGTAGTTGATAATATCCGTAAACAGCCGGATGTTGGCCACATGACAGGTGAAGTCACTCGAGGTCGTAATATTAATGCGTTATTTGATTTATTGCCGGAATCAACCATTATGGGCATTACGATTGTGATCCATCCGCAAGATAAATTACAGATGCATTTGGATAAATTAAGCAGTCGAGCGGTAGGCAATAACTATGAATCTATTTATTTAAAACAAGATGCTACTACGGTAACGGAATACTTAAAAGATGGTCATAAACTTTATCAGGCAAGTATTGTGTTTTATGTGCATGGTAATGATGAGCAAGAGCTTCGAAATCGTGCAAGAGAGCTAAGAACCGTTTTATTAAGTAACAATCTCGTGCCAGTTAAAGAAGGTAATGAAGTTGCCCCGCTAAATAGCTATCTACGCTGGCTACCAATGAACTTTAATCCGCAATTAGATGCAAAATCGCGTTTTTATACCAAATATTATTGGGTACAACACATTGCCAATATGTTGCCCGTATTCGGTCGGGAAACCGGCACAGGACACCCGGGAATTACCTATTTTAACCGCGGTGGAAGCCCATTAGATTTTGACCCATTAAACCCTAAAGACCGGACGAAAAATGCCCATAAACTCATTTTAGGGCCGACTGGTTCAGGTAAGTCCGCAACTTTAACCGGACAGATGGCACAGCTTATGGCGGTACATCGTCCACGTCTTTTTATCGTTGAAGCCGGTAACTCCTTTGGTTTGTTTGCCGATTATGCGGAACGTTACGGTTTAACGGTAAACCGCGTATCCCTTGAGCCAAGTAGTAATATTGCCTTACCACTCTTTTCTGAAGCTCACCGTTTATTGGAAATGGATGTAGATCTCGAGGTACGAGATGACGACGATAGCGACGAAGAAGGCGAAGAACAGCGTGATTTATTAGCGGAAATGGAATTAACTGCGCGCTTGATGATCACCGGTGGCGAAGCCAAAGAAGATGACAAAATGAGTCGAGCCGACCGTTCAGCAATTCGCCAGGCAATTTTATTGGCGGCAGAGAAAACGGTTCAAGAAATACCACCTCGTCAAGTGTTAACCGGAGATGTGAAAGCGGCTCTAGAAGAACTCAGTCGTCGTCCGGATATTCGCCCGGAGCGCGCCTCTCGTCTTGCAGATATGGCAGAGGCAATGGATATCTTCTGTACAGGTGTCAATGGGCGTTTCTTTAACCGAGAAGGCGAAATTTGGCCGGAGGCAGATATTACCCTGGTAGATCTGGCCATGTTTGCCCGTGATGGCTACGAAGCTGAACTGGCGATTGCGTATATTTCCCTGATTAACCATATCAACTCATTGGGTGAAAAGTACCAACACAGCTTCCGCCCTATCGTCAATATTACGGATGAATCGCACATTATTACGGTCAACCCGCTGTTGGCGAAATTTCTCGTTAAAGGTTCAAAAATGTGGCGTAAGCTGGGTATTTGGTTGTGGTTAGCCACACAAAATATGGCTGACTTTCCGGAAGAGGCTGGTAAGTTACTCAGCATGGTTGAATGGTGGGAATTGCTTAACCTGTCCAACGATGAAGTGGAACAAGTTAACCGTTTCCGGCGCTTATCTGAAGCACAAAAACTCATGTTATTGTCGGCCAAAAAAGCAGACAAGAAATATACTGAAGGCGTTGTACTTGCGACCAATATGGAAGCCTTATTCCGTGTGGTGCCACCAAGTCTTTATTTGGCTCTTGGGATGACTGAGAAACACGAAAAAGCACAACGCAAACAATTAATGATGGAACATAACTGTACTGAGTTAGATGCGGCATTGATGGTTGCAAAAGACTTAGATAAAAAACGGGGGATTGCAGTCAATGACGCACTTAACTCTATCGCAGCCTAACATGATTTTTCATCGTATTTTTGAGATTGGTCCGCGCATTCAATCACTGGTCTTCACTTCTGATGAAGTACAAACATATATTGCGCATTTCATTGCACAAATTAAAGCAAAAATCGGAGCAAATTGCCGATTAAGTGCTTTTCCTCAACGGATATTTACTCAATCAAGTTGGAAAGTGCATATTGTAGGTGAAAAAAGTGACGTACATTTATTATTGAATATTGCTGGGCATT
Organism: uncultured Aggregatibacter sp.; assembly: GCF_901873365.1. GTDB lineage: Bacteria > Pseudomonadota > Gammaproteobacteria > Enterobacterales > Pasteurellaceae > Aggregatibacter. The sequence continues at coordinate 43,021 of NZ_CABFLM010000042.1, forward strand.
TTCAATTACCTGAGATGTTTTCTCCTGAAAATTGGCCGGCAAGGCTTAATGTGGAGGTCACCGATCATGTCGATGCGTATTGGCTTATTCAATATTTGCTTTGGCAACTCTCAGCCACGTGGCTAATGACAGAGGACTTATCCCCAGTTTTTGGGGATAAGGTTGTGAGTAATTCATAAGGAGCGCTTATGTTACAAGGTAAACAATCAATGGCAAGAGAATGGTGCAAAAGTGCGCTTCGACTTCTTGGGAGCTTTATATTCCTATGTCTCATCTTAACCGCTATCGGTATTTTTGCCGGTGAATATCTACAAAATACAGATATTCGCGCATGGTTTATCGAAACTCGATGGTTCTGGTTTATCGTACGCTTTCTACTCTACGGGATGGTGATGTCCATGGTATTCGCCATTGCTCGACGTCAGCCGACCGCTATGCCAACAAGGGCCAAATGGTTAATTGCCATGATATTGATTGTAGCTGAAGCTATTACTCAAATAAGTCTCGCCTAGGAGGAAATATGACATTTTCAGTCGACAGTTACCTTGAATATTTTCTGACACTATTAGGCTGGTTACTAAACAATGGGATTTTTGTGTTATTTGTTGGTACCGGATTATGGTTAATTCCCCTTATTGGCATGGTTATCAAAATTTGGCGTGATGTATCAAAACAAGGGGATGATGAAGGGGAAAAAGGTGAGCTTTTAATTCGCTGGCTAACCATTGAATTACTTCCTGCAATGCTAATTATCGTTTTGACGCTTGCACCATTAATTCCAATATCCCTAAATAATATCGAATATAATGAACGTGCCTCCGTACAATGTGGCTATAAAGTCCCCAATGCACCAAATAAATCCGGTTACGCTCCCTTTTCTACAACTTTGGGAGACAGACAGGCTCGAATGCCGATTTGGTGGATGTTGATGCATAAGATTAACAAAGGGGTAACTTATGGCATGACGTCCATACTGCCTTGTCAGCGTGATTTACGTCAAATACGCTTTGAGGTTCAACACCAAAAAATTAATAATCCGGCATTGTTGACAGAAGTACAGCAATTTGTGCAACAATGCTATATCCCAGCACGCCAAAAGTTACAAACAAGTCAACTCACTTTAACACCGGCACAGATCCGTGAAACCTCTTGGCTGGGAGGAAAGTTACTGATTAATAACAGCGAGCTCTACCCTCGCTTTCGAGCGCAACAACCGATTAGTACGTTTCCCTATAATGCAACACGTGATACGGCATTACCGGATACTGGCAAAGGTGGATATCCAAGTTGCGACCAATGGTGGGATGAAAATGGTGCCGGACTCAAGTCTCGCTTACTTGCTGATGTCCGACAAAATTTTTCGGCGCAAGTAAGTGACTTCTTTAATTCCATTGATAATCGAGATGAGGCCTTATTAAGAACCTTATTACGTGTGGAAAATATGGATGTTTCGAAAGGAAAAATATACCAAGGATACGGTGGTAGTGTGGAAGGTGGATTCTGGAACGCCGTGACGCGCTTAACCTCAACCGTAGGAAGTGCGGTAGGTAGTCTCGCTATTTTTCCCGGGCTTGATGCAATGCGTCAAGCACTGCCGATGGTACAAGCGTTTATGATGATGGCATTGATTATCTTAATTCCGGTTATCACTATCTTAAGCGGCTTCTCTATCAAAACTGTAGTCACCCTAAGCTTCGTGCATTTTGCACTCGTGACAACAACATTTTGGTGGGAATTGGCTCGCTGGCTCGATTCGGCTATGATCGATATCTTATATAGCTCACCCTCTCATAATATCTTAAATATCCATTTTCTAGAAAATGCACAAGATGACATTATTTCGAATTTTGTTATGGGCAGCTTATTTATTGTACTTCCGAGCTTATGGTTTGGGGCAATGACTTGGGCTGGATTTAATTTGGGCAATATGGCCACCCACTTGTCTAAAGGAACAGAATTAAGTTACAGCGCAGGCGCTAAAGGCGGAGACGTAGCTAAAGCTGCTGGTGAAATAATAAAAAGTGGCTTTGATAAAGCCTAAAACAAAATAAAGCAGAAATGTTAAACTTTCTGCTTTATTCTTTTTTATTTGACATTAGATAACTTTCCTACCTTGAGCATAAAGACCATAGCCATCCTTTCCAAAACGCCAACCATCATAGTTATCATCTCCCAAACTGGCATGAAGATCAACTCCACCTAACAATGTACAGTTTTCTTCTTGTTCGTATTCATTTTCTGTTTGTGTACTGTAAATAACATCCTTACCCTTAGTTTTATAAGCGATAATACCAAACCAAACCGGACTCACCGTAAGTACAGCAGCCGTTATAACCGCTTTACGTGGCCTTTCCGGGAGAAACGATAAAGTGCGGTCAATTTTCTTAAAGAATCGCCCGACGGTATGTCCGAATTTTTCTGCATCTCTCATCATTTTCTCCTGTATCCATCAACGTATCCATACGCTTCAGTATACTCTCATTTATCATTTTGCGAAACATTTGCATAAAATTGACTTTTAATGAGTAATGGATGCTATTTTAGTAATTTGATACCTGAATTTAGAGGTAAAAAAATAAGCGGGTTTTCCCGCTTATTTTGTACGTATTGGATGTTTTAGGAGGATTTCATACTACGGCGTTCAAAGTTTTGAACCGCACTTCCAGCTTTACAGCTTACAGTATCCATTTTGCTGCCGTTAGTGATGTAGAGGGTCGGCTCCTCAATATTTTTACCATCACGAGGCTGCACGAATTGGATAGTATAACTTGTGCCGTTATTTTTCATTTCTAATGAGCTGGTAATAAACCCTGAACCGACGGCCACATATGAATCTTGATTTGCAAGAACTTGTTTCACTGGATTTTTGAAAGTAATTTGCCCATAAACAAACTCATAATCTGTCCCGGATTTTGTAACGGAAACTTTGTTTCCATTGTCCGTAGTGCAAGCAAAAATTGTGTTGTTGGCAGCGAGGACCGGTGTCGTACATGCGGTCATCATCGCAATAGTGAGTAATTTTTTCATAAATGCTCCTTTTAAGATTTTCCCAAAATGTAATCGGCTTCTTGATTACGACGTCTTGCATTCTCACCATTATTATTAGTTTGACGATTTCTAACAGCATTTGCTAGTGCAGTCATATCGCCAGATTGTGCGGATGCTTGAGCTGCTGCAATCACATCTTTTGTCAATGAACCATAGTTATACGCATAAGATGTTAATGCTGCTTGTGCATTTGCCGGTAATTTATTCCATGTTGTTGATGATACGTTACTTCGAGCACGATTTGCAAATTCTTGCGTGCGACGAGCTAGGTCTCGTTCTGCATCCTCACGAGTTACAACGGTATCTTTCGTGACTTTTACAATGGTCCCGTCAGCTTTGGTAATTGTATCAGAACCATATCCGGTTCGATAAGCATTAACGTCCCAATATGCCTTGCCACTAAATCCCTCAAATTTTTTTAAGAGCCCGGTAGCCTGTTCAAAGGCTGTACCGTTAATTGCCGGAATGGAAGAGTAAGCCGCATTTCCCTTTTGGCCGGAGCCTGTACCGGATGTTCCACCGATTCCGGTATAAGAAAAGGAATTTGATACCTGAGGTAGTTGGAACGTAATGTTGTTATGTGGAATAGTAATATCGTCTGCATTCATCGTTTCAGCAGATGTATCATTAAGACCATTGGCTAAGTCACTGATACGTTTATCTACATTGTCACGTGCAACATTCGCCGCACCTGCATGATATTCACGTAATTCTTTGTTTTGTAAAATGGCCACAGCCGAGTTACCGGTGAGGGACTTCTGCAAGTCAATTTCCATTCTGATTTGTTCAATCTCCCGGTCAATTAGGACGAGTACTTTTTCTAATTCATCTTGTGCATCTTTATTATTAGCGACATTCGGTTCACGCATGCCGGTCAATACAGCACGGCGTGCAAGTAGCATTTTTTCCATTGTTTTCGCTACGGCTATTTCACTAGCCAGGCGTTGCCCTAATACTTGCGCATCCGGATCATCTCGTAAAGATTCGATCAAACCACGTGTAACCGGTACCGTACTTGAACTGAGTTCAGCCAAAATATCAACTGAAGGAGTTCTCATATTCAATGCTTTTTGCAACAAGGTAACTGTTTTAATGTTTTCTTGCTCAATTTCTGGAGACAACCCTACACCGGCACGAGAACTACTTGGTGTGCCGCAATTTGTATTACAAGTCGTTAATTGTTTCTCACCAATGACATGTGTAAGCCAATCGGTCATCTCTTTGGGATTGTCCCAAGTTTGACAAAGTAACCCACTACAATTACTCTTGGAAACGCGCCCTGACTCAAGTACATTGCGTTTGTTTTGAATGTTATAGCCGGCTTTAGCAACATCTTCAACAATCTTGATTGATTCTTGTCCTTCTCCGCCTCGTTTTTGCCCACCGACCCACTCTTTACCTTCTCTACCCTGTTGGCTTTCAAATTTCTTTTTGGCTTTTGTCGCATCAGGCTCCGTAGATGTAATATCTTTGTAAGATTCCATATCCGCACTTTGCGACCAGCGACCATTTAAAGTCACATCTGCAAGCTTTTTAGACATATCTTCACAACTAGTTTTGAGATTATTAAAGTCAATCTTCCCTTGATACAAACCGTTCGTCAGGATGTCGTACAGCTGAGGATTAGCACGCTGAATAATCATTGCAGGCAAACTCGCTACGGCTCCAGTGGCTGATTCTATAACGTTACTATAAAGTTCTTTAAAACCCTCTGTTAAACCATTTAGCTGATTTTTAATACTCGTTTTAATATCAAAATTACCGCACGTGAGATTAGCCCTCCAGCCAATACCAAATTCGGCTGCCGGAATATTACCTCGACTTGGTGGCGCCATATAGCCAGCACCACCGCCAATTTGATAGAACACTTTGTCCGATAAAATAGAGTCCGCCTTATTGAAACCAAAAGGATTATCATCCGCAGATACCGGCGTAGTTACCGATAAGATTGCGCATGAAATTGCGATATACGATGCTTTAACGGCATAGTGAAATTTCATATTCAATTCCTATTAATTAGACCAATCAATACTGTGTAAAAACCTTTGCCCACGTCGTTTACAACATTTATAAGGACGCCATAATGCCCACGCATAACTGCCATCCTCTGATACCATATTGGGAGGCGTATCCGGAAAAATACTGCAGGATTGCGACATTTTGGGATGTAATTGCTGCCATTTATGATTGTTACTCACAGCCTCTTTGACAGGTTCCGGATACCAATAGCCATTTTGTCCTTGTTCTTGTCTGGCTGTCGGAATATAAATGTGGGGTTGGGCACTGCGTGTGAGGAAATCAGCAACCCGGTGAGCTGTAACGGCGGCGGCTTTATAATCATGTACCTGTGTTACTGTTCCACTACGAGGGAAAATATTACCCCAAGTATCACCATTTTCCCGTATCTCCCGCATTCCCGGGACTAAGGATTCAGGATAAAACATTTCCGGAATACCATGGTTCCATGCCAAAAAGTCCAAGCTACTCAGGAAATAAGGTACAAAAGGTTTTGTTTGACTTTGACAATAATAGCTACCTCTCAATATTTGAGTTATTGCTCCCTGAGGATGGCCAATCGCTGCCGTATTTTTAAATGTGAGCTGGGTATAATTTTTTTGTGGCGAGCGATATTCTCCTCCTTTTGCTCCTTGATTAAACTGATTCATCTCTTGCCATGGGTTTTGACCATCGTGGTTGTAGCTGGAAATCACTGTTTCCGGAATGTAGTGTTTTACCTTCATAGAGGTACGTATGACGCAACCGAATTTTGTACAATATAACCAAAAGCATGTACCGATGATTTTATAGTCAATACAGCTTAATGAAGAGCTTGATGCCATAATTGAGGCGGTGTTCAGAGAGGCGTGCGCCGGAAGCCCGGAAAATGCAACGGCAATACAAAGAGCCGGTAAAGTCATTTTCATTAATTTCATTTTAATCCCTCTCTTTATTTTTTTGTTGCCATGAAGTTAATAGCTTGATCGCTTTGTCCACATTCGTTTCACCGTAAATAACCAAGTTTTCTGCTCCAGGATATTGAAATAAAATTGCCGGGACTTTTTTGATGCCATTTTGCCACCCGCTGATAAGTCCCTGATAAGATTGTTTTAACTGTTCTTCAGCTTGATTCCATTCAGCGGATTGGAAAATTTGAGTCGCTTGTTGAGCGGCAATATTGGGGTTTGGACTTAATCGTTGACTCATCCGATTTTCCCATTGCTCAACCTGATCAAGGTAATATATTTGACTGGCGAGCTCAGCGTGAACGATGGAATAGTCTTGTGTTGAATAAACAGTAATTATGGGATTAGTCCCTTGGGAAAATACTGATAATGGTAATAAACCGAAAAGAAACAGTGATTTTTTTATAGACATAACTATCCTTTACGATGAAATCAGATAGTTGAAACATTAGCGAAATGATAAGGCGGAATATAGGGAAAATTCTTTTTGATTTTGAGATAAATTCTCCATTTTGAAAAAACAATTTTTAATAGAAATTCAGTAATCTTATTAAGTATGATTGATTTTGATAAGTCGCTGTGTAAACAGTCCTTATAAGTTGCACGATTCTTGAGAAGCAACGCCTTACCTTTGAGTAAGTAGAATCATAGCCAAAATGATTCCAGCACGCTGAAAGGAATTTCTCACATTGATTAACGCTCTTTGTGGGGTGTGCCACCTTAAAGACCTTCCGAGGGAAAATGATTCCCTTGGGACATATCATTTTTCCAAGGAATTTTTTTATTTCACATTAGGAGAATGACTATGTCCTCATCCACTCAATTGGAACACTATGATGTTCCATCAAGTAACCCTCTTGAAACTCCAACATTTTCATTTCGTGTGGGAAAACACTTGGGCCGTTTTTTCGTTGTTGCTAAAAACAAAGTAACCCAAGTAACATCCGGCATCAACCAAAGTATTGAAGACGAGGAAGCTCGCCGGCTTTGCGAATTACAAATGATGCTAGATAGCCAAGCGGAAGAATATGAGGCAATGATTAATGATGTGCAAAGAACGTGGTTAAAACGAACAACGTTATTTAGCATTTTATTTTTGATTGTCGGTATTGTTGGTACAGTAGGTACTCTTTACTATCTTATGCATTAATTTGCATAAGCTATTCATTTTCAACCCAAAGGGGGACTTTACCCTAAGGGTAAAAGTTTCCCCTGTTGTAGGAGAAAACTGATGAAAGTGACATTACACAACAGTTGTTTTGCTTATTTAACCAAACATCTTGCCTCAGAATCTCTTATTGAGGAGGTTCGCACTCAGGCAGTAAATGCTTGGAAAAATCGAGGAAAAGATGAGTTTTCTACTCGTATTATAGTGAATATCCCTAGTCAATACGGACAAAAATACCGCTTCTTTACGGTTTCGCCGTACGCAAACCGAAAAGATTTGTTAAATGTAAGGTAGAAAACGTTAACAAGAGCAAAAAACATATTCTTTTACAATAAACCTTGCTCATGCCATTGGCGTGTTCAAGGTTTTCTTTTACCCGAATGGGAACAATTGCCCATTCGGACGGTTGTTCCCTTTTTTATTAGGAGAACAACCATGAAAAAAGAAACTCAACAAAAAGATTTGTATCAACAAATTACAGACCAAATCATTGAAGCATTGGAACAAGGCGTGATGCCCTGGCAGAAACCTTGGGATAGTGGTTGGCCACAAATGGCTATTCCATGCAACGGTGAAAGCGGTCGTCAATATTCCGGAATCAACGTACTTCTGCTTTGGATGAGCGCAATGAGAAAAAACTTTACTCAACGCAAGTGGGTAACTTTTCAAGGTGCAAATCATTTAGGTGGTCAAGTGCGTACTGGTGAAAAAAGTACGGTTATTATTTTCTATAAACAAAATATGTTTGAAGAAAAAGATGATAACGGAAACGTTGTACTTGATGAAAACGGTGATCCGAAAATGAAGTCATCGGTATTTATTCGTGGCCATCATGTGTTCAATATTGAACAGTGTGATGGTCTAGAAAAATACTATGAAGAATTTCCTGAACCGGAAAAATCTTCAGAAATGCAACCTAGACCGGATTTAGATGTATTACCCAATAAAATGGGTATACAACTTTATAACAAAGCACAAGATCGTGCTTGTTATATCCCGCGCAAGGATTGCATTGTGATGCCGGATTTCAAAAAATTCAATACAGCTGACGACTACTATGCAAAACTACTGCATGAATGTGGTCACGCCACTGGGCATAAAGACCGATTAAATCGTGACGGTGTAGCTAAATTTGATAAATTTGGCTCTGAGCAATATGCATTTGAAGAGTTAATCGCCGAACTCACCAGTGCATTTACTTGCGCTCACGTTCATGTTCGCAATGATATTTCCCAGAATGCAGCGTATATCGACAGCTGGATTAAAGCGCTAAAAGCAGATAAGAAAGCCATTTTCCGCGCATCTTCACAAGCGCGTGAAGCAACACAATTCTTGCTTGATGCTTTGGCTTCCAAATTACCGGAAGATAAATTAGCCGCTTAAATCTTTATTTGACCTACTGTGCCAACAAATTTGTTGGCACTTTCCATTCCACCCTTTGGGGAGTATTCCCCAAAGTGGGATTACTCCCGTTATTTTAGGAGTAATCTTATGGATTTTGAGAAAGAATTTACCGCACTTTTTAAATCGATTGCACCGCACTATAGACGTTCTGAAGTATTTTATGACTTTATTACAATTATCGGACTTGAGTTTTATCTCATTTTGTATGGAGTGCACGCAGACGAAACGTTAAAACAACGTTATCAAACTGCTGTGTCGCATTATACGGAAGAAGAAAAACAAGCGCTTGTTCGCTTGTCGGTAATTCTCGTTCAAGCCTTAGAGTATAAAAGTTACGACTTTCTAGGCTCGGTCTTTATGGGATTAGAACTCGGCGATAGATATAAAGCGCAACACTTCACGCCCAGTCACATCGCACATGCAATGGCTGCAATGACATTATCAGATTGTCACGCTTTAATTCAGCGACGTGGTTTTTTGACATTGCAAGAGCCAACTTGTGGTTCGGGCGTAATGATTATCGAGGCCTATAATTATTTGCGTGAAGAGGACTTTAACCCTCAGCAACAAATGTGGGTTCAAGCAAGAGATTTGGATTTTACTGCTGCATTAATGTGTTATATACAAATGACTCTCTTACATATTCCAGGAGAAGTCATAATTGGAAATAGCCTAACAAATGAAGTTCACTTTCATTTATACACGCCTGCTCATATATTGGGGAATTGGAACAGTAAATTAGAACGAGTCAATTTAGGAACTGAATCAGATTCTGGAATAATTAAGACTGAACCAGTAAAAGAATTGCCGTTTGATATTGACTGGGAAAATGAACCGATGTTTTATTAATAAAGCGCGCTTACCAGGAGGTGGGCGCCTTTTTTATTAGGTGCTGATTTTGGAACGATTAAAATTGCCTTTCAGTCTTGCAATAGTTGCTCGAGAGAGATTGTATTTTTGTGTTGCAATATTTATTGATACCCCTTTTTCAAAATCTTTATAAATTTCACGTCGGAGTTTATCTGTAACTTTGGGAGGGCGACCACCCAGGGCATTTTTTTGTCCGGCGGCCAGTTTTGCTCGCTTACCCTCTTGAGTACGCTCCACAATGAAAGAACGCTCTAATTCAGCAAAAATGCCCAATAGTTGAATCAATGCCGTTCCCATTGGGTTATCTTGGGTTTGTGTATTAATACCCTGTTGAATAGCTATAAATCCAACTTTTCTCTTTTTAAATAGTTCAAGCGTATTTAGGCACTGGGTCAGACTCCGCCCTAGTCGGTCAAGTTTTGTCACAACGACAACATCTCCCTCACGGATATAATTAAGAAGCTCATCAAGTTGTTCTTTATTTTTAATTGATACTCCGGAATGCTTGCCTGAGAATATTTTTTTACATCCATACTCTTGTAAAATCCGAATTTGTTCATTTAAATCTTGTTGTAGTGTAGAAACACGAGCAAAACCAATTTTTGCCATACCTTATGCCCCGGTAATAAAAGCTATTTTTTCTATTCAATTTTAGTACTTAGCTCATCTAACTCTTCTTCAGTACATTCAATAATAAAATTTATAACCTTCATCTCATCTTCCGAAAGATCTTCTATAGTAAATCGTTCATTAAGATTTATTATACTTGACTTAATTAAGTCTAATTTAACAAAAATCAGGTGAACCCTTGAACGATAATGTACTTTGTTTAATTGTGAGAAATAAGCTTCAATTGTTATAGATTCAATATCTTCTTGCATGAACTCAGGATTATCATTTTTTACCTTGGCATTAATTTCACTTAATCGTTCCTCTAATGAAGATATTTTTTCTAGATAATGTAATTTTGTAATCATATATCCTCCTTTTATATTTTCAACACTTAGAAAAATCAGATTCTTTTTGTTCCCATTTTTCCCATAGAATGAAAACGACCCCTATTTTTCTTGATTGTGCTACAACCTGCCCCAACGATTTTGTCAGAGTGTAATCATCAGATATATAATCTGTACCTATTACTGTTACCTCTTTAAAAGGTAAATCAATACCTTTTTCCAATTTCATTTCACATAAATAAATGATTAGCTTTAATTTATCTATGTTTGCTAATCGAATTTCATTGTCTGCTAGACAATAATTTAGGCGAATTGTGATTTTTTCCATTTTTTGTTCCTTTGTTCAAAACTTAAATTTTATTTACAATTACTGAGCCAGATATAGAACTTGCATTGCCTCCTACATTACCTTTAACATTGATACCCCCAGACATACTTTTGACTGAGCCAGATACATTACCACTTACATTTACCCCACCTGATGTTGTTTCAATTGAGTTTGTATTTTTACAAAAAACATTACCGATATTGGCTATAAGACTATTTATATCACCATCTACATTTATTCTTATAGATGGAATCTCTTCAATTATTTTTTCATTATCTACTGAATAGTTGATAATTGTTCCTATATTTCCTATATTTCCTATATTTCCTATATTTGTAACAGTATGAGTATTCGTTGTTGTTACTGCTTGAGCATTTGTTCCAATATTTAGCTTTTGAACATTACCCTTAATCAAAATTTCTAAGTTTTTTATATCGCAATTGATAAATGCACCGTTTACATAAATTCCAGTTTCTTCCATTTTTTAACTCCTTATATTCAAAACTTAACACTTAGAAAAACTTACCTTGCCAATAAATATCTAATAGGATTGATACAATACCTAATATCAAAAAAAAGTAAAAAAACTTTATTCTTCTTATTGTTGTTTTACTTGATATTAAATTCCAAATGTTTATATACATTGAAATGGTGAGAGATATAAAAGAAACATATGATAATATCATCTCCATAAGATTTATCCCTATTCAAAACTTAACAATTATTGTTTTCTTGAGCTTTCCGATAAAGTTTTTTTAACACCTCAACCATAAATATATTTTTAGGGTATCTTAAACTAGGATTTGATAACAATAAAACAACGCAAGCAAATATAGATATTAAAGGAGTGAGGCTTCTAATTAGTAGTATTAGTTCATCTAAACTCATTACTTTTACAGGATCGTTTGTTATAAAAGAAAAAAACAATATTACAAAAATAATACTTAGCGCAACACTCACTGATTTATAGGCAAGTCTTGCAAAATACAAAATATAGTACCAAATTTGGTAAGCCCAATTACGCAAACTTTTCTTCTCATTTGCCAACATTTCCGCATATTCTTTTTCACTTATAAATACATCATAAGCATAGATTGGTTTAGCTTTAAACTCTCGTTCAGCTAAACTTATATTGATTTTTCTAATGCCTGTGATAGCTTCTTCTTGATCCATAAATCTTCTCCTATGTATGTGCAAAACTTAAAATGTTCTTGATTCCTTCTCAAAATCTTTTATTTTTCCATATTTCTTTACTGGTAAATACCCAACAATGAATGTAATTAGCCCAAGTAACAGAATCCATTCAGTGTAACCCTTAACAAAAAGGACTAATAACGAAAAAATAGGCATTAACATAAGAAAAATAATTCCTAATATTTTTTCTAATTTAGTGAAGCTAGGTTTCATTCATTCCCCTTGGTATAGTC
>NZ_CABFLM010000043.1 GCF_901873365.1 uncultured Aggregatibacter sp.
TTGTTGATCATTTGAATGAAACATTTAAACTTTACTTTCCTACTATAAGTATTGGTTTTGGATATTATCCTGAAATAACCGGAAGAATATTCCTAATAAATTTAGATTATAGCAATATTAATAATCTTATTTATTTATGGTTTTTAGATAAAAAGAAAATCGATTTTGGTTTAAGAATATCATTAATTGAAGAGGATATGATAAATCAATATAAATTAGATTTTGCAGATTCCTATGATATACAATTCAAGCTATCAAAAAATCAAGGATTGATTGATGTTGAGTTCTTTTCTAAAAACATAAGCGAAGATAGATTTGATATTGCATTTGTAATTATTCGATTTGTTTTAGGTGAATGGAGTATGTACAGCAAAATAAATTCAATAAGAATGTTAGAGTACATTCCAGAAAATCCTATACCTCTATCTAAACTATACGATACATTTAATAATATATGGATTAATGAGCTAGGACATTCTGGCAAAAATGAAGGATATCATTTTGATAGATATCTTCTCCCAGCATTATCAGGTGAAGAGGTAGGGATAATGAATGGCTTTATCCCTATGCGAAATAAGTTGGCAAATCACTTAGTTGGCTCTATTGATTATCCGTTTTCTTTTTTTATGTTTGTAATATTAGAGAATGGGTACAATGAAGATGAGATCGATACATTTGAAAGTTTCATTTTTGATATCTATAAAAAAGGTGAAGGGGTTATAACTGTAAGAACAAGGCAGCCAAGTGAAAATAGATATAGTGTATACGGATATTGTGCTCGTCCTGGATTAATTTATAAACATCTTACATCATTATTAAAAAACTACCCAAATTTTAATTCTGAAACAAATATATTATTTGATCAGAACTGGTATGGTTACCGACATTGGGTATTAGATAAGAACATAAGGATGGATTTATCTGAGATAAATGAATTAATAACTTCATCTAAACAAAATTCTACTGAACAACCAATCAATAAACAGCCCAAAAAATCATTTTTTCAAAGATTATTTAAGCGATAAAGAAAAGCCATTTAGTGAACGCTAAATGGCTTTTTTTATCTATCAACCTCAAAGTGCGGTCGCTTTTTTATGTGTTTTCAACGTAGTTCTTCACTGTGTTGTTCAAACCAGCTTTCTAAAATTAAGCAGGCGGAAATGCCATCCACTTTGCTTTTATTTAAAGCTCGATAACCGCCGCGGCTGAAAATTTCACTGCGAGCTTCCGTGGTTGTGAGGCGTTCATCCTGTAATTCCACCGGTAAATTAAAGCGTCCATTCAAGCGATTGGCAAATTTTTTGGCGCGTAAGGTCAGTTCTTGTTCGGTGCCATCCATATTCAGCGGTAAACCAACAACTAATCGTGCCGGCTGCCATTCTTTGATGACTTTACCGATAGCATCCCAATCAGGAATGCCGTCTTGTGCTTTAAATGCCGGCAACGACTGTGCTGTGCCGGTGATGCTTTGCCCCACTGCACAACCAATGCTTTTTGTGCCGAAATCAAAGGCTAAAACCGTAATGCCCATTAACAATGTCCTACTTGGCCGACAAAATTATACATATCAATGCCGAGCAATTGATTGGCCGCCAACCAGCGTTGATCGCATGGTAAATCAAACAGGATTTGTTCCGTTGCCGGCACGACCAGCCAAGAATCATGGGCGATTTCTTGCTCTAACTGATTGGCTTCCCAACTGGCACAACCTAAAGCAACCAAATATTTCTCCGGTTCTTCAGGAGTGCCGAACGTATCCACCACATCGGCAGAGGTTGTCAGGACAAGATTATCATTCACCTTATAACTGTGATTAAATACTTTTGGAACAGGCGTATGCAAAATGAAACCACGATCAACGTTCACCGGCCCACCGGCAAGCACCAATTTATTGTTATAAGTGCGGTCGGTTACCATCATGAAATTCATTTTTGCACTCAGTTCTGCAATGCTTAAATCGGTGGGTTGATTAATCACCAATCCCATAGACCCTTTTTCATTATGCTCACAAATATAAATGACCGTCCGATAAAAATAACTATCCTCTAAATTTGGCATGGCAATGAGCAAATGATCTTGCAAATCCATCATAATATTTCCCCTAAATCACCAAAACAGACTTGTAATGCGGTTATCGCCGCCATCGCTGCTGTTTCGGTGCGTAATACTCGCTTTCCTAATAACACTTCCACAAAACCTTGTTGTTCGGTTTGTGCAATTTCTTGCGCTGATAAGCCACCTTCAGAACCAATTAATAAGCGCACGCCGGCAGTGGGTATCGTTGGCAATGTGCGAATGGAATGTGTTGCTCTCGGATGAAGATTTAATTTCAGTGCGCCATCTTGTTCGGCGCACCATTGTTGTAATTTCATTAATGGGCGAATTTCCGGAATTTTATTCCGGCCGCATTGTTCACAAGCCGCAATGGCAATTTTTTGCCATTGTTGGATTTTTTTCTCCATACGATCACCGTCTAATTTCACGCCACAACGTTCCGACCACAGCGGTGTAATCACGTTCACACCTAATTCGACGGATTTTTGAATAGTAAATTCCATGCGTTCGCCACGCGAAATCACTTGCCCAAGATGAATAAACAATGGGCTTTCCCGATCGTCAAATTGCCGGCTTAAAATTTCTACATCGATGCTTTTTTTACTCACCTGCGTAATCATTGCTTGGTATGTTTGGTTACTGCCATCAAAAAGTTCGAGATGGTCGCCGGGTTGCATACGCAAAACACGCCCCACATGATTTGCACCGTCTTCAGACAAAGTGCAAAAAGTGAGATGATTCAACGATGTAGGATGATAAATTCTAGGTACTCGCATAATAGAACATTAACTAAAAATCATGGTTCTATCATAACAGAAAAGAAGAGGGCAAAGAGAGAAATGAGAAATTAATATTCCCATTTGGTCGGATCAATACCTAACTCACGCATAATCACTTTCGCTTCTTCAGGAATTTCATCGCTGCGCTCTTTGAGCAAATCCTCATCTGTTGGCAAAGGCTGGCCGGTAAAGGCGTGTAAGAAAGCTTCACAAAGCAATTCACTGTTTGTTGCGTGGCGTAAATTACGAATTTGGCGACGAGTGCGTTCATTTGTCAAAATTTCAAGCACTTTAATTGGAATGGAAACCGTAATTTTTTTCACTTGTTCGCTTTTTTTGCCATGTTCTGCATAAGGGCTAATGTATTGTCCGTTCCAATTCGCCATAATTGATTCCTGAAATAACCTTAGTAATTGTCTCAATATTCTAATAAAAAAGAATAAAAATAACAATCTAGCCGTGAAGACTGCTAGATTTCCATGGATGCGTCTGCCCTAGACGGACTGACGTCTTCATCAACTCAAAAGTGCGGTCAGTTTTTTCAAAGTTTTTTCTGCCTCATGGCGAATTTTTAAGTAAATTCCCTTTAAGGAGGACGACTACCCCCATGAATTAACAGATAATGCGATTCTTTGCTTTAATAAAATCAATTAAATCGGTAGAATACCTCTACTTTTTATCCATTTTTTAGAGGAAATCACTATGTCATTAGAAGTTTTAGATCAGTTAGAAAACAAAATTAAACAAGCCGTTGAAACCATTCAACTCCTTCAACTCGAAGTGGATGAATTAAAAGAAAAAAACGGCAGATCACAACAAGAAAACGATGCATTACGCAGTGAAAACGAACAATTAAGAAGCGAACATCAAAATATTCAAGAACGTTTACGCTCACTTTTAGGCATCACTGACAGTATCTAATGATTCTTTATTAAACCAAGGCTTAGTTAATCTAAGCCTTCTTTTTTGGGAGAAAAAATGCAACCTCACATTTGCTTAATCACCGGCAGCACTTTAGGCGGTGCCGAATATGTTGCCGAACACATAGAAAGCCGATTACAACAACAAGGTTTCAGTACTGAATTGCACCACGGCCCGGCATTAAATGATGTAATCAATGAAAAATTATGGCTAGTGGTGACTTCCACCCATGGCGCAGGCGAATTACCGGATAACCTCAAACCGTTATTTGAAGCTCTGGATGCAAGTGATAATGACCTTTCCCACTTAAGATTTGCGGTGATCGGTTTAGGAAATTCTGATTACGACACCTTTTGCTTTGCCGTGGACAAAGTAGAACAAAGTTTGTTGGCAAAAAGTGCGGTCAAAATAACCGATGCTTTACGCATTGACGTCTTAACAGAATCTGATCAAGAACAGTGCGCAGAAGACTGGTTACCTAATTTTACGCATAATATTTAATCAATAAAAAAGCAAACAGCGTGTGGATAACTTCGTTAATTATTGTTAAAAATCTGTTTTTATGTAATGAATAAATTCTGATGCTAATCAACCTGTGGATAAATAAGGAAGTTATACACAAGAATTAACGGTATTGATCGGGAAGATCTTAACACGTTTGAAAATGATCTATGCATTTCATTTACAACGTAAAAACGATCTTATTCAACGGTTTTGATGATCCTTATAATAGTAATAATAAAAGATCTCTATATAAAGATCTTATTTCTTATTAGCGAAGATCCTTCTCCCGATCCCTCTTTTTTCTTTCACTGAAACGCATCTTTTAACCACCTAAGATTTTCAGTAAAATAGCGACCAATTTTTTCAAGGATCAACAGATCCGTACCTCATTTAAAATAGAGATCATTCATAATCATGTTTTACACTGAAACCTATGATGTCATCGTGATCGGTGGCGGTCATGCAGGAACAGAAGCCGCATTGGCACCTGCACGTATGGGATTAAAAACCCTATTACTTACGCATAATGTAGATACTCTCGGACAAATGTCTTGTAACCCGGCGATTGGCGGAATTGGCAAAGGGCATTTAGTAAAAGAAGTGGATGCCATGGGCGGATTAATGGCGCATGCCGCCGATAAAGCCGGTATTCAATTTCGTACATTAAACAGCAGTAAAGGCCCGGCCGTACGCGCAACACGTGCGCAAGCGGATCGTGTGTTATATCGTCAAGCCGTCAGAATCGCCCTTGAAAATCAACCGAATTTAGATATTTTCCAACAAGAAGCCACGGATATCTTAATTGAACAAGATCGTGTAACCGGTGTTACAACGAAAATGGGGCTTACGTTTCATGCAAAATCTGTGATCTTAACTGCCGGCACCTTCTTAGCCGGTAAGATTCATATTGGTTTACAAAATTATGAAGGGGGACGTGCAGGTGATCCGGCTTCGGTAACCCTCTCTCATCGTTTAAGAGATCTTGGTTTACGTGTGGATCGCTTAAAAACCGGAACACCGCCACGTATTGATGCACGTACGATCAATTTTGAAGTCTTAGCTAAACAACATGGCGATGCAGTATTGCCGGTGTTCTCTTTTATGGGATCCGTTTCTGATCACCCGCAACAAATTCCTTGTTATATCACCCACACCAACGAACAAACCCATGATGTGATCCGTAATAACTTGGATCGTAGCCCGATGTATACCGGTGTCATTGAAGGGATCGGGCCACGTTATTGTCCATCGATCGAAGATAAAGTAATGCGCTTTGCGGATCGTAATTCGCACCAAATTTATTTAGAACCAGAAGGCTTAACCAGCAATGAAGTGTATCCGAATGGGATTTCAACCAGTTTACCTTTTGACGTGCAAATGGGTATCGTCAATTCCATGAAAGGGTTGGAAAATGCCCGCATTGTGAAACCGGGTTATGCCATTGAATATGATTATTTTGATCCACGTGATTTAAAACCGACCTTAGAAACCAAATCCATTCAAGGTTTATTCTTTGCCGGTCAAATTAATGGTACGACCGGTTATGAAGAAGCAGCAGCACAAGGCTTATTGGCTGGGATTAATGCTGGTCTTTACGTACAAGAGAAAGAAGCCTGGTTTCCGCGCCGTGATCAAGCTTACACCGGTGTGTTGGTGGATGACCTTTGTACATTAGGAACAAAAGAACCCTATCGCGTGTTTACCTCTCGTGCGGAATACCGTTTGTTATTGCGTGAAGATAATGCCGATATTCGTTTAACGCCAATTGCCCATGAATTAGGATTAATTGATGACGCACGCTGGGCTCGTTTTAACCAAAAAATGGAAAATATTGAGCAAGAGCGTCAACGCTTACGCAGTATTTGGTTACATCCACGTTCTGAATACCTAGAAGAAGCCAATAAAGTATTGAATAGTCCATTAGTGCGTGAAGCCAGTGGTGAAGATTTATTACGCCGTCCGGAAATGACTTACGATATTTTGACTTCCTTAACGCCATATCAACCGGCAATGGAAGATAAAGAAGCGGTAGAACAAGTAGAAATCGCCATTAAATATCAAGGCTATATAGAGCATCAACAAGAGGAAATCGAAAAACAAAAACGCCACGAAAATACAGCTATTCCGGCTCACTTTGATTACAGCAAAGTTTCCGGTTTATCCAACGAAGTGCGGGCAAAATTGGAACAACATCGTCCGGTATCTATCGGACAAGCGAGCCGTATTTCCGGTATTACGCCGGCAGCGATTTCCATCATTCTGGTGAATTTGAAAAAGCAAGGCATGCTAAAACGTGGTGAATAATGACTAATTTAGAACTTCAATTAACGGATAAGCTAAAAACATTGTTAAAACAGACCGCACTTTCTGTGACAGAACAACAGCAACAACAGTTAGTGAAGCTGGTTTTGCTGCTGAATAAATGGAACAAGGCTTATAATCTAACGTCTGTGCGTGATCCGCAGGAAATGATGGTTAAACATATTTTGGACAGTCTTGTGGTGAGCCCTTATTTACAAGGTGATCGTTTTATTGATGTCGGTACCGGCCCGGGCTTGCCCGGCTTGCCTTTAGCTATCATTAATCCGCAAAAACAATTTGTTTTGTTAGATAGCTTGGGTAAACGGATCAGTTTTATTCGCAATGCAGTATGTGAGTTAGAGCTTACCAATGTTGAAGCAGTGTTGAGTCGCGCGGAAGAATATCAACCCGATCACCAATTTGACGGGGTATTAAGTCGTGCTTTTGCCTCGTTAAAGGAGATGACCGACTGGTGCCATCATTTACCGAAAAAAGAGGGGCATTTTTATGCCTTAAAAGGCCTCTATCACGATGAGGAAGTTCAAGCCTTAGAGGGGAAATTTATGGTTAAAGAGGTGATTAAACTCCATGTTCCTGAGCTTGTAGGTGAACGACATTTAATCATTCTGCATTAAATTTCTAAAAGTGTGATTTATTTAACAGTTTTTCCCCTTTTTTAAGTTGAATCTCTCTGTGCTAAATGTATAATTAGCCAGTTTTTGCATACTAAAAAATAATGTGATGTCTAGGGTTTTAACGCAAGCGAAACATTGTTACCAAAAATCAATATGGATTGAAATGGGGATTTTACTCATTATCGGTGCGTTAATTTCACTTTGGCAGTGGGAAAGTGCGGTTGATTTCTGTCTTGGATTTTTCTGTGCTTTTCTGCCTTTTTGTGCTTTTGTGTATCTTATTTTTTATCGTAAACAGCATTTATCAACAAAATTGACCGCACTTTATCGTGGGGAAGCGGTAAAGTTTGCATTAACGATACTATGTATTATTGCTGCGTTTAAAGGATTTCATGTAAGTGAATTCATTTTATTTTTTGCAGGTTTTTTCGTGGCATTAGTGTTGAACAATGTCGTTCCATTTTTGCTGAACAGGTCTTAATTTTAAGTTCTATATAAAGGGTCAACTATGTCCGGACAAACAACCTCTGAGTATATCGGCCACCATTTGTCTTTTTTAAAGACCGGTGAGGGTTTTTGGCATATTCATGTCGATACGCTGTTTTTCTCTATCGTATCAGCCATTATTTTCCTTTTCGTTTTTTCACGTGTTGCGAAAAAAGCGACACCGGGCGTACCAAGCAAAATGCAATGTTTGGTCGAAATTTTAGTGGAATGGGTCAATGGTATCGTAAAAGAAAACTTTCATGGTCCACGCAATGTTGTTGCACCGTTAGCATTAACCATTTTTTGTTGGGTATTCATTATGAATGCCATCGACTTAATCCCAGTCGATTTTCTTCCACAATTCGCAGGTTTGTTCGGTATTCACTACTTGAGAGCTGTGCCAACAGCAGATATTAGTGCAACGCTCGGCATGTCAATCTGTGTCTTTTTCTTAATTCTTTTCTATACAGTAAAATCTAAAGGTTTTGGTGGATTGGTTAAGGAATATACCTTACACCCATTTAATCACTGGGCGTTTATTCCGGTTAACTTTATTCTTGAAACCGTTACTTTACTGGCTAAACCAATTTCTCTCGCATTCCGTTTATTCGGTAATATGTATGCAGGGGAATTAATCTTTATTCTCATTGCTGTGATGTATTCTGCCAATATGGCAATTGCGGCATTGGGAATTCCATTACACCTTGTTTGGGCGATTTTCCATATTTTGGTTATTACGCTACAAGCATTCATCTTTATGATGTTGACGGTGGTTTACTTAAGTATCGCTTATAACAAAGCAGATCATTAATTTTATTTTTTATTAACCGGCTCTAGGGCTAAACTTAACTTCTATTGGAGAACATTATGGAAACTGTAATTACAGCTACAATTATCGGTGCATCAATCCTTCTTGCATTCGCAGCATTAGGTACAGCTATCGGCTTTGCGATTTTAGGTGGTAAATTCTTAGAATCTTCCGCTCGTCAACCTGAGCTTGCTTCTAGCTTGCAAACAAGAATGTTTATCGTTGCAGGTTTATTGGATGCGATTGCGATGATTGCTGTTGGTATTTCTTTACTTTTCATTTTCGCAAACCCATTCATCGGTTTATTACAATAATCACCTTATTTGCTTATCAACGTAAAACAAGCAGATTAAGGAGGACGTTGTGAATCTAAATGCAACATTAATTGGTCAACTGATTGCGTTTGCAATTTTCGTGTGGTTCTGCATGAAATTTGTTTGGCCACCAATTATTAGTGCAATTGAAAAACGTCAAAGCCAAATTGCGAATGCTTTAGCTTCTGCTGAAGCGGCTAAAAAAGAACAAGCAGATACTAAAATGCTTGTTGAAAAGGAAATTTCTGAAGCGAAAATTCAAGCGCAAGAAATTTTAGATTTAGCCAATAAACGTCGCAATGAAGTTTTAGACGAAGTGAAGGCAGAAGCCGAAGAACTTAAAGCGAAAATCATTGAACAAGGCTATGCTGAGGTTGAAGCTGAACGTAAACGTGTTCAAGAAGAATTACGTGTAAAAGTTGCGTCTTTGGCCATTGCAGGTGCTGAAAAAATTGTTGGACGTACTGTGGATGAAGCAGCCAACAATGACATTATTGATAAATTAGTTGCAGAACTATAAGAAGGTTGAGCTTATGTCAGAATTAACTACCATAGCTCGCCCTTATGCTAAAGCAGCGTTTGATTTTGCCGTTGAACAAAGTACATCTGACAAAAGTGCGGTAGAAAAATGGAATGAAATGTTAGGTTTTCTTGCTGAATTAGTGAAAAACGAAACAATGCAAAATTATCTAACAGGTTCTCTTTCTGCACAAAAATTAGCAGATACGGTGATCTCAATTTGTGGTGAACAATTAGATCAATATGGGCAAAACTTAGTTCGGTTAATGGCTGAAAATAAGCGTTTAACTGTTCTTCCGCAAGTTTTTAAAGAATTCCAACATTATGTTGAGGAATATAAAGCCATTGCGGAAGTGAACGTCATATCGGCTCAACCATTAAGCGTCATGCAACAAGAAAGAATTGCAGCCGCAATGGAAAAAAGATTAGCCCAAAAAGTTAAGTTAAATTGCAACGTTGATAGCTCGCTCATTGCCGGTGTTATCATTCGTACAGAGGATTTTGTCATAGACGGCAGTAGTCGCGGACAGCTTGCCCGTTTAGCAAATGAGTTGCAATTATAAGAGGATTAGAAAATGCAACTAAATTCAACTGAAATTAGTGAATTGATTAAAAAACGCATTGCTCAATTTGATGTGGTGAGCGAAGCCCGCAATACAGGAACGATTGTTTCTGTTAGTGATGGGATTATTCGTATCCATGGTTTAAGCGATGTGATGCAAGGCGAAATGATCGCCTTACCGGGCAACCGTTATGCCATGGCACTTAACCTTGAACGCGATTCGGTTGGTGCGGTAGTTATGGGGCCTTATGCCGATCTTGCTGAAGGAATGGAAGTGCAATGTACCGGCCGTATTCTTGAAGTGCCGGTTGGTCGTGGTTTATTAGGTCGTGTTGTAAACACCCTTGGTCAACCAATTGATGGTAAAGGTGAAATTGAAAATGACGGTTTTTCTCCGGTTGAAGTTATCGCGCCGGGTGTAATTGAACGTAAATCCGTTGATCAACCAGTACAAACCGGTTATAAAGCGGTTGACTCCATGGTGCCAATTGGTCGTGGTCAACGTGAATTGATTATCGGTGACCGTCAAACCGGTAAAACAGCATTAGCGATTGATGCTATCATTAACCAACGTAATTCAGGCATTAAATGTATCTATGTGGCAATTGGTCAAAAAGCGTCAACAATTGCTAACGTAGTACGTAAATTAGAAGAGCATGGTGCATTAGCTAACACTATCGTGGTTGCGGCATCTGCGTCTGAATCTGCTGCATTACAATATTTAGCACCTTATGCCGGTTGTGCAATGGGTGAATATTTCCGTGATCGTGGTGAAGATGCATTAATCGTTTACGATGATCTTTCTAAACAAGCGGTAGCTTATCGTCAAATTTCCCTATTATTACGTCGTCCGCCAGGTCGTGAAGCATATCCTGGTGACGTATTCTACTTACACTCACGTTTGCTTGAACGTGCTTCTCGTGTAAATGAAGAATACGTAGAAAAATTCACCAAAGGTGAAGTAAAAGGAAAAACCGGTTCTTTAACTGCTCTTCCAATTATTGAAACTCAAGCGGGTGACGTTTCTGCGTTCGTTCCTACTAACGTAATTTCTATTACCGATGGTCAGATTTTCTTAGAATCTAACTTGTTTAACTCAGGTATTCGTCCTGCGGTGAACCCGGGTATTTCTGTTTCTCGTGTGGGTGGTTCTGCACAAACTAAAGTTATTAAGAAACTTGCGGGTGGTATTCGTACTGCGCTTGCACAATATCGTGAATTAGCGGCATTTGCTCAGTTTGCTTCAGATCTTGATGATGCAACTCGTAAACAACTTTCTCATGGTGAAAAAGTAACCGAATTATTGAAACAAAAACAATTTTCTCCGCTTTCTGTTGCTGAGCAAGCAGTAGTGTTATTTGCAGTTGAATTTGGTTATTTAGACGATGTTGAGTTATCTAAAATTGCAAGTTTTGAAACCGCACTTCTAGATTATGCAAATCGTAATTATGCCGAGTTTATGCAAGAGCTTACTAAAACTGGTAACTATAATGATGAAATCAAAGATACATTAAAAGGTATTTTAGATAGTTTCAAAGCGAATAGTGCTTGGTAGTAACGGAGAAATAAGATGGCAGGTGCAAAAGAGATAAAAACCAAAATTGCCAGCGTACAAAGTACGCAGAAAATTACTAAGGCAATGGAAATGGTTGCAACCTCGAAAATGCGTAAAACGCAGGACCGTATGGCGGCATCTCGTCCGTATTCTGAAACTATCCGTAGTGTTATCAGCCATGTGTCTAAAGCAAGTATCGGTTATAAACACCCGTTCTTAGTTGAACGGGATGTGAAAAAAGTGGGTATTTTAGTGATTTCTACTGATCGTGGAATGTGCGGTGGTTTAAACGTGAATTTGTTTAAAACCACACTTAACCAAATTAAAGATTGGAAATCACAAAATGCGACAACTGAGCTTGGCTTAATTGGTTCTAAAGGGATTAGTTTTTTCCGTTCCCTTGGTTTTAAGGTAAAAAGCCAACTTTCCGGTTTGGGCGATAACCCTTCTTTAGAAGAATTAATTGGTGTAGCAAATACCATGTTTGATGCTTATCGTAATGGAGAAATTGATGCAATTTATATTGCATACAATAAATTCATTAATACGATGTCGCAAAAACCGGTTGTACAGCAATTAGTTCCTCTACCGGAAATAGAAGACGATCACTTAAGCGAAAGACAACAGGCATGGGATTATATTTACGAACCTGAACCAAAAGTGTTATTAGACAGCCTTTTAGTTCGTTATTTAGAATCTCAAGTTTATCAAGCGGTTGTAGATAATTTAGCTTCAGAACAAGCGGCTCGAATGGTAGCGATGAAAGCAGCAACAGATAATGCAGGTAATTTAATTAATGACCTACGGTTGGTGTATAACAAAGCTCGTCAAGCAAGTATCACAAATGAATTAAATGAAATCGTTGCCGGTGCGGCTGCGATTTAATAGAAGAGGAACGGTAATGGCGACAGGTAAAATTGTACAAATCATCGGTGCGGTGATTGACGTCGAATTTCCACAAGATGCAGTACCAAAAGTTTATGATGCATTAAATGTTGAAACAGGTTTAACCCTTGAAGTTCAACAACAATTAGGTGGTGGTGTGGTACGTTGTATCGCATTAGGTGCCTCCGATGGTTTAAAACGTGGTTTGAAAGTAGAAAACACAAATGCTCCAATTCAAGTACCGGTAGGAACAAAAACCCTTGGTCGAATTATGAATGTGTTAGGTGATCCAATTGACGAACAAGGTCCAATTGGTGAAGAAGAACGTTGGTCTATTCACCGTTCTGCACCAAGCTACGAAGAACAATCAAACAGTACCGAATTATTAGAAACCGGTATTAAAGTGATCGACTTAATTTGCCCATTTGCAAAAGGGGGTAAAGTTGGTTTATTCGGTGGTGCGGGTGTAGGTAAAACCGTAAATATGATGGAATTAATCCGTAATATCGCGATTGAACACTCAGGTTACTCCGTATTTGCCGGTGTAGGTGAGCGTACCCGTGAAGGTAACGACTTCTACCACGAAATGAAAGATTCCAACGTATTGGATAAAGTATCTTTGGTTTACGGTCAAATGAATGAGCCACCGGGTAACCGTTTACGTGTTGCGTTAACCGGTTTAACTATGGCGGAAAAATTCCGTGATGAAGGTCGTGATGTATTATTCTTCGTGGATAATATCTATCGTTATACTCTTGCCGGTACGGAAGTATCCGCACTTTTAGGCCGTATGCCATCAGCGGTAGGTTACCAACCAACCCTTGCTGAGGAAATGGGTGTATTACAAGAGCGTATTACTTCAACTAAAACAGGTTCTATCACGTCCGTACAAGCGGTTTATGTGCCTGCGGATGACTTGACTGACCCATCTCCGGCAACCACCTTTGCGCACTTAGACTCAACTGTTGTATTGAGCCGTCAAATTGCGTCTTTAGGTATTTATCCTGCGGTTGACCCATTAGATTCTACATCTCGTCAATTAGACCCATTAGTTGTTGGTCAAGAGCATTATGATGTTGCTCGTGGCGTACAAGGTATCTTACAACGTTATAAAGAATTGAAAGATATTATTGCGATTCTTGGTATGGATGAATTATCTGAAGAAGATAAATTGGTTGTAGCCCGTGCGCGTAAGATCGAACGTTTCTTATCACAACCGTTCTTCGTTGCTGAAGTATTTAACGGCACACCGGGTAAATACGTTCCGTTAAAAGAAACCATTCGTGGCTTTAAAGGTATTTTAAACGGCGAATACGATCATGTTCCGGAACAAGCGTTCTACATGGTCGGTTCAATTGACGAAGCGCTAGAAAAAGCCAAAAATATGTAATCACTTCAAGCTGATGCATATCAAACTTGAAGGAGAAAAACATGGCAACATTTAATTTAACAGTCGTAAGTGCAGAACAAAAAATCTTTTCCGGCAACGTGAAAAGTGTTCAAGCAACAGGTATTGAGGGTGAGCTCGGTGTTTTACCGGGGCATACCCCTTTATTGACAGCAATCAAGCCAGGTATTGTTAAATTTACTTTAGAAAATGATAACGAAGAAGTTATCTATGTTTCCGGCGGCTTTTTAGAAGTTCAACCAACGATTGTGACTGTTCTTGCGGATGTCGCAATTCGTGGTCAAGAGCTTGATAGCGAGCGTATTCTTGCTGCTAAGAAACGTGCGGAAGAAAACATTTATCAACATCACCATGATGCTGATTACGAATTGTTAATGCTTAAACTTTCTAAAGAATTAGCGAAACTTCGTGCTTACGAACTGACAGAGAAGTTAGTGAAATCTAAACGTTAATTACAGCGGACACAGTGATTTCATAAAAATTAAGGACTGATTCCTAAGAGAGTCAGTCCTTTTTTATTATAGCCAGCTGGCGATAAAAACCATACGCGATGCGTATGGAGCTAAATAGCTTAAGCGATGAACAGAAAAAAATTTTCGCTATATGACGATAACGAAAACAAGACTGACAACCGAAACTCAATATATAGGAAGATTATTTACCCCCTCGTAGCATGCAACTTGTTGCACGAATGATTAACCTTGTGCGTAATTCACAACACGATCAAATCATGCACGGAACGTTATTTAACCCTTTCGGGTATTCACGATTTTGTGCAACAAGTTGCAGGCTACGATTCACTAATTATGAATTAAAGAGGAAATTAATCAGTCAATTTGATTAAGAATATCTTCTGATAAGGCCGGAGTTGCTTTTTCTTCTTTCTTGTTGGCACGGATGCGATAGTCAATATTTTGGAAATAAGCTTCGCGGAAAGTAACGTAAGGATCTTGAGCCTGCTCTAACAATGCTTCTTTATCCATTAAACTTGCACGCGTATCGATACCTTGAACTGTCCATTTTAATAAACTCCAAGGGCCTAATAATGACAACATTGGATAGGTGGTATCTGCTAGGTTTCCAATATCTTGTCGTGGTGTTGCCGGGCCATATACGGGAAGCATAATATAAGGACCGGTTCCCACACCATAACGACCTAACGTATCGCCGAAACGGGAATTTTCTTCTTTTTTAAGTGGTGCGCTGTAGCTTGCAATATCAATTATGCCACCTAAACCAAAAATACTGTTTAACCAAAAACGGTTGAAATGAACCATTGCCAATTTAAATTCACCTTGCACTAAACGGTTAGCAAAGCTTGCTGGTTCATCAAGATTATTGGCAAAGTTAACAATTCCCGTGCGTATTGGGGAAGGGACATATTCTTTCCAGCCTTTAGCAAGAGGTTTTAATACGTAAGGATCAGCAACATGATAGTTAAAATCCCACATTTTACGGTTAAAACCCTCTAAGGCATCTTTACGTTCTCCGGTTTCCGGATCAATGGTTGATGAACAACCCGTGAGTGTTGCCGTGCCTAATAAGAGCGCAATGAATAATTTTTTTGTCTGCATAATTTGTACTCAGGCGAATGAAAAAGTGGGCACATTGTAAACAACTTAGTGACTAACTACAAAAACTTTCTAAAATCCTACCGCACTTGATAAATAAAAGGGCACGACATTTGTCGTACCCTAAGTAAAACCAGAAGATTAAAGAATAAAGCGACTTAAATCTTCATTTTCTACTACTTCACCTAATGCCTCACTGACATACGCGGCATCAATGTTCACGGTTTGCCCATCCATGTCGCTGGCGTTGAAAGAAATTTTATCCATTAAGCGCTCCATTACCGTATGCAAACGGCGCGCACCGATATTTTCGGTCTTTTCATTGACACGAAATGCCGCTTCGGCGATTTTCTTAATAGCATCTTGAGTAAATTCAATATTCACCCCTTCCGTTGCCATTAACGCTTTGTATTGCTCGGTTAAAGAAGCATTCGGCTCAGTCAGAATACGCTCGAAATCCTCAGCTGTCAGTGCAGAAAGCTCCACACGAATCGGCAAACGGCCTTGTAATTCCGGAATTAAATCTGACGGGCGTGCCACTTGGAACGCACCGGAAGCGATAAACAAAATGTGATCGGTTTTCACCATACCGTGTTTGGTGTTCACGGTTGAACCTTCCACCAACGGCAATAAATCGCGTTGCACGCCCTCACGGGAAACATCCGCACCGCTGTATTCGCCTTTCTTACAAATTTTGTCGATTTCGTCGATAAACACGATACCGTTTTGTTCCACCGCATCAATGGCTTTTTGTTTCAGATCTTCCGGATTCACCAATTTCGCCGCTTCATCGTCAATTAAGGTTTTTAACGCATCCTTAATTTTCATTTTACGTTTTTTGGTTTGGCTGCCAGAAAGGTTCTCAAACATGGATTGTAATTGACTGGTCATATCTTCCATGCCCGGAGGTGCCATGATTTCCACGCCCATCGGCACGCCTGCCACATCAATTTCCACTTCTTTATCGTCTAACTGACCTTCGCGTAGTTTCTTACGGAAAACCTGGCGGGTGTTGCTTTGACTATCGCGGTTTTCCACTTCACCCCATTGGTTCTTCGCCGCAGGTAATAAGGCATCTAAAATTCGCTCTTCTGCCGCTTCTTCCGCTTTAGCTCGATTTTTGACGATTTCCTGTTGGCGTACCAATTTCATGGCGCTGTCGGTTAAATCGCGAATAATGGAATCCACTTCTTTGCCCACATAACCTACTTCGGTAAATTTAGTGGCTTCTACTTTAATGAACGGCGCATTGGCTAATTTTGCCAAACGGCGGGCAATTTCCGTTTTCCCCACGCCGGTCGGCCCAATCATGAGGATGTTTTTCGGCGTTACTTCGTGGCGCATTGGCTCTTGCAGCTGCATTCTGCGCCAACGGTTTCTTAGGGCAATTGCTACTGCGCGTTTGGCGTCGCTTTGGCCGATAATATGTTGATCTAATTCAGAAACTATTTCACGAGGTGTCATTTCAGACATGGTTTATTCCTTATCATTTTTTAATTCGGCAATTCTTCAATAGTGAAATTGGTGTTGGTGAACACACAAATTTCACCGGCAATTTTGAGAGATTTTTCCACAATTTCACGCGCCGATAATTCCGTATTTTCCACCAACGCACGAGCGGCAGATAAAGCGTAGTTGCCGCCAGAACCGATAGCAAGAATCTGATCTTCTTCCGGTTGTACTACATCGCCGATACCGGTAATGATCAGGCTTTCTTTTTCATCCGCCACGATTAACATCGCTTCCAATTTACGCAACGCACGATCGGTACGCCAATCTTTCGCTAATTCCACCGCACTTTTCAGCAAATGCCCTTGGTGCATTTCTAATTTACGCTCAAAAAGCTCAAACAATGTAAAGGCATCTGCCGTGCCGCCCGCAAAACCCGCCAACACTTTGCCGTTATACAAACGACGCACTTTGCGCGCGTTACCCTTCATCACCGTATTGCCAAGGGAAACCTGACCGTCACCGCCGACAACCACTTTACCGTTGCGACGTACACTTACAATCGTAGTCATAATGCTATCCTTTAAAAATGGAAAATATGGAAGTTATATTGAGATTAATTGAGAGAATTCAAGGGATATGAATGGAATTTACGCTTTGTTTTTTCATGTCATTTTTATTTCGGTATACAAAAAAATCAGCGCCTAATCCATTAGAACGCTGATTTTGACTAAATAAACAAGTTAATTCTTCGACGTACTATTTGTCGATTTGTTCACTTTTTATTTATTTAATTTTGCTTTATAGGTCGGATTCATCAAGTTTTCTACGGAAAGGATGTCATCCAATTGTTCTTTGGTTAACAAACCTTTTTCCAAGACCACTTCACGCACGCCTTTACCAGTTTGCGCACAGATTTTACCCACTAAGTCGCCGTTGTGGTGACCGATAAATGGGTTCAAGTAAGTGACAATACCGATAGAATTGTAAACGTAGTTTTCGCATGTTTCTTTGTTGACAGTGATGCCATCAACACATTTATCGCGTAAGTTCACACAGGCGTTGCCTAGAATCTCAATGGATTCAAACATAGCTTGTACAATTACCGGCTCCATTACGTTTAATTGTAATTGACCCGCTTCAGCCGCGAAGGTCACGGTGGTGTCGTTACCAATCACTTTGAAGCACACTTGGTTCACCACTTCAGGCACAACCGGGTTTACTTTTGCCGGCATGATGGAAGAACCGGCTTGTAATTCAGGCAAGTTGATTTCTTTAATACCTGCACGAGGACCGGAAGAAAGTAAACGTAAGTCGTTACAGATTTTTGACAATTTCACGGCAGTACGTTTTAACGCACCATGTACGGAAACATAGTCACCACAGTCAGAAGTGGCTTCAATTAAGTTTTCTGAGCCAGTGCAATGCAATCCGGTGACATTGGATAAATGTTTCACAACGGAAGGCACATAACCTTGTGGGGTATTTAAACCGGTACCGATAGCGGTTGCGCCCATGTTCACTTCAAGCAAGTGTGCTGCAGCGGCTTTTAAGTGTTTCACTTCTTCCGCCATTAACACTGCAAACGCTTTGAATTCTTGCCCCACAGTCATTGGCACTGCATCTTGTAATTGAGTACGGCCCATTTTCAACACTTTCTCGAATTCCTTTGCTTTGTTTTCAAAGCCTTGTTGCAAATAAGCGACTTTTTCAAGAAGTTTAATGACGCTGTTGTACACGGCAATATGGAAACCGGTAGGGTACGCATCGTTGGTGGATTGGCTGGCGTTCACATGATCCATTGGGTCAAGGTATTTATATTCACCTTTTTTGTGACCTAAAATTTCTAACGCCAAGTTGGCAATCACTTCATTGGTGTTCATATTAACGGAAGTGCCTGCCCCGCCTTGGTAAATATCAGATGGGAATTGATCCAAACATTTGCCGTTCACCAACACTTCATCACAAGCTTTAACAATGGCTTCTGCAATTTCTTTTGGAATGGCACCCAATTCACCGTTCGCCAATGCCGCAGCTTTTTTCACCATCACCATGCCGCGAACAAATTCCGGCACATCAGAAATCGTTACTTTCGAAATGTTAAAATTTTCCACCGCTCTTAGGGTGTGAATACCCCAGTAAGCATCCGCAGGAACTTCACGTTCACCTAACAAATCCACTTCCTTTCTATATTGTGTCATTTGCGTTCTCCTTTATGCTTAACACGTTTGGTTGAATTGTCTAAATTATAGAAAATTCGATTAAAATTAAATTGATCCAAGTCACAGATTTTTATACGCATTTAAGAGTTATTTTTATTTTTCAGATTAGTTTTTCTAACCTGAAAGATGTAGCCATGAATAAAAGTTGCACCGCAAAATAAAGCGGGTAATATGCACATCCAACGTGTTTTTAAGGAGCTACTATGCCGTTTATCGCCTTTCTTTTTGCTGTTTTTCTATTTATTTATGTGGAACTGAGCCTACTGGTTTGGGTAGGAAGTCACCTCGGCATTCTTATGCTCATTTTGTTACTGATCGGCTCCTCATTACTGGGCATTACTCTCATTCGTGTTCGTGGTTGGTACAGCCTTACACGGATAAAACAGCAACTCACCCAAGGTCAACTGCCCACCGATGCGCTTTTTGGCTCGCTACGTTGGCTTGTTGCCGGAATCTTGTTTGTCATTCCCGGTTTTGTCACCGACATTCTTGCCTGTGTGCTGTTAAGTCCTTTCGGCCGTTACCTGATAAATACATTCATTCGTAGCCGATTTGTGTTCTTCCAACAAAACATCTTTAAAACCGGCCGCACTTTTTATTCCTCCCAAAACAATCCGCCTAGAGATGACGAGATTTTTGAGGCGGAATTTGAAAAGGAAGCCGATGAAAATAAACGGTTAAAATAATTTTGCCTTTCCCTTGAAAGCGTAAAAATGATTCCCATATAGAAAAAGCTTTTTTATTAATTTAAGAAATAGAGGAAATTTCAGATGAATATTCGTCCATTACACGACAAAGTGATTTTAAAACGTGAAGAAGTGGAAACCAAATCTGCCGGTGGTATCGTATTGACCGGTTCGGCAGCCACCAAATCTACCCGCGCGAAAGTATTAGCAGTCGGTCCAGGCCGTTTATTAGAAAACGGTAGCATTCACCCAATGCACGTAAAAGTCGGCGACATCGTGATTTTCAGCGACAGCTATGGTGTGAAAACAGAAAAAATTGATGGTGAGGAAGTGCTCATCCTTTCCGAAGACGATATTTTAGCGATCGTTGAATAAGCAAAAACACGCTGAAAAACGACCGCACTTTAAATGAAATAGATCATGGTGAGAGCAATCTCACGCAACAAAATAAAAGGAAATTAAACATGGCAGCAAAAGACGTAAAATTCGGTAACGACGCACGCGTGAAAATGTTAAAAGGTGTAAACATTTTAGCCGACGCAGTAAAAGTCACCCTTGGTCCAAAAGGCCGTAACGTAGTATTAGACAAATCTTTCGGTGCACCAACCATCACCAAAGACGGTGTGTCTGTGGCACGTGAAATCGAATTAGAAGATAAATTTGAAAACATGGGCGCACAAATGGTGAAAGAAGTTGCTTCTAAAGCCAACGATGCCGCCGGTGACGGTACCACCACGGCAACTGTTCTTGCACAAGCCATCGTGAACGAAGGCTTAAAAGCCGTAGCGGCAGGCATGAACCCAATGGATTTAAAACGCGGTATTGACAAAGCGGTTACTGCCGTTGTTGCCGAACTTAAATCCCTTTCTAAACCTTGCGAAACCTCTAAAGAAATCGAACAGGTGGGTACCATTTCCGCAAACTCCGACAGCATTGTGGGTCAATTAATCGCACAAGCCATGGAAAAAGTGGGTAAAGAAGGCGTGATTACCGTAGAAGATGGTACCGGCTTAGAAGACGAGTTGGATGTGGTTGAAGGGATGCAATTTGATCGCGGTTACCTTTCCCCGTATTTCATCAACAAACCGGAAACGGCAACAGTAGAATTAGATAACCCATTCATTTTATTAGTCGATAAAAAAATCTCGAATATTCGTGAATTATTACCGGTATTAGAAGGTGTCGCGAAAGCAGGTAAACCGTTATTAATCATTGCGGAAGACGTAGAAGGCGAAGCATTGGCAACATTGGTAGTAAACACCATGCGCGGCATCGTGAAAGTAGCAGCAGTGAAAGCACCAGGCTTCGGCGATCGTCGTAAAGCGATGTTACAAGACATTGCGATTTTAACTGCCGGTACGGTGATTTCTGAAGAAATCGGTATGGAGTTAGAAAAAGCCACTCTTGAAGATCTTGGTCAAGCAAAACGCGTTGTAATCAATAAAGACAACACCACTATCATCGACGGTATCGGCGATGAAGCGCAAATCCAAGGTCGTGTGGCGCAAATTCGTCAACAAATCGAAGAATCTACTTCCGACTACGACAAAGAAAAATTGCAAGAACGCGTGGCGAAACTCGCCGGTGGTGTTGCGGTGATTAAAGTCGGTGCCGCAACCGAAGTAGAAATGAAAGAGAAAAAAGCCCGCGTGGAAGATGCACTACACGCAACTCGTGCAGCTGTGGAAGAAGGCGTGGTTGCCGGTGGTGGTGTGGCATTAATTCGCGCAGCCAGCAAAGTGGCTGATTTACGTGGCGACAACGAGGAACAAAACGTCGGTATTAAACTTGCCCTTCGTGCCATGGAAGCCCCGTTACGTCAAATCGTCACAAACGCCGGTGAAGAAGCCTCTGTGGTCGCAAGTGCGGTGAAAAACGGCGAAGGAAACTTTGGTTATAACGCAGGTACTGAGCAATACGGCGATATGCTCGCAATGGGTATTTTGGATCCGACTAAAGTAACTCGTTCTGCATTACAATTTGCAGCTTCTGTTGCCGGTTTAATGATCACCACTGAATGTATGGTGACCGAATTACCGAAAGACGACAAAGCTGACCTCGGTGCTGCCGGCATGGGTGGCATGGGAGGTATGGGCGGAATGATGTAATTCCTCGGATTCCGTCTTACATCCAAATGATTCGCACCTTAGTAAGTAACCTTGCTAAGGTGCGTTTTTTTATGAGCCGGATTATTTTTGTGTTCTTACCCATAAATCAGCATATTTTACAAAAGTAGAATGTGCTGAAAGCATCGCCAGTAATAAGCCTGCTTTACCATCTAAGAATCCCAAACGAATAAAATACATTTTGATAAAACAGCCTACAGCATGGCTGATGCCTTGCCATAACGTCGCTTTTTTACCGGCTTTTTCTCGTTGGTCAGCCCACGCTTTGGCATAGCCGGCAGATTTAACTAGGTAATGATGGATATTTTGGTAAGTATAATGCAACAAATCCCCTTGTAGCTTTTGAATATTGGCGTTTGTTGGCAGTTCTACTTTTTCATGCACCAGTTGATCGCCATAACGGGCAAAATCTTTACGATATAACCGAATAACATAATCCGGATACCAACCGGAATGACGAATTTTATGACCAAAAATTTCACTTAATCGTGGGATTTTATAGGCGGTATTCGGCGCATCTTGAGCAATAGCTGCTTGAATAGATTGACGTAGCTCTGGAGTTACCCGTTCATCTGCATCGAGCCATAAAACATAGTCGGAGGTGACATACTGTTGTGCTAATTGTCGCTGTTTGCCGAATCCCGGCCAGTCGGTATTTTGGTAGAATTTTGCGCCGTATTGTTCAGCAACCTGTTGGGTCGCATCGGTGCTGCCTGAATCTAAAATCACTATTTCATCCACCCACGCTTTTACCGTGTCTAAACATTGTGCAAGGTGGTGGGCTTCATTTTTAACAATCATTGCAACACTAAGAGTCGGCATCGTTTTTATCCTTTGTGAATGAGTGACAAACGCTTATACTAAACACCTGTTTGTCTTGATTAATTTTGCAATTCTAGCATAAGCCGACACATTTGCTATGTTACGTTTTTTCTATACCTGTTTGATGTATCTTGCTCAGCCGCTACTGTGCCTTTTTATGGTCTTGCGCAGTTTTCGTGCGCCCCACTATCGTAAACGTCTCGCCGAGCGTTATGGCTTCTATGGTAACACGCAATCTCCTTCGCCGAACGGTGTCTTACTTCACGCCGCGTCTGTTGGTGAGGTGATTGCCGCCGTTCCTTTAATTAAGCGGATTCAGCAAGATTATCCGCAACTGGCGATCACAGTGACCACAATGACGCCCACCGGTTCCGAACGGGTAAAAGCGGTTTTTGGCGACAGTGTGACCCATGTGTATTTGCCCTATGATTTGCCGGATGCCGTGTCCCGTTTTATTGAATTTGTACAACCGCGCGTCGGCATTGTTATTGAAACGGAACTTTGGTTTAACTTGATTCACCAATTCGCACGGCGCAGTATTCCCTTTATCATTGTGAACGCTCGCTTATCCGCACGTTCTGCCACGCGTTACGGTTGGTTTAGAGAACCGTTAAAACCGCTGTTGAATAACATCACATTGATTGCCCCGCAAGATGATGTGAGTGGGCAACGTTATGCGCAATTAGGCATTGCACCCGAGCAATTGGTCGTAACCGGCAATATCAAATATGACTTGAATGTGAGCGATGAACTCTTTCATCAGATTACAACATTAAAGGCACAATGGAATACGCAGCGCCCTATCTGGATTGCCGCCAGCACACATGAAGGTGAAGATGAAATCATCTTAAAAAGTCACCGCACTTTATTGTGCCAATACCCTGATTTATTGCTGATTTTGGTGCCACGCCACCCAGAGCAGTTTAATTCGGTGGCTCAACTTCTTGAACAAGAGGGCTTTGGTTTCATGCGGCGTAGCAGCCACGAAATACCGACAGAAGAAACGCAGGTCTTGCTCGGTGATACCATGGGCGAACTCATGTTGCTATACGGTATGGCAAAGGTCGCGTTGGTTGGTGGCAGCTTGGTGGCGCACGGTGGGCATAATCCCTTAGAACCGTTGGCATTCAAATTGCCGGTGATCAGCGGAAAACATACCTTTAACTTTCCTGAGATTTTCACAAAATTAATTGAACGACAAGGTGTGTTAATCACGGAAGACACGCCACAAGCCGTAGCTAAAGCGGTGGCAACCTTTTTGCAGTCGCCTGAGCTTGGCGAACGTTATGGTCAGGCAGGTTATGCTGTGTTAAATGAAAATCGCGGTGCGTTGCAACGTGTAATGAATTTATTAAAACCTTATTTGAACTAGGATGGAGCAATGACAACGGTAATTTATCCCGGTACATTTGACCCGCTTACGAACGGGCATTTGAATATTATTGAGCGAAGTGCGGTGATTTTTTCAAACGTTTTGGTGGCGGTGGCGGAAAGCCCAAGTAAAAAGCCTTTGTTTACGTTAGACGAACGTGTCGAGTTGGTTCGTCAATCGGTGGCGCATTTGTCCAATGTTAAGGTCATTGGGTTTAATAATTTGCTTGCGCATACTATCGCGGAGTATGACGTCAAGGCGATTATCCGCGGAGTGCGGAGTACGACAGATTTTGAATATGAAGTGCAGTTAGCCCATCTTAACCGACTTCTTACCCATGGCGTGGAAAGCTTGTTTTTCCCACCGGTGGAACAGTGGTCTTACGTTTCTTCCACCATGATTCGCGAAATTTATTTACACAACGGCGACATGAGCCAACTTGTCCCACCGGTGGTGTTAAAGGCATTGCAAGAGAAACGGAAATAGCTTTTTTAGTTCTATCTTATTCGTGCAACAAGTTACACGCTACCTTGAGACCGTTGTGTTCATCTTGATGCACGAAATAAAACCCCATTGAATTTGAATGCATAAGCTAAAAATACGCCCCAAAACTACCGCACTTTATTAAGAGAGTGATCGGTCTTATTCGTGCAACAAGTTGCACGCTACCTTGAGACCGTTGCGTGCATCTTGATGCATGAAATAAAATCACCCCAAATTTGAAGGTATAAGACAAAAAATACATGGCAAAACCACCGCCCTTTTTAAGAGAATGATTTGCCTGTTTGTCCAACAAGTTGTATGTGATGTCGGTTTTGCATATTGAAATGCGCCAGCTCCGGTTTGGAGTTCTGGCGCATTAATGAGGGTTATGTAATTGGACTACGCTTAAAGTGCGGTGGATTTTTCCGATGTTTCTTCCGAGGATAAGGTGGCTACCGACATGGCGGATTTCAACCCTTCTTCGCGTAATTGCTGTGCCGTCTCGTTATCTCCCACTTGTTCGAAGACGTAAGAGGCCATGTGAATATCATTAGGATCTAATTGGTCTTTATGGGCAATCAGTTCTTTAAACACTTCACTGGCATGAGTAAAATCGTTGTTGCGCACATACAAATACCCCAATGCGCGTTGGGCGCAACATTGTATTGACGGACTAGCGGTTTTTAGCCACTTGGTAACAATTTTTACTAACTTGCTGTTATCTTCTGGTTGTAAGCGGCTAATTTGTTTAAATAACGGTTGCATTAGCGGACTGTCGGTCTCTAATTTTTTCGCCAATTCCAACGTTAATTCATAGGCAGATTCATGATCATTGCCATCAATCAAACGACGGATCACACCTAATTTCACATAGGCATCTTGGCGACGTTGGCGCGGTTGTTCATTCCACCATGCCAGCAAACCATCTACACCCTCTTCGTTAATTTTTTCATCTAACAAGCCGTCTTCCACTTGGTGTTGGAGTTGTTCGAACTCAGCGTGGCTATAGAGAGCAGATTTTTCTACCTGTTCAAGAATATTATCCAAAGCTTGGTAAGCGTTTGATTTTAAATAAATATCTACGGCTAATTTCAAGACTTCTTTATTGCGACCTGCCATGACCAATAGGCTATCTACGGAACTGCGTGCGGCAGGCAATTTGTTTTGTTGCAATAAAATGCGGGTGCGGGCAATTTCTAGAATCAGGCTGTCGGTGCCGGCAAGTTCTGTCGCTTGAATTAAATAACGGTTGGCGCTGAACTCATCGCCACGCTGTTGTGCCGCTTCGGCCGCTTTAATAAAGTTTAATACCGGCTCATCGGAATGTTTCGCGTTTTTGCCGATGAGTTTTTCTGCTTTAGAATAATCGCCCTCATCCATACGCATTAACCCTTCCAAGGTTTGTTTTTGCGCTTTTACGCGTTTACGGCGGGAAAACCAACTGTAAGTGTTATTACTTAAACGGCAAAAACGGCTGATTGCCGCTTCAATGCTATAGACCACCGCCAGTGAAATCACAAAGAAAATCACCAATGTGGTAAGAGACATTTCGACAATGTTGTCGGCAGTTTCAATACGGACATAACCCTGCTTGCCGGATAAATATGGGCCGGCAATCAATCCGGCTAATAATAGCAACATTAAAAATAGTGATCTTATCATGGTCTATTTCTCCTGTTGTTCAGGTTGATTCGGGGCGGTGCTTGTATCTGCGCCATTTCCTTGCTCTGCAGGGCTTGTGGCATGGTTTTCTGTCGCTTTGACATTTTCCGGATCGAAATCTTTGTCAGCGGAAAGCGTGATTTTTTGCACTTCTTGCGGTTGTTTATTCAGTAATTTATCCAAGGCATTTAAGCTGCTAAGCTGGGTTGGCACATCCACGTAAATGGATTGTTCTGCCAATTCATCCAGTTTTTTCAGGAAGTTTTGCGCTACTTCCGTGCTGGTATCAAAATAGGTACGAACCCAAGAAGCCACCGTTTCCAAAGATTGTTTATATAAATCATCTTGTTGACGTGGCACGGCTAAAATCGCAATTTGTAAGCGTAAGCGAATGTTTTCACGCAAATAAATGTCTTGATTTGGTGCTAATAAAGCTTTGTTATCCGCTTTTTTTGGCGTGATGCGAATAAAATGATTTAAAAAACTGACCGCACTTTTTTCAGCGTTGGATTTCCAATCTTCCAAAGAATCGGTGAGTTTGTCCGTGTTTGGATCTTCATCAAAATTCACATTTAATACATTCAACTCATCCACGTCATTTGCCAATTGAGACAATTCCTGCATGATAGCGTTTTGATCCACGTTGTTGAGGGATAACAGCTTCTTCAAATCTGCATTAATTGCGCTACGAACAGTGGCGACTTGCGGCATTGCCACTTTGGACAAGGTCTCACCAGCCACTTTTAATAGCGATACGCTGGTGTCCACATCGTTATCCAACACCAATTTACGCAAGGCATTGTTTAATAAAAAATCTGCTTCGGTTAGCAACCAATCGTTTGGTTGTTCCGCTTTGCTTTGATTGGTCAAACGCTGGACCTGTTGTTGCAACGCAGATAACTGTTGTTCTTTGGCGGCTAATTCTTGATTCAAGGCACTGATTTGGTCGCTCGCCACTTGAGAAAACTCGGCTAACTTCGCCAACTGAGTTTTTTCTGCTTCAAAGCTTGGGAGATTGACGGGTTCAGCCGTATTTTTTTGCTGAAGTTGCGTTTGAAGTGCGGTCAGTTTTTGTTGCATTTCGTCAACCTGTTGCTGCCCGAAATAATAACCGCTACCGCCCAAGCCAAGGGCAATCAAAATCGCTAATACACTCAGCGCAGAACCGTTTTTCTTCACAATAACGGTTTCGTGTGGAGTGGACGCGGAAGACTGTCTATTTTCGTTCTCTTTATGCTGCATGGTTGCTTGTTTATCCTCTACCTTGGGGTCAACGTGTTCATTTTCTGTGGTGTCTTGTTTTGCTAAATCAAGATCCTTATTCACATCAATTTCGTGTTCAATTTCTGCATGATTTTCCAGATGATTCGATTTCTTGTTAGCCATATTGATTACCTATAAAAGAGACATGTTGCGTTAACGACATTGTAATAAGGTTTGTAATAATGTTTGATTATCTGCACGAGGTGAAACAATCACATTCTGCCAGCCCAATGCCTGCGCCAAATGGGAAATTCGCTCACTGACGGTAATGAGTTGACAACTTTTTAGCCAATTATGTTCATTTCGTGGGACAAAATCCAGCAGTTGCGTCAGAATTTCTCCGCTGGTCGCCACAATGGTTTGAATACCGGCACGCTTACACAGACTGGTTTGCTCCACATTATTATAAACAAGCGGTTCTCTTCGGTAACATTCAACGATCTCAACGTTAGCACCGCGTTGTTGCACTTGTTCTGAGAGGAGTTCGCGTCCGCCATTACCGCGCAAAATCAAAACGGTTTTGCCTTGTAAATTTTGCATTGCAGGAAGTTGTAATACGCCTTCGCTGTTTTCTTGGCTTGTCGGATAATGCACGGCCGTGGCGGTTGTGGCGGCAAAATACTGTGCGGTGCCTTGCCCTACGGTGAAGTAGTGCAAATCATCACGCCATGCAAAACCGGTATCTTTTAAGGCTTTGTCGGCAAAATCCACCGCACTTTTGGAGACGATAAAGACATAATCATCCGCTTTTAATTTGGCAAATTTATTCGGTAACTCATTGAGTTCTGCACCGGCTTCAATGGTAAATAAAGGCAAATGAATGGCGACGATTCCGGCTTTTGCCAGCATCTCCACGAGTTGTTGCCCACGTTCATCAGGGCGAGTTACCAAAACGGCCATTGTGCCCCCACGATTTATGAATAAATTGCTTGCAAAATTTTGTCAGCGCCTTGCGCTAAAAGCTGTTCGGCAATTTTCACGCCTAAAATTTCGGCATTTTCCACCGCACTTTTGCCTTCTGCGCGAATAATGCGACTGCCGTCAATATCGCCCACTAAGGCTCTTAAATACAGCTGCCCTTGTTGTAATACGGCATAACCGCCAATCGGTACTTGGCAACCGCCTTGTAAATGATTATTCATGGCGCGCTCTGCTAATACGCAGTAAGTGGTTTCTGCATCCGCCAGCGGCGCCAGCAATGCCTGCACCTGCGCATCATCGGTACGACATTCAATCCCCACAGCACCTTGTCCGGCCGCCGGTAAGGATTGTTCAACGTCAATAAAAGATGCGATACGATCTGCTAAGCCCAAACGAATGAGACCGGCAGAAGCTAAAATAATGGCATCATAATCGCCGTTATCTAATTTGCTTAAACGTGTTCCTACATTGCCGCGCAAGGAGCGAATATCTAAATCGGGGCGTAAGGCTTTTAATTGGCATTGGCGACGCAAACTTGATGTCCCGACCACCGCGCCTTGCGGCAACTCTGCAAAAGTGCGGTAAGAATGAGACACAAAGGCATCACGCGGATCCTCGCGTTGGCAAATCACGGCTAATCCCAAGCCTTCGGGAAATTGCATCGGCACATCTTTCATGGAATGCACGGCAATGTCGGCTTCTTTAGTTAATAACGCATTTTCTAATTCTTTGACAAATAAGCCTTTGCCACCAATTTTCGCCAGTGGTGAATCTAAAATCACATCGCCTTTAGTTACCATCGGCACTAATTCAATGGTTAAATCGGGATATAACTGTTGCAGACGGTCTTTCACATAATTTGCCTGCCATAACGCTAACGGGCTTTGGCGAGTCGCAATTTTTAAGGTTTTTTCAAGCATAATAACAACATGTTGATCAGGTCTAATGAGGGATTATCCTATCACTGTTAACTTCAAAAGTCAGTGTTCATTTAATTTTTTTGCTTTCCGTCAATACTGATGATAGAGTAGCCGCCAGCGAAGCATGACCGTCGTAAAAAACAGGATATTACTTGAAGTTTGATCTCGATAAAGCTAAACAACGTGTGGACGATTTAGATAGGTTGCGTATCCAGCGGGCTTTATCCGACACGCCTGAATCCTTTCAACATATTTTCAAACTGATCCCATTATTACTCCATTTTAATCATCCTGATTTGCCGGGCTATGTTTCTGATGCGCCCACCGGCATTGCCCATTTTTCCCCAACGCCATTCCAACAGGAATATCTTGCGCATACGCTGACAGATGAAAGCGTGAAAAATTTCCTCAAAAAACACCGCACTTTTGAATCAGAAGCCATTCTTGGCGTCTATGTGATGGGCAGCATTGCCTCTATTGCCCAAACGCCACAATCTGATTTAGATATTTGGCTGTGTCATCGAGAAGATTTGAGTCCATCAGCGCGTGAACTTTTACAACAAAAAGTCGAGCGTATTCAACAATGGGCAAAGCGTGTTCACGTAGAAATGAATTTCTATTTAATGGATCAAAGACGGTTTCGGTGTTTTCGTTATGTCGAGCCAATGACTGCCGAGAATTGCGGTTCGGCACAATATATGTTGTTGCTGGATGAATTTTACCGTTCAGCCATACGCCTTGCCGGGAAGCCGTTATTGTGGCTGCATTTGCTCATTGAAAATGAAGCGGATTATGAGGCAGAAATTGAACGCTTAACGCAAACGCAGCAATTAGATTTAAATGATTGGGTGGATTTCGGGGGGTTAGGCACCTTGTCCGCCAATGAGTATTTTGGTGCGACCTTATGGCAGCTGTATAAAGGGATTGATTACCCTTATAAATCTCTGCTCAAAATTTTGTTGTTAGAAACCTATTCTTGGCGTTATCCAAACACGTATTTGATTTCTCGTGAATTTAAACACGCCTTATTAACCGGTGAATTGAACGTTGCTCATCAATTTGATCCTTATTTGGCGATGCTGCAACGGGTAACTGCTTATTTGACCGAACGAAAAGAATATAAACGGCTGGATTTTGTGCGTTGTTGCTTTTATATCAAAGTGCATGAGAACGAAGCAGAGGTAAATAAAAGTAACTGGCGATTGGATGCCTTACTTAAGCTGACGCAACAATGGGGCTGGCATTGTGGGCAAGTGGAATTATTAAACCAGCGCCAACAATGGAAAATTAAGCAAGCCGAAAAAATGCATAATGACCTGATTAAGTTTTTAATGTTGAGTTATCGTAACTTAGTGAATTTTGCCCGCAAACATCAGGTCAATGTCAGCATTATGCCACAAGATATGAGCATATTAACCCGTAAACTTTACACGGCATTTGAAGAATTGCCGGGCAAAGTGACCTTGCTGAATCCACAGTTTGCTGTGGATTTATCGGAACGCTATCTAACGTTTATTGAAGTGCGTAATAACCGTCAGTTTAAGGACGGTTGGTATATGATTAACCAAACGCCGGACATTCACGGTTTTTGTCGTCCACGTTATACAGAATATAGCCAAAGTCTGAATAAATTAGTGGCGTGGGCGTATTTCAATCGTTTGCTTACGGCAAATACTGAGCTCTTTGTTGCCAGTAAAAATGTCGAGCTTAACACGTTGCGCCAGTTTGTGACGGATTTGCGGTTGACATTTCCTATCGACAACGCCTCTGCCAGCAATTCCGACCTGAGTCATCCTTGTGAAATTCGCAGTCTTGCGGTCATTATTAATTTGACCCAAGATCCGACCGCACATTTAACCGACATTAAATCCAGCATCCAATCAAGCGACTTATTTAGTTTCGGTGCGAACGAAGAAAGTTTAGTCGGCAGCATTGATCTCACGTATCGCAACGTTTGGAACGAAGTGCGGACATTGCATTTTGAAGGGCCGAATGCCATTTTGTTAGCGTTAAAAGTGCTTTCCAACAAAATTTATCGTGGTGCGCCGTTGCCAAAATTGGTGCAAGTGTTTTGTTACAGTCGGTATTATCGCCGCGCCTTACGCCGCATTGTGACGACCTTGATTAATAAATGCATTAGCATTCAAATCGGTGCCGCGCAACCACCTAAAAATAATTTATTGCGCGTGGCAGGGAAAAACTGGCAGTTTTTCTTTGAAGAACGCGGCATTAGTTTACAAGAAATCCACAATGCTAAACTCACTAAAACAAGCCAAATTGACACCGCACTTAGCTACAAAGTCAATCCGACTTATCCTGCCGTGGTGAAACATCATAAATACCCACGTGAAATTGACGCCTTTGCCAGTGAAGGGTTCTTGCAATTCTTTTTTGAAGATAATCCGAACGGGAGTTTTAATGTGTACATTTTAGATGAACTCAATCGCATTGAGATTTATCGTAACTGTGATGGCACAAAAGAGAAAAAAATTCACGAAATTAACCGAATTTATCAAGCGTCAGGGTTGGATGAAAATAACAATCCGTATAAAATCGTGCAACGTGATTTCAATTATCCACAATTTTACCAGCTATTAACGACAAAAGACGGGATGACTATCGTGCCGTTTCATAGTCGCCTAGCCTTATCTTAAGGGGGTCACATGACTGATAAATTAAAAGTATTAATTATTGACGATCATCCGTTAATGCGTCGAGGCATCAAACAACTTGTTGAATTGGAAGAGGGTTTTGAAGTCGTCGGTGGTGCAGGGAGCGGCAGCGAAGGCATTAGCTTGGCATTACAAACGTCACCGGATCTCATCATTTTAGATCTGAATATGAAAGGGTTGTCCGGTTTGGATACACTAAAAGCGTTAAGATCGGAAGGCGTGGATGCCCGTATTGTGATCTTAACGGTATCTGATGCGAGAAGTGATATTTTCACCTTAATTGATGCCGGTGCGGATGGCTATTTACTCAAAGACACCGAGCCGGATACCCTGCTTTCCCAACTTAAACGCATTGCGCAAGGGGAAGTGATTTTAAGTGATTCCATTAAAGATTTACTGATT
This sequence comes from uncultured Aggregatibacter sp., assembly GCF_901873365.1. GTDB lineage: Bacteria > Pseudomonadota > Gammaproteobacteria > Enterobacterales > Pasteurellaceae > Aggregatibacter. The sequence goes on from NZ_CABFLM010000043.1 coordinate 32,304, forward strand.
GAACGCCAATCTTCTCAAGAGCCGATTTATTCTTTAACGGATCGTGAAATGGATGTGTTGCGTTTAATTGCCACCGGACTTTCCAACAAACAAATTGCCGGACAATTGTTTATTTCGGAAGAAACCGTTAAAGTACATATCCGCAATTTGTTGCGTAAACTGAACGTACATTCACGCGTTGCCGCCACCGTGTTATATTTTAAACACCAAAACGGATAACGTTTTTTCCTTTCTGCAATAGCCGGTTTCTTCCGGCTATTTTTTTCTGTTTTTTCATCGTTGCCGGATTCCGGAAATTTTTTAAAAATCCACCGCACTTTACATTGCAGGGCTGTGGCCTAAACGGTACACTACAAGCCTTTAATTTTGGGGTAAGTATGAAGCAACTGAGTAGCAATATCACGACATGGCGCCTGTGTGCGCTTCTTTCTTTCGGCTTGTTTGGATCTACCGCTGCTTGGGCGGAAAATCCGGTGGCGTTGCGCATTGAAGGCGTTAAAAATCATGCCTTAGATGAAAATATTCGACTTCACCTCAATGCCGTTGAGAAATACGATACGACGGATATTGCACGCTATCAGGATGTGGTCAGCGCTGCGATTGATAAGGGATTGCGCGCCTTAGGTTATTATGATTCGACGATTCGGTTTGAGCTGAAACCCCGCGAAGGCAAAGCGCCTTTGCTTATTGCGCATGTGTCACCGGGAGAACCGGTGAAACTTGCCGGAACCGAGGTCATGATTCGCGGTGATGCCGAACAGGATCCGTTTTTTCTCAAGCTAAAGACCCAACTGCCGAAAGTCGGCACCGTGCTGAATCATGAGGTGTATGAGGACTATAAAAGTCAACTACAACAACTGGCGCTCACCCGTGGTTATTTTGATGCAGCATTTGAGACTTCCCGTTTGGAAGTCATGAAATCCACCCATGAGGCATGGTGGAAACTCGCCTTTAATAGCCAAAAACGTTACCGCTATGGAAAAATTAACTTTCTGCACGCCCAAATTCGTGAAGAATTTTTGCGCAATATGCTTAATATTAAACCCGGTGAACCTTATTTATTAAGCGATCTTTCTACGCTAAACAATAACTATTCTTCGAGTAATTGGTTTAGCTCCGTGTTATTACAGCCGCATCTTAATGAAGAAAGCAAATCGGTGGATTTAGATGTGTTACTGTATCCGCGTAAGAAAAATATTATGAGCGTCGGGATAGGCTATTCCACCGATGTTGGCCCTCGTTTACAATGGAGTTGGACCAAACCTTGGATTAATGATCGCGGGCACAGTATCCGCAGCAATCTGTATCTTTCTTCTCCGAAACAAACCCTTGAATTAACCTATAAACAGCCATTGTTAAAAAATCCGCTGAATTATTACTATGAATATTCGGCAGGTTTTGAGCGTGAAAATAAAAACGACACTCAAACCACCGCCACGACGGTTGCCGCCTTGCGTTATTGGAATCACCCGACCGGCTGGCAATATTCGCTCGGTTTGCGGGTGCGCCATGATTCCTTTACGCAAGCGGATATTTCCGACAGCACGCTATTACTCTATCCAACAGCCTCCTTAAGCCGTACCCGTTTACGTGGTGGGGCTTTTCCTGATTGGGGTGATTCGCAACGCATTACGACAGATTTCGGACGTAAACTGTGGCTATCAGATGTGAATTTCTGGAAAATTCAAGGCTCTACCGCGTGGATTCGCACCTATGCGCAAAATCACCGTTTTCTGACCCGTTTGGATGTGGGCATATTGAATACTGCCAATATTCACCGCCTTCCTCCTGCCTTACGTTTTTTTGCCGGTGGCGATCGTAGTGTACGTGGTTACGGATACAAAAAAATCTCACCGAAAGATCGCAACGGCAAACTTATCGGCGGTTCACGCTTGCTGACCGGTACGCTGGAATATCAATATCAGGTTTATCCGAATTGGTGGTTGGCGACCTTTGTGGATAGCGGATTGGCAGCCAATACGTTTGATCCGGACGAATTACGCTATGGCACCGGCGTTGGCGTGCGATGGGCATCGCCTGTGGGCGCGATTAAATTCGATATTGCTACACCGGTACATGACAAAGACAACAGCAAAAATATTCAATTTTATATTGGGCTTGGCGCCGAAATCTAAACAGTCAAACGGATACCATAATGACAGAACACAAGGAACAAGCGCCTGAAGCGCCTAAACCCCAAAAACAGAAAAAATCCCTTTGGTGTCGCATTGGATGCGTATCAAGTGCGGTCATTTTTTTGCCTGTTTTTACGCTGCTCGGGCTACTCGCGACACAAGGCGGACAGCATAAACTCATCCAATGGACAGATGCCTTGCTTGATGAACTTTCGATTGAACAGGTCGAAGGGAATTTGAGCGAAGGACTGGTGCTAAAAAACCTCCGATTCCAAACAGCCGGTGTCGATACGCAAGTGGCGGAAGCCCGCTTGCAACTGCAATTAAGTTGTTTATGGCGGGCAGATATTTGCATTGACGACATTCGCTTGCAAAAGCCTTCCATTCAAATTGACACCGCGTTATTGCCACCTTCGGAAGATAAACCGGACACCGACAGCGCACCCATGAAGCGGATTCAACTGCCTATCGGCATAGACATTCATCAGGTCGCCATTCATGATCTGAGCCTCATCATTGATCAGCAGAAAATGACGTTGGGCACATTTCAAACGGCGGCATCTCTCAATCATGCAAGCGGTTTAACATTAGCACCCACAACCATTCAGGATTTTGCCTTTATCCATAAAATCGGCGATACCTCGGAAGATGAGCCACAGCCGCAAGCCACGCCTAATAACCCGATTGATTGGACGGCGTTAGAACAAACGCTTAGTCAACCGCTTCTCGCGGATTTAGGGCAGCAAATCGAACTGCCTTTTGATATGCATATTCAAGGCATTCACGGCACAAACTGGCAATACCAAGCCATTAACACAAAAGGCGAAAGCGAATTTGCGATTCAAGTCAGTGCTGCCGATTTGTTGGCGGATGCCACCGGTGATAACGTGCAATTACAAACATTGTCGGTGAAAAGCTCACTTGGTGAAGTACAAGCCAAGGGGCAAATCCAGTTGCAAGCAGATTTTCCGCTCCAACTGAATATCAACGCCGATTTAAATACCTTAAAACAGAAAGAGACGGTGCTGCTGCCGGCAACGAAAGCGAATTTAACGCTGTCAGGAATGCTAAAAAAACAGACCGCACTTTTGTTTCAAACACAAGGTGCATTAGATGCTGAGCTTAGCGCAGAAGCTCAGCTGACCGCGCCGAAAACACCGTTAAATATCAAATTAGCCGTTGCTCGTGGTCAATATCCTTTTGACGGCAATGATCCGTTAAGCATAAAAGACGTTAATTTAACGATTAACGGCGATATATTGACCTCTCAAATTCAGTTAAACGGCGCTGTCAACGGCATGGGCATTCCTGCCAATCATCTTGATTTACAGGCGATCGGCCATTTATCCAACATTGAAATACACCACTTGAAACTTAACGCCTTAGAGGGTTCAGCCGAACTGAAAGGCGATGTGAATTGGCGTGATGGGGTGGAATGGAATAGCCATTTGCAGTTAGCCAAAATGAATCTTGGTCGTTATTTATCTGCGTTTCCTGCCGTGTTATCGGGCGAGTTAAGCTCACAAGGTCAGGTTAATCAAAAAGGTTGGCAAGTGGCGGTGCCACAAGTGGATATTCAAGGCACCTTGGCACAACATTCTCTCGCGTTACAGGGCGGTTTAACGGCTGGCGACCAACAGGGGATAACGATTCCGCAGTTGGTGTTGACTTATGGGGAAAATAAGATCAATGCGCAAGGTTCGATGGGTAAACAATCAGATTTCACCTTAAACATTCATGCGCCGAATTTGCATGGGTTATGGGCGGATTTATCTGCAGGCGTTGCCGGTCACATAAAATTAAATGGCGATGTGATGCGCCCACAGGTGGATGTGGATCTCACGGCTAACCACGTGGCTTTTCAGCAAATGCATTTAAATCAAGCGGTGATAAAAGGTCAAATTAACGGCGAAGAACGCGTAAAAGGCGAACTGGATCTTCACCTCAACGGTTTTCATTATAATGATATCAGTATTAACCAGCTGAAACTTGCTGCCTCGGGCGATGAGCAAAAACACGTGCTACACCTGACTTCTGATGGCAAGCCGGTGGCAGCAAACCTGAATTTAACCGGCAATTTCGATCGCACTTTAGCGCGTTGGCAAGGCACGTTAAGCCAAGCCATGATTAAATCGGAATTTGGCAATGTCCAAACCAACCAAAACGTGGCGATAACCTTTGATAATAAAACGGCGGAGACGACAATTTCCGCCCATTGTTGGATGCACAGCAACACGGATCTCTGCTTTCCACAAACGTTCAAGGTGGGAGCGAATGGCGATGTGCCATTTGAAATTAAACGTTTTGACCTCGCGTTAGTGAATAAAATCTTGGCGCAGGAGATGCTCACCGGCCATCTTTCCGGCAAGGGGCGCGTGGCTTGGTTTAGCGATAAACCGATGTTGGCGGAACTGCAAGTGAAAGGCAACCATCTTTCCCTAGCGCAAAAGTTGGAGAATCGCACGCTCAAATTGGATTTTCCGCAAATTAGCCTTAACGGAAATTTAGCCAATAATAATTTGGCGGTTAAATCGGAAGTGAACATTCACAATCAAGGCAAAATCAGCACGGATTTAACCTTACAAGATATTGCTAACGCACGTAAACTTGGTGGAACTTTTCATATTCATAACTTAAATTTAAGCCTTGCCAATCAATTGTTAGCTAGCGATGAAAAGGTTGATGGCGAACTCAAGGCGAATCTGACATTAGGCGGTAATCTGAATGCGCCGACCTTAAATGGAAGCGTGAATTTAGATAAACTCACCGCCAAAATGCGTTCTTTGCCGTTTGATATTAAAGACGGTGAACTGGCATTACACTTTACTGGAACGCAATCCACGCTCAAAGGTCATCTACAAACGGTAGAGAGTCGTCTTCATCTTAGCGGTGATGCCAACTGGAAAAATATCAACGATTGGCGCACCCATTTGCGCGCGCAAGCGGATCAATTTAAAGTGAATATTCCGTCTATGGCGAGCTTAAAAATCAGCCCGGATGTGGAAATCAGTGCCTCACCGAAATTGTTGTCTTTGTCCGGTAATGTGGATATTCCATGGGCGAGAATTGCGATTGAGTCCTTGCCGGACAGCGCCGTTGAAGTGAGTGCCGATGAGATCATTTTAGATGGAAAAACCGCAAAAGCCTTGCCGAAAACGATCCCATCGGAAACACGAGGCGGGATGGAAATCCGATCAGATCTTAAAATTAAAATCGGTGATGATGTCCGTTTAAATGCTTACGGGTTGAATACGAATTTGCACGGTTTACTCTCCGTGAAGCAAGAACGCGGCAATTTGGGATTGTATGGCGAAGTGAATTTGAAAAACGGGCGCTATGCCTCTTTTGGTCAAGATTTATTGATTCGCAAAGGATTGATCAGTTTCGTGGGACAGCCGTCGCAACCCTCTTTGAACATTGAAGCCATTCGCAATCCGGAAGCGATGGAAGACAGCCATGTGACCGCCGGGGTGAAAGTCACCGGTATCGCTAGCGCGCCAAGCGTGACGATTTTCGCTGAACCGGGCATGCCGCAAGATCAGGCGCTTTCTTATATTTTAACTGGTCGTTCATTAGAAAATAGCAGTGATTCGACATCCAGCGGTTCTGTTGGTGCTGCCTTGTTAGGCATGGGATTGGCAAAAACAGGTAAGGTGGTCGGTGGTATCGGAAAAGCATTTGGTATCAATGACTTGAACCTCGGCACGCAAGGGGTTGGCGACAGCTCAAAAGTGGTAGTAAGCGGCAGCATTACGCCGCGTTTACAAGTGAAATACGGCGTTGGACTATTTGACGGCTTAGCCGAAGTCACATTGCGCTATCGCTTGTTACCGCAACTTTATGTACAATCCGTGTCAGGTGTCAATCAGGCCTTTGATTTCCTCTATCAATTTGAATTTTAGCCAATAGAAAATCTCCCTAATTATGAATAACGAAAACTTACTGAGCAAAGCCGGCGAACTGCACACACGACGAGGCGAGGTGCGCGAAATCGCCGCCATCGATCTCGGTTCCAACAGCTTTCATATGATCGTTGCCCGCATTGTCAACGGCACATTGCAAGTGTTATCGCGATTGAAACAAAAAGTACAATTAGCGGAAGGCTTGGATGAAAATCAAGTGTTAAGTCAAGCGGCGATTGAACGCGGGGTAAATTGCTTGGCATTGTTTGCCGAACGTTTACAAGGCTTTCCGGTGGAGAATGTCAGCGTGGTTGGCACTTACACGCTACGCCGTGCCATTAATAACGAAGAATTTTTACGTCAAGCCGCGACCGTTTTTCCTTATCCGATTAACATCATCAGCGGCAAAACCGAAGCTAAAACCATTTATGCCGGGGTTTGCCACACCCAACCGGAAATGGGGCGAAAATTTGTCATTGATATTGGTGGCGGATCCACTGAGATGATTATCGGCGATAATTTCACCCCTTTAATTTATGAAAGTCGTCACATGGGCTGTGTCAGTTTTGCCAAGAAATTCTTCCCGAATGGCGAAATTTCCGAAGAAAATTTCCGTTTAGCTAAACAAAGTGCGGTGAATAAAATCGAAGATTTGGCATGGGAATATCGCAACTTGGGTTGGCAGTCGGTGCTCGGTTCATCGGGGACGATTAAAACCGTGCATCAAGTAATCAGTGAAAATATCGATTCGGACGGTATTATCACCGTAGAACGGTTGGATCACCTTATTCAACAAACCTTGCAGTTTTCTCATTTTAACGAACTGAAATTGCATGGCTTAAATCCTGATCGCGCTGATGTGTTTGTTCCCGGCTTGGCGATTTTAAAAGCGATATTTGAAAATTTCCAAATCGAAAAAATGCGTTATTCCGATGGTGCATTGCGTGAAGGCGTGATGTATAGCCTAGAAAAAAATTTTCAGGTCAATAACATTCGTGAGCGCACCGCATTAGGCTTAGCGGAACAATTTAATATCGACCAAGCGCAGGCGGAGCGGGTGTATCAAACCGCCGCATTGTTATTCGGACAATATTCATGTTGGCAAAATCCGGAACTGATTGACGACATGCAAGACGTTCTGTTTTGGGCGGCTCGCTTGCATGAGGTGGGCATTGTGATCAACCACAAAAACCTGCAAAAACATTCTGCGTATATTTTATATAACACCGAATTACCGGGTTACGACAACGAACAACATCGTCTTCTTTCCACGCTGGTGCGTTATCACATGGGGAATTTTAAATTACCGGAAATGTTCAAATTCTCCCGTTATCATGAAAAAGATGTGTTGGCGTTGATTCGGATCTTGCGCTTGGCGATTATTCTTAATCGTTCCCGCCAAGCCACAGAAAAGACAGAAGAAATCGCCTTAAAAATCGACCGCACTTTGCATCATTGGACGTTGCAATTTTCAGCGGATTACTTGCAACATAACCCATTAATCAAAAACGAACTGCTGCTTGAACATCGCTTTTTGCAAGGATTAGGGTTTGGTTTGACAATCTTCAATTCACACTAATTTGATTACCGATCCCGAAAACAGACCGAATGCGGAAGCGTGCATATCGGTCTGTTTTGTATGAAGGCATTTTTCTGCTTAACGCCTTCCACCTGAAAGAGCAGGACAAAACCTAAAAATCTGCTATACTGCCCGCCGAGTTTTTACTCAATTCTTTTATGAAAATTAACCACTCGCTATGATTAGCTTTGGAGGACAATAAATTGAAAAATTTGTTTGCAAAAACGCTTAAAACCCTCGGCTTGACGCTGACTCTCCTTTCCACCACCGCCTTTGCGCAAGAAAAACTGTACGTTTATAACTGGACCGATTACGTCCCTTCCAGTCTTGTTGCTGAATTTACCAAAGAAACCGGTATTGAAGTGATTTATTCCACCTTTGAAAGCAACGAAGAAATGTATGCCAAACTCAAACTGATTTCCGATAACGCCGGTTATGATTTGGTGTTTCCGTCCAGCTATTATGTGAACAAAATGGCGAAAGACGGTATGTTGCAAAAGCTCGATCACAGTAAGTTAAGCAATTTCAAACAAATTCCGGACAATTTATTGCATAAAGACTTCGATCCGAACAACGAGTATTCCTTACCTTATGTTTACGGCTTAACGGGATTAGCGGTGAATTCCGAAGATATTGACCCAAGCAAAATCACCAGCTGGGCGGATTTATGGAATCCTGAATACAAAGGCAAAGTATTGCTGACCAGTGATGCGCGCGAAGTATTTCATATTGCGTTATTGTTAGACGGCAAATCACCGAATACCACCAATGAAGAAGAGATTAAGGCAGCTTATGAACGTTTGGTGAAACTGCTGCCAAATGTGGCGGTGTTTAACTCCGATTCGCCGGAATTGCCTTACGTGCAAGGCGAGGTGTCATTAGGCATGATTTGGAATGGTTCCGCTTATTTAGCGCATAAAGAAAACGACAAAATTGTTTTTGTGTATCCGAAAGAAGGCGCGATTTTCTGGATGGATAACTACGCGATTCCAAAAAGCGCAAAAAATGTCGAAAATGCCTATAAATTCATTGACTTCCTATTGCGTCCTGAAAATGCCAAAGTGGTGTTGGAACGATTGGGTTATTCTATGCCAAATAATGGGGTGAAAGCCTTGTTAGAACCGGCTATGGCGGAAAATCCAACTTTATTCCCACCGGCAGCGGAAGTGGAAAAAGGCATTATCCAAAGTGATGTGGGCGAAGCTGTCGATATTTATGAAAAATATTGGAGCAAATTGAAAACCCACTAATCCTTTCATCCCAAGTGCGGTCAAAATTCACGGTAAATTTTGACCGCATTTTTTTCTTATAGCCAGCCAAAGTCTGGCTATCTGTTGCATGAATAATTAACCTCAATGCGCAATTCATGATTTCGTACGTAGCGTGCAACTTGTTGCACGAATAATTAACCTCAATGCGTAATTTATGATTTCATGTGTAGCGTGCAACTTGTTGCACGAATGATTAACCTCAATGCGTAATTCATGATTTCATGTGTAGCGTGCAACTTGTTGCACGAAGGATTAACCTCAATGCGTAATTCATGATTTCATGCGTAGCGTGCATCTTGATGCACGACCAAACCAAGCACGGAACGTTATTTAACCCTTTCAGGCATTTACGATTTCGTGCAACAAGTTGCACGCTACGATGCTATGCAGGTATTGGTACTGAACACATTGCCCACCCGCAAGGCGAAGCACGGATTTTGGTAATTGAAAAGGCGGGAAGTATTTGAAAATAAAAAGTGCGGTTGGTGTAAAACATTTTTAAAATCAACCGCACTTTCTTGATTATCTTGCCAATAGTTTTTCATAAATCGCCCAATCTACCTCTTTAAACACATTAAACACCACCTTCATTTTCGGATTTTTGTCCAAAAATGCTCGCACGGTTTCTACCGCAATTTCTGCTGCTAATTGATTTGGAAAACGAAATTCGCCTGCGCTAATACAACAAAATGCGACAGAGTTTAGATCGTTTATTTTGGCGAGTTCTAAGCAAGAACGGTAGCAATCGGCAAGCAAAGTGCGGTCAGTTTCATTGACGTTTTCGTAGATAATTGGTCCGACGGTGTGTAACACAAATTTAGATGGTAAATTAAACGCCGGCGTGATTTTTGCCTTGCCTGTAGCTTCTAATTTGTCTTGTGCATTAATTAATTCAAAACATGATCTGTACCCCAACAGTTGGACTAAACAACCAACTAACTAAGGTGCAGATTTTTTATGACCAAATACAATTTTCTTTTCAAACAACAAGTCATCGAATTTTATCTTCAAAATAGTAAAAATCGTTCACTTACCCGCAGGCATTTTCAACTTGCCGAAACAACATCAGAATATTGGGTTAACCAATTTAATCATAGTAGAATCAATAGGTTAACAGCGCTGGATAAGAAGTGAAATTACTCACCTGAATTTAAACTTAACGTGGTACAAGCTGTAACAAGGCTTGAAGGCACAAAAATCATTTTGCATTCTAACCAAGGATGGCAGTATCAAATGGTCGGTTATCAGGCGATTTTACGAGAGAATGGCATTCAACAGAGTATGTCAAGGAAGGAAAATTGTTTAGATAATAGTGTGATGGAAAGCTTCTTTGGACGATTAAAAACGGAATGTTATTACGGTAAATGATTTGAGACGTTCTAACAACTGGAAAAAACGATTCATGAGTACATTCATTATTACAACCATGAGCGCATTCAGGGGAAACTAAAAGGGCTGAGCTCTGTGAATTACAGAACTCAGTCCTTGAACTAAATCAGTCTAACTTTTAGGGTCAGATCATTTTACGGAGCTTTTTTATTGTGTGCTTTAAGCCATTTTTGCATTTGTTCAATTTCCGCTTGTTGTGCGTTAATAATATTCTCAGCAAGCTTACGCATCTCAGGATCTTTTCCGTATTTTAATTCAACTTCCGCCATTTTTACTGCGCCAATATGGTGTGGCAACATACCTGCTGCAAAAGCAACATCAGGATCTTTATATTGCGCAGCTGCCATCATGTCTTGATGCATTTGATTCATACCTTGCATTAATTCTTGTTGCATTGCAGAATCTGTCGACATTGGCATATTCATGTGTGCTTGATGCGGTTGTTCATTAGCTTGGGCATAAATTGAAACTGCAGCAGCGCTAAGTGTGATAAAAGTCATAAGTTTTTTCATGTTTTTCTCCTATGTGATAACTGAATTAGCACGAATCATAAACCTTGACCTAAGGTTAAAGTCAATATTTATTCGAAAATTTTTGGTGAGGTGCTAAAATAAGACAATATTTGATATGAGGGACAGAATCATGAAGCAAAAGGACGATTAAAAACGGAATATTATTACGGTAAGCTATTTGAGACGTTCAAACAACTGGAAAAACAATCCTCGAGTACATTCATTATTACAACCATGAGCGTATTCAGGGGAAACTAAAAGGACTCAGCCCTGTGAATTACAGAACTCAGTCCTTGAACTAAATCAGTCTAACTTTTTTGGGGGCAGATCATTCTCCTTATTTTTATTACTCCCCGAATAAACAAACGCCATTTAAAAAGGTGCGATAATAACCGCACCTTGTTTTAGTCAAATGTTATTAGTGGGATAAAGCTTGTTTCACCGCTACATCCAATCCTGCTGTTGGACGTCCAAGCAATTTCTCAAGGGTTTTGTCTTCTGAGAATAATGCACCGTTTGACGCATCCACATCCCATTGTGCAATTAAACCTGCAAAGCCCGCGTCTAAGCCTACTTGAACAAGCGCAGTGGCGTAGTCTTCTGCCGGAATATCTACGTAAGGGATTTCTTTACCTGTTTGTTTGCTGATTTCTGCAGCAAGGTCGGCTAATGTCCAGCTGGTTGATCCGGCAAGCTCGTAAGTTTGGTTTTCATGGCCCTCACCTAAAGCAATATTTACGGCCGCTTCTGCAAGTTCTGCACGAAGTGCGGAGGAAATTTTTCCGTTTTTTGCTGAACCGTAGAAAGCATTGTTTGCTAATGCTGCTGGAATTGAAGCCGTGTAGTTCTCTGTGTACCAGCCATTGCGTAAAATCGTATAAGTGATGCCGGAGGCTTTTAAGGCGGCTTCGGTTTCAACGTGTTCACCGGCAAGGGATTTTACCGTATTGTCGTTAGTGGCACCGAGTAAGCTGGTGTAAATAATGTGTTTTACACCGGCTTTTTTTGCCGCTTCAATCACATTTTTATGTTGTTGAATTCGCTGCCCCACTTCACTGCTTGAGACTAAAATTAACGTATCCACGTCTTGTAACGCTTCTACTTGGCCTTCTGTTTTTGAATAATCAAATTTGCGGGCTTCTACGCCGGAAATTTTTTCCGGGGAACGCACAAGTGCGATGACGTTGGCGTTTTGGGCTTTTAATAAATTTAACGCGATTGCGCCGAATCGACCTGTTGCACCGGTAATTGCGATAGTTTTCGTTGTCATGATGTTTTCCTTCTCGTTAAGTTGAAATGATGTTTGAACATTTGCTTGTTCGCTTGATGTGACGTATTATATTTCAATACTTACTTTTTAGAAGTACTTACATAAACGTAAGTTTTGAAATTTTTTGAAAATAATTTTTAATCTATTGATTTTTAAGGAAATAAAAATGGAAAAAAGTGTTGAGCGTGGCAATGTGTTGGCTTCTGCCTGTCCTTCCCGGCAAATTTTGCAGCATTTAACCAGTCGTTGGGGGGCGTTGGTATTGGTGAGTTTGCATTCCGGCACCAAGCGTTTTAGTGAACTTCGCCGAGCTATTGATGGTGTGAGTGAACGTATGTTGACAAAAACGCTACAAGAACTGGAAGCGGACGGCATGTTAATTCGCAAATCCTACAACACAGTGCCGCCACAAGTGGATTACACCTTAACGGAATTCGGCGCGCAGGCATCCAATAAAATGTTTGAGTTGGTGGATTGGTTGGAAATGAATTTAGGGAATATTTTAGCAAGTCAGAAGAATACTGTTTCACAGTAGGCATGTTTAAACTGTCTGTTGACAAATTGACAATAGGGAGAGCCTATTCTCTAGGCTCACCCCATTTTATATCGGATTAGGGCTTATAAATAATTTCTACGCCCTCTTCGTCTTCCTCCGACCAGTCATCCCAGTCATCATCGTCTTCATCATCAATATCGGCATTTTCTAATTGCGCTTGATGATACTCTTCCCACTTGAATTTCACTTCTTCGTTTTCAACCGGCGCGACCTCTATTTCGCGTGGGTTAGCTTCCAAGAAGTCCATAATATCACGGCAAAGCTGTGGCACGTTTTTGCCGGTAGCGGCAGAAATCAAATAATAATCCTCTTCCCAACCGAGCTGTTCTGCTATCGCTTCTGCGCGTTCATGGGCTTCTTCATCGCTCATGGTATCGATTTTATTGAAGACTAACCAACGCGGTTTTTCAGCCAAGGACTCGCTGTATTGAAACAATTCCGATTCGATAATCGCCACATTGTCCGCCGGATCGGATTCATCGATTGGGTGAATATCCACCAGGTGAATCAATACGCGGCAACGTTCCAAATGTTTTAGAAAGCGGATGCCTAAGCCAGCGCCTTCGGAGGCGCCTTCAATTAAGCCCGGAATATCGGCTACCACGAAGCTGCGGTTATCGTCCACTTTCACCACGCCTAAACTTGGCACTAAGGTGGTGAACGGGTAATCCGCGACTTTCGGTTTAGCGGCGGAAACGGCACGGATAAAGGTGGATTTACCGGCATTAGGTAAGCCCAGCATACCTACATCCGCAAGTAACATAAGCTCTAATAATAAATCGCGTTTTTCCCCGGGGGTGCCCATGGTTTTTTGACGTGGCGCACGGTTGATAGAGGATTTAAAACGCGTGTTGCCAAGCCCATGATAACCGCCTTTGGCAACCAATAATCGCATGCCGTTTTGGGTTAAATCGCCGATGACTTCTTGGGTGTCGTTATCAATAGCACGCGTCCCCACCGGCACGCGTAATGTAATGTCTTTGCCGCGGTGTCCGGTGCAATTTGCACTGCGACCATTTTCGCCACGTTCGGCAGCGAAACGTTTTTCAAATCGGTAGTCAATTAACGTATTTAAATTTTCATCCGCCACTAAATAAACATCACCACCATCGCCGCCATCGCCACCGTCCGGCCCGCCTTTCGGGATATATTTTTCACGACGGAAACTGGCACAACCATTGCCTCCGTCCCCGGCTTCGACACGAATCAAAGCTTCATCAATAAATTTCATATTTTTCCTATGGGTTCATGGGTTATCGATTGATTTAAGTTGGGCTATTCTATCAGAATCCGCCGTAGAAGTTTGCACAATAACGCCGTAGAACCAAAAAATCGCCTAAAAAGTCAGTGGAAAATTTGATTAGTACTGCTTGGTTAGCGTGCTTTTCCCTTATAATGTGCCGTATTTTCACTGAACGGCTTGATGTCCTCGCGCCATAGTTTAGACAAGGTGCATCACATTGCCCTCTTCAATTTGCCGCCCTAAAGTGTGGTCGTTTTTTTTGATTATTTTTTATGGAATAACAATGACAACTTCAATCCAACAACAAATTGACGATCTGAGAAAAACCCTGCGTTATCACGAATATCAATATCATGTGTTAGACGATCCGCAGATTCCCGACAGCGAATACGATCGCTTATTTCATCAGCTCAAAGCCTTAGAACAACAACATCCCAAATTGATCACCGCCGATTCGCCGACCCAGCGCGTGGGTGCTCGTCCGTTATCAGAATTTGCGCAAATTAAACATGAACTTCCGATGCTCTCGTTGGATAATGCCTTTTCGGATGAGGAATTTCTGGCGTTCGTGAAACGTATTCAAGATCGTTTAGGACTTGTGCCAGAACCATTGACATTTTGTTGCGAACCTAAATTGGACGGATTGGCAGTCAGTATTTTGTATGTGAATGGTGTGCTGACCCAAGCGGCAACCCGTGGTGATGGCACAACAGGTGAAGACATTACGCAAAACATTCGTACCATTCGCAACATTCCGTTGCAATTACTAACAGATAATCTGCCAGCACGCTTGGAAGTGCGTGGTGAAGTGTTTATGCCGCACGAGGGTTTCGAGCGCTTAAATGAACGCGCCTTGGAACAGGGCGAAAAAACCTTTGCTAACCCACGTAATGCGGCGGCAGGTTCCTTACGCCAATTGGATCCGAAAATCACTAGCCAACGTCCATTAATGCTCAATGCGTACAGCATTGGCATTGCCGAAGGCGTAGATTTGCCGCCAACACACTATGAACGCCTACAATGGTTGAAATCCGTCGGTGTGCCGGTAAATAGCGAGATCCGTTTATGCGATGGCATTGAAAACGTGCTGAATTTCTACCGCACTATGATGGAAAAACGCAGTGCCTTGGGCTATGACATTGACGGTACGGTATTAAAAGTCAATGACATTGAATTGCAACAAAGACTGGGCTTTATTTCCAAAGCACCGCGTTGGGCAATTGCTTACAAGTTTCCAGCCCAAGAGGAACTGACAGTGTTAAATGACGTGGAATTCCAAGTCGGTCGAACCGGTGCCATCACGCCTGTGGCTAAACTACAACCGGTATTCGTTGCCGGTGTAACGGTAAGTAACGCAACCTTACATAATGGCGACGAGATCGAGCGCCTCAACATTGCTATCGGCGATACGGTGATTATTCGTCGCGCCGGCGATGTGATTCCACAAATTATTGGCGTCGTACACGATCGACGCCCGGCCAATGCGCGCCAAATTGTTTTTCCAACACACTGTCCGGTGTGCGATTCCTTAATCGTACGCATTGAAGGCGAAGCGGTGGCACGTTGCACCGGCGGGTTATTCTGCGCGGCACAACGCAAAGAAGCGCTAAAACATTTCGTCTCACGCAAAGCCATGGACATTGACGGTGTAGGTGCCAAACTGATTGAGCAACTGGTGGATCGCGAATTGGTTCATACCCCGGCAGATTTGTTCAAGTTGGATTTAACCACTCTCATCCGCTTGGAACGTATGGGGCCGAAATCGGCTGAAAATGCATTAGCCAGCTTAGAAAAAGCCAAACACACGACCCTTGCCCGTTTTATCTTTGCGTTGGGTATTCGTGATGTGGGTGAAGCCACCGCATTAAATCTGGCAAACCATTTCAAAACCTTAGAAGCCTTACAAAATGCCGATTTAGAACAGCTACAACAAGTGCCTGATGTGGGCGAAGTCGTGGCAAATCGCATTTTTGTATTCTGGCGTGAAGAACACAATGTTGCGGTGGTGAATGACCTCATCGCCCAAGGCATACATTGGGAAACCGTTGAAGTACAGGAAGCGAAAGAAAATCCATTCAAAGACAAGACTGTGGTGCTCACCGGCACACTTTCCCAAATGGGACGCAACGATGCCAAAGCGCTGTTACAACAATTTGGTGCTAAAGTCAGCGGCAGTGTTTCAGCCAAAACCGACTATGTTATCGCCGGTGAAGCGGCAGGTTCCAAACTCAGCAAAGCAGCAGAATTAGGCGTGCAGGTGTTGAGTGAGGAGGAGTTCTTGGCGTGGATTGGTGCATAGGCAAGCCAATACAAAACGACCGACTTTTAATCAGAAGTCGGTCGTTTATGTAATAACATGAAGAAAATGAAATCATGCCAAAGGCATTATTTAACGGATTTTTGCACCGCACTTTTGCGATATGCCCAAAGCATAATGGCAATGCCCCCCACAATCATAGGCACGCAAAGTAACTGCCCGCGCGTGATCACATTGAGGAAAAGTTCTACATCCGGTTCGCGCACATATTCAACGATAAAACGGAAAAACCCGTAGCTGATAAGGAACAACCCAGCCACAGAACCTGTCGGACGTGGTTTGCGAATAAACCCATTGAGAATCAAGAACAACACTAAACCCTCCAATACCGCTTCATATAACTGAGACGGATGGCGAGGCAAGAGCAACGGATCCGTTGGGAAAATCATCGCCCAAGGCACATCAGTTTGACGTCCCCATAATTCAAGGTTAATGAAATTACCAATACGCCCCATGCCGAGTCCGAATGGAATTAAGGGTGCCATAAAATCAGCCGTTGCCCAAAAGCGACGCTTTTGTATCTTAGAGGTGATAATCATGGCGATAATCACACCGATTAAACCGCCATGGAAAGACATGCCCCCTTCCCAAACACGGAATAAATAAAGCGGATCCTGTAAAAAACGATCCAGATTATAAAAGAAAACATCGCCGATTCGTCCGCCGAAGAAAATCCCCATAAAGCTGTTAAATAGCAAAGAGTCCACTTGATCTACCGTCCAACCGCTGTTTGGCTGTTTGGCACGACGTACGCCAAGCCAGCGGGCGAAAATAAAACCAAGTAAATACATTAAACCGTACCAGCGCAAGCCAATCGGGCCAAATTCAAAAATTGCCGGGTCGAAATGGGGGAGAACTAAATAATCTGAACTCATAACTTTCCTTATTTCAATAACATATTAATTGCCACCACAATTAAAAAGGCAGCAAATCCTTTCTTCAAGGTCGGCACCGGTAATCGATTGGTCATATTGGCGCCGAGTTTGGAAGTAAAAAATGAGGTGACGGTAATGCCTAAGACCGCAGGAAGATACACAAAACCAATGGAATAATTCGGCATGCCCGGTGTTCCCCAACCGCTCAGCATGAAGCTCAACATACCGGAAATGCCCATTAACATGCCACAAAATGCGGAGGTGCCGATGGCCTTTTTAATGTCCACATTGCGTGAATTTAAAAATGGCACGATAAAGCCGCCGCCACCAATACCGGCAACGCTTGATATTATACCGATTAAAGCACCGCCGATAATTGAGGATAAAGGCGTGATTTTTTTGTTCGGATCGAGATTTTTCGGCTTAATGGACAAAATCATTTTAATCGCCAGATAGGTGACTAAGCAGGCAAATAACTTACCGGAAATTTCAGGTGGCAATTTACTGATGTATTGCCCGGAAATAAAGGCGCTAATCATTAACGCGGGCGCAAAATATTTCAACGTTGACCAAACCACGTTGCCAAGTTTGTGGTGTCGTTGTGCGGAGGAAAACGCGGTAACCACGATGGTGGCAAAAGACGTGCCAAGTGCGGTGGACATGAGCAATGAATCCGGCACGCCCACAATCGGCAGTAGATAAACCATCATCGGTACAATCACCATGCCGCCGCCAATGCCGAAAAGCCCCGACAAGAAGCCGGCAGCACAACCGGCAAGTAAGCAGAAGAGAAAGAAGGTTAACATAATTATCCTCTATATTTACGCGGTGTGCGTTTGGGCGATTTAGAATAATGTTGCTTGTGAGAAGAGAACGCGGGTTTCTTGTCGCCGACAGTTGAGGTTTCAGTCTGCGACAAGGCTTTACTGTTTTCCTCAAATAACACTGCCGCAAACTCTTTCATGGCTTTACGATAAACCTCTTTTTTAAAAGACACCACTTGACGCACCGGATACCAAAAACTCACCCAACGCCATCCGTCAAATTCGGGCGTTTTACTGCACTGCATATTGATATTCTTGATATCAGTCACTAACTGCAATAAAAACCAACGTTGCTTCTGCCCGATACACATCGGTTTGGAATCGTGACGCAATAAACGCTTCGGTAATTTATAACGTAACCACTGTTTAGACGCATATAGCACACGCACATCTTTAGGCGTTAGCCCCACTTCTTCAAATAATTCTCTAAACATGGCTTGCTCGGGAGTTTCGTTATCATTAATGCCCCCTTGCGGAAATTGCCAAGAATTCTGTCCGTATCGCTTCGCCCACAGCACTTGCCCTTTGTCGTTACAAATAACAATGCCTACATTCGGACGGTAGCCATCGAAATCGATCACTATCGTATCCCTTAATCTGTCTCATTTTTTACACTAAATAGCGACAAATTGTTTCATAAACCAAGCATTAGCACAACTTTATTCTGTATTTTCATATTGTGCAGATACGGCATCATTGTCAGCTCACTTGAATGAATCATCTCCCTTTGAGGAGGTAGATTATTAAGGCAACAGCTTTATGCCGGAAAAATTACTGATCTCAAGGCATTTGGAAAATGCTAAATGATAAACGGAAATCACTTGGTATTGAGCTGAGTATGTTGGAGTTGCAAACCGGCGTGTCTATTTCTACGCTAAATCGCTTATTTCAAGATCCAAGCCAAGTTCGATTTACCACCGTTTTTCTTGTCGCTCAAACATTAGGAGTATCGCTATGCGCAATTTAGTCCGCTCGGGAAAAGTCTTTCTCTACGGCGAATATATCGGCGATGATTTTGTCGAGTTTGGGGAAAATATTGGATTAAGTAAGAATGTGATTATTCAAAAATTCATTCCTGAAATTACACAAGAAAGAGAGAAGGTCGAGCGGATTTATTCGCAATCATTTATGCCACAGTCACATATCGATAGTGTCTTGAAAAATTATCGTAAGCGTTTGACGTTACTTAACGTATTAAACGAACCTGAATTATAGCATTTAAAGTAAATTTCGACCGCACTTTTAGGCTCCCCTATAAGGGCCTATACTTCACAACCACCTCAAGGGGCTTGTGAAAACTGGTAAGCGTGTTTATTTTCATATCACTATTTTAGTGAATCGTAGCGTGCAACTTGTTGCACGAAATCATGAATACCTGAAAGAGTTAAATAACGTTCCGTGCGTAATTTGATCGTGCATCAAGATGCACGCTACGCATGAAATCGTGAATTACGCATCGAGGTTAATTATTCGTGCAACAAGTTGCAC